>NZ_SRID01000006.1 GCF_004684805.1 Streptomyces palmae
CCCGTCCTCCGCGCCCACCGGCCCCCACCCCGCGTCTCGGGCCACGTTGGCCGCGACGCGATCGGCCAGCGCGGCGATCCGCCCCCGCGCCCGCTGCCGGACCTCCGTGGCCGCCCGCTCGCCGGCCGCGCGCACCTCCGCGGCCCGGGCCTGGGCCGTTCGGTGGACCCGCGCGGCGCTCTCGGCACGCACGGCGACTGCTGCGGCCTCGGCGGACGCGAGGATCTCGGCCGCCCGGTGCTCGGCCGCGGTCCTGCGCCGTGCCGCCTCCCCGGCCGCTCGCTCGCGGATCTCCGCGGCCTCGGTCTCGGCTTGCTCCAGCAGCGACAGCGGTACCGCCAACTCGGCCGTCAGCTCGGCGGAACGGTCCGCGGGCACCCCGCCCGGCGCGGCCGGCCCTGGCGGTCGCACCGGGCGGAACCGCAGCAGAAGCTCCCGGAACCTCGCCAAGCGAACGTCTCCCTACGATCAGCCCCCGGCCCGGTCCAGTCTGCCTCCCGACCGGAGCCGTGTCGCGCGGGGCCGGCCAAGGGGCCGGTGCGGCACGCGGGGCGTTTGGGCGAGGTGGCCGACCCGCTGCCGCGACCGGTGGGTGCCGCGGAACCCCGCCGACCGCACGGCAGCCCCTGCCTTCGCCGACGGCGCGGCATTCCCTCGGCGGCTGTGCGGCAGCCCCGTGGGGCAGACCTCCGCCTTCGTCGACCGTGCGGCAGCCCGGCTGGTCGTGCGGCAGCCCCCCGCCCTCGCCGGCCGCGAGGCCGACCTCGCCGACCTCGCGGCAGCCCCCCGTCTTCGCCGACCGCACGGCCGCCCGTGAGGCAGCTCCCCGGCTTTCGGCGGCCCGTGACGAACGGCCCGGCCGGGGTGAGCCGCGGCTGGGGGAGGGCCGCGGGCGATCAGCCGGCGGGGACGATCCGGCGCCCGGTCACCCGCTCCGGGACGATCCGGATCCACTGCTCCCGCCGGCCACCGGCCCAGGGCCCGCTGTGCGCCCGTTCGCTCAGGTCGCGCGCCATGCCGGGGTCGGTGACCCACTCCGCCGGGCCGCTGACGAGCACACTCCAGCCCGTGCTCAGGGCGTCGTCCACCTGGTCGACCTCGAAGGTGGTGTCCGTTCCGGCCGCCGCCGCGGGCGCCGCCCCGGGCGTGGTGCGGAAGCAGATCCCGTCGTAGGCCACCTCGTAGTTCACCGGGAAGATCTCCGGCCGTCCGGCGACCATGACGGCCACCCTCCCCACGCCGTGCGAGGACAGGCGGGCACGGCACTCCTCCTGGTCCATCTCCCGCAGCGCCGGGTGGAGCAGTGCCTGGGCCCGGCCGGGCGGGCGCTCCGCGTCCGCCTCCGCGCCGAGCAGGGCCGCGGCCGAGGTCTCCAGCGCGCCGGCCAGCCGCGCCAGGGTGGCGCGGCTGGGGGCGGCCGGCCGCTCCTCCAGGTAGCGCAGATAGTCCACGGCCATGCCCGCGCGCCGGGCCGTCTCCTCCTGGGTGAGCCCGAGCCGCCGGCGACGGGCCGCCGCCCGCCGGCCGACCTCGCCCGGGTGCGCCGCCGACTCCTCCGTCCCGTCGGACACCGTCATCACATCCTTCCCGGATCGCCGCCCGCCGGCGGCGGCCGTGGCATCAGACGTCGTCCGCCGCGAAGGTGAGGTGCTCGCGGACCGAGACCACGCCGTCGACGCCGCGGCACAGCTGCACGATGACCGGGATCAGGGTCCTGGCCTCGACCGAGCCGGTGAGGACCACCTGGCCGTCCCTGACGTCGGCGATCACCTCGGAGGGAGCGAGCCCGAGGGTGCGTTGCAGCAGGTCGACGTCGATCTCCTCGCGGATGGCGTCATCCGGGCGGAGGAAGACCCGCAGCAGGTCGCCGCGGCTGACGATGCCCTGCAGCCGGTCGGCCTCGTCCACCACGGGCAGCCGTTTGACGCCGTGCACTGCCATCAGCCGGGCCGCCTCGACCACGGTCCACTCGGGGCGGGCGCACACGGCCGGGGCGGACATGATCTCCTCGGCGCGGGCGCCCTCGGCCTGCGCCTGCTCCCAGGCCTCCAGGTGGCGCAGGGCCGTCCGTCCGGCCGGTTCGGGGCGGTCGGCGGCCTTCTTCAGCAGGTCCGCCTCGGAGACCACGCCCATCGGGCGGTCCAGCTCGTCCACCACGGGCACCGCGGTGACGTCGTTGTCGGCGAGCAGTGTGGCGACCTCCTTGAAGGACATCTGGGGCCGTGCCCTGACGACCGCCCTGGTCATGAGCTCGCCGACGGTGCGGTGATGCATCTTCGTCCCCTTCCCTGGTCAGGTCCGCTCGCCTGGCGGATCCGGGGGCGGGCTGCCCAGCCGGGACTCGACGTCCACGACCCCCTCGACCGAACGCGCCAGACGCACGACGACCGGGATCAACGAGGGATCCCGAACGTCCCCGGTGAGGGTGACCACCCCCTCCGCCACACTCGCCGCGGCGTTCTCGAGCAGCAGCGGGGGCTGGGCGGCGAGGAGGCGGCCCACCTCCTGTTCGATGTCCGCGTCGGAGCGCAGGAAGACCTTCAGCAGGTCGGCCCGGCTGACGATGCCCACCAGTTTGGCCTCGTCGTCGACGACCGGAAGGCGCTTGACGGCCCGTACCGCCATGGCCCTGGCGGCCTGCGGCAGCGTCGCGTCCTCGTGCACGGTCACCGCGGGACTGGTCATCAGCTGGTCGGCGGTCACCGCGCCGGCCTTCGCCCACTGCGACAGCCGCCGGGCCTCGTCGAGGCGGGGGACCTGGCCGCGGAACTCCTCCTTGGGGAGCAGATCCGCCTCCGAGACGACCCCGATGACCCGGCCCTCGCCCTCCAGCACCGGCAGCGCGCTGACCTTCCAGCGGTCCATGGTCTCGACGATCTCCTTGAACGTCGCCTCCCGCCCCACCGCGACCACGGTCCGGGTCATCACATCGCTGACCGCATGCGGGGTCTCGGCCATGGCAACCTCCTGGCGGCCCCGCCCCGTCTCACCGCCGTGTCGACCGGTCCTGTCACCTCCTTCGAAGATACGCGCGCAAGGCGCGAGCGCCACTCGCCCGGTCCTCGCCCCGCACGCCCGGCACACGGCCGGAGAAACCCCCGACCAGGCCGGCCGCCCGGCATCAGGGTGAACGGCGGCACCGCCCGGGCGCGGCCGAGCGCGCCGGCGTCTTCCCCGGCCTTACGATCCGGATCGCGAACCGTCCCTGTTTCGGACACCCGTTCCCGGCCGGGCGCCACCCCGGCCGGCTTCCTGGGGAGAGACATGACCCGGCCCACACCACGCGTCGCGCCGGCCCTGGCGGCCCTGCTCCTGGCCCTCGGCGCGGCCGGACTCGCCGAGGGGGCGCGGCCCGAGCCGCCGCGGCTCACGCACACCGCGTACCGCCCCGCGGCCGCGGACGTGCACCCTGCGGCGCGGAGCGCCGGCCCGCTGCTCCGGGACCCGCCGGAGCTGGTCAGCCGCCACGGCGTGCTCAGGGCGACCATCGTGGTGGAGCGGCGCAAGGTCCGGGTCGGCGACCGCCGGCTGTACGCGACGACCTACAACGGCTCCTACATGCCGCCCACCCTGCGGGTGCGACCGGGCGACCGCATCGACCTGACCCTGACCAACAAGGCCGACCCGCACACCAACCTGCACACCCACGGACTCTTCGTCTCGCCGCGCGCCCCCTCCGACGACATCTTCGTCTCGATCAGGTACGGGCAGTCGTACCACTACGCGTACCGGCTGCCGCGCGACCACCCCGCCGGCACCTACTGGTACCACTCGCACGCCGAGATGCTCGCCGAACCCCAGGTCGCCGGAGGCGAGTCCGGCGTCATCGTCGTCGCGGGCCTGCGGCGCCACCTGCCGCCCGCCCTGCGCGGCATCACCGAGCACACCATCGCGCTCAAGGACTTCCAGGTGGAGGGCGACGCGATCAAGACCCGCGACCTCAACATCAGCGCGCCCACCCACCGCACGGTCAACGGTCAGCACCAGCCCGTGATCCCCATGCGGCCGGGGGAGACCCAGCTGTGGCGGCTGGCCAACATCGGCGCGAACATCTACTACCGGCTCCACCTGCCGGGCAGCCGCTTCCACGTGATCGCCCAGGACGGCGTCCCGGTGCGCCGGGTCCGCACCGAGGACACGCTGCTCGTCCCCGCCGGCGCGCGCTTCGACGTCCTGGTCCAGGCGGGGGAGCCCGGCACCACCCGGCTGGAGACGCTGCCGTACGACACGGGCCCGGCCGGGGACCGGTTCCCGCGGGCCGACCTCGCGACGGTGGTCACCGGCGGCACGCCCGTGCCCCGGGAGGCGATCCCGCGCGACTTCGCCCCGGCCGAGGACCTGAGCCACGCGCGGATCGCGGCCCGCAAGACCCTGGTCTACACGGAGAACGCGGCGGGCACGGTCTTCTTCATCAACGGCCGGACCTTCGATCCGAGGCGGACCGACCTCACCGCCACCCTCGGCACCGTCGAGGAGTGGACCATCCGCAACGACACGGACGAGGACCACAGCTTCCACCTGCACACCGACCACTTCCAGCTGATGCGCACCAACGGCAGGGCCGAGGACCCCTCCCACAGCGTGTACGACACGGTGCACGTGCCCCGGCGCGGCTCCGTCGTCATCCGCGTCCACTTCCGGAAGTTCACCGGCAGGACCGTGCTGCACTGCCACATCCTCCAGCACGAGGACCGGGGCATGATGGCCGTCCTGGAGATCCTCCCGCGCGGGTCCGCGCGGCGGCCGTGACCGGGGCGTTCGGTGATCCGCACGGCTGCCGGCCGGAGCGCGGGCAGATGGAGCCCGGGTCGTCCTACTCGTCGATCGCGAACACCGACCCGACCCACAGCTCAGGCCCCCTGCCAGGGAGTCCCGCATCGACGGTCTTCCCACGGAAACGCATGCGGCGGCCCGACAAGGACGCGAGCGTGTCCTCGACTCCGGCGGCGTACACCTCCATGACTCCATCGGCCGTCCGCAGGACGAACGACAACGCGGGCCGATCACCAGGGCCGGTCACCCTCGGCGCGGGTTCCAGGTCGGTTCTCGTCGGCATGAGAGCCGAGGAGTCCGCCCGACCGGGATCCCCGGTCGGCTCGGCGACGAGGCCACTGGCCGGACATCTCGGTTCCGGCACGTCATCGCCCCGATGAGCGTCTCCCCGTCGCCCTGAACCGGCCACGTGCCCTCGGCGTCTTCGAGGCCGCGGCCCGCTTGTACCACAGCATCCATTCCATGCACGCCGGGGACCGACTGCATCCCGGCGAAGGTGTGGCAACCGCCGAACGGGGTGAACTGCGGTCCGTGGACCTGCGGCCACTCTCCGCAGTGACCGGGCACGCCCGCGGCGGGCGGCCGACCGAGGTCGGTGACGGACCCCGCGCCCAGCGACGCTAACGTGGTCGGAGCCGACCGCGGCGCCCACGCCGGCTCCGCGCCGGTCGCGGAGGCGGAGGAGCGGTAAACATGCGGGTCGGAGCGCTGCTGTGAGGATTCTGCACACCTCGGACTGGCACCTGGGGCGGTCCTTCCACCGGATCAGCCTGCTCCAGGCCCAGCGGGACTTCATCGACCACCTGGTGCGGACCGTCCGGCAGCGGCAGGTGGACGCGGTACTGATCGCCGGCGACGTCTACGACCGCGCGGTGCCGCCGCTGGCCGCCGTGGAACTCTTCGACGACGCCCTGCACCGGCTCGCCCACCTCGGCGTGCCCACCGTGCTGATCTCCGGCAACCACGACTCGGCCCGCCGGCTGGGAGTGGGCTCCGGCCTGATGGAGCGGGCCGGGATCCACCTGCGTACCGCCCCGTCCGGCTGCGGCACCCCCGTACTCCTCGCCGACGAACACGGCGAGGTGGCCTGCTACGGGCTGCCCTACCTGGAGCCGGCCCTGGTCCGCAGGGAGTTCACGACCGACACCGGCAGCCACCAGGCGGTGCTGACCGCGGCCATGGACCGGGTGCGCGCCGACCTGGCCGAGCGCCCCGCCGGCACCCGCTCGGTGGTCCTGGCCCACGCCTTCGTCACCGGGGGCGCGCCCAGCGACAGCGAGCGGGACATCACCGTGGGCGGGGTCGCCTCGGTGCCGGCCGAGGTCTTCGCCGGCGTGGACTACGTGGCACTGGGCCATCTGCACGGCTGCCAGACCCTCTCCGAGCGGGTGCGCTACTCGGGCTCGCCGCTCGCCTACTCCTTCTCCGAGGCCCGGCACCGCAAGTCCATGTGGCTGATCGACCTGGGCCCGGGCGGGGAACTGGCCGCCGAGCGGATCGACTGCCCGGTGCCCAGGCCGCTGGCCCGGCTGCACGGCCGACTGGAGGACCTGCTCGCCGACCCCGCGCACGAGGCCCACCGCGACTCCTGGGTGGAGGCCACCCTCACCGACCCGGCGCGGCCCGCGGACCCGATGGCCCGGCTCGCCGCCCGCTTCCCGCACGTGGTCAGCATCGCCTTCGCGCCCGAGCGGGCGCCCGAGGACCCCGGCGGCTCGTACGCCCAGCGGCTGCGCGACCGCGACGACCGGCAGATCGCCATGGACTTCGTCGCCCATGTACGCGGCGGCCAGGGCCCGGACGAGGCCGAGCGCCGGGTGCTGACCGAGGCACTGGACGCGGTCCGCACCGCCGAGGCGCTGGACGAGGTGTCCCGATGAGACTGCACCGGCTCTCCCTCACCGCCTTCGGCCCGTTCGGCTCCACCCAGGAGGTCGACTTCGACGCGCTCGCCGCGGCCGGGCTCTTCCTGCTGCACGGGGCCACCGGCGCCGGCAAGACCTCCGTACTGGACGCGGTCTGCTACGCGCTCTACGGGCAGGTGCCCGGCGCCCGCCAGGCCACCGGGCTGACCGTGCGCAGCGACCACGCCGACCCCGGTACCCGCACCGAGGTCCTGCTGGAGTTCACCGTCGGTGGCCGGCGTCTGGAGATCACCCGCCGCCCCCAGCAGCAGCGCCCCAAGAAGAACGGCAAGGGGCTCACCACCGAGCGGGCCCACAGCGAGCTGCGCGAGCAGTCCCCGGACGGCCGGTGGCAGGGGCTGAGCCGCTCCCACCAGGAGATCGGCGAGGAGATCGGCCAGCTGCTCGGCATGAACCGGGAGCAGTTCTGCCAGGTGGTGCTGCTGCCGCAGGGCGACTTCGCCCGCTTCCTGCGGGCCGACGCCGAGGCCCGCGGAAAGCTGCTGGGCCGGCTCTTCGACACCGGCCGGTTCGCCGCCGTCGAAGAGCGCCTGGCAGAGCAGCGCCGGGCCGCGGAACGCCAGGTGATCGCCGGCGACGAACGGCTGCTCGGGCTCGCCCACCGGATGACCCAGGCCGCCGGGGACATCCCGGACCTGGCCGAGCTGCCGGCCCTCGACCCGCCCGCGGCCACCGTCCCGGAGCAGCGCACCACCGCCCGGGGCCGTGCCGCCCGTACGTCCCGCACCGACCGGCCCGCGCTGGCCCCGGGCGACCCCGGTCTGGCCGACGCCGTACTGGCCCGGGCCGCGGTGGCCCGTACCTGCGCCCGGGAGCGCCGGGACCTCGCCGCCCAGGCGGTGGGCGCCGCGGAGGCCGCCCACCGGGCCGCCGGCGAGGAGTTGGAGGCGGTCCGGGAACTCGCCCGGCTCCAGCAGCGGCACGCCGCCGCCCGCCGCAGGTCCGCCGAGCTCGACGCCCAGCACACCGAGCACCAGGAGATCCAGGAGCGCCTGGAGCGGGCCCGGGCCGCCCAGGAGGTGGCCCCCGCCCTGGAGATGCGGCAGGCGGCCGAGCGGGAGCACCAGGACGCCGCCGAGGCCGAACGGCGCGCCCGGGCACAGCTGCCGACCCGCCTCGCGGACGCCCCCGGCGAGCTGCTGGCCGCCCAGGAGCGACAGCTGCGCGAGGACCTCGGCCGGCTCGCCGCGGCCCGCCACGCCGAGGCCCGCGCCGCCGAGATCCGCACCGAGATCGCCGCCCTGGAGCGCGAGGCCAGGGCCGATCAGGAGGCGGTGGAGGAGGCCGCCGACTGGCTCGCCGGCTGGGAACCCGCCCGGCAGTCGTATCTGCGGCGGATCGAGGAGGCGGAGACCGCCGCCCGCCGGGCCGAGCAGCTGGGTGCCCGGCTGGAACCGCTCACCGCCCGACTCACCGCCGCCCGCGAGCACCAGGCGCTCGCCGAGCAGGAGCGCGCCGCCGGCGAGCGGGCGCTGGCCGCCCGGGAACAGGCCACCGCCGCCCGGGAGACCTGGCTGGACGTCAAGGAGCGCCGGCTGCACGGCATCGCCGCCGAACTCGCCGCCGGACTGCGGCCGGGCCAGGCGTGCGCGGTGTGCGGCTCCACGGCGCACCCCCGGCCGGCGGAGGCCGCCGCGGACCAGGTGGACCGGGCCGCAGAGGAGGCGGCACGGGCCCGCAGCGAACGGGCCGACGCCGCCCGCGCCGCGGCCGAGGAGGAACTGCACACCGTGCGTACCGCGCTGGCCGCGGCCGAGGCGGCGGCCGGCGGTGCCACCGCCGAGGCGGTCGCCGCCGAACTGGCCGAGCTGCGGGGGGCCTTCGAGAGCGCCCGGGAGTCCGCCGCCGACGGGCACTACGCACGCGAGGACCTGGCGCACGGCGAGAGCGAGCAGCAGCGGCGCACCCGCCAGCGCCAGGAGGCCGAGCGCCGCGCCGCGGCCCGCACCTCCCACCGGGAAGCCCTGGCCAAGGAGTGCGAGGGACTGACCGGGCAACTGGATCAGGCCCGGGAGGGCGCCGCCAGTGTGGCCGAGCGGGCCGCGCTGCTGGAGCGGCGCATCCACCTGGTGGCCGAGGCCGCGGCGGCGGCGGGCACCGCCCAGACCACCGCGGCCCGGTTGAAGGAGGCCGACGCGCGGCTCGCCGACGCCGCCTTCGGCGCGGGCTTCGCCACCCCGCGGGAGGCCGCGGACGCGGTGCTTCCGCCGTTTCGGCAGCGGGAGTTGGAGAGTCGCCTGGACCGGTGGCGCACCGAATCCGCCGCGGTACGCGCCGAGTCGGCCGATCCGGCGGTGCGGGCCGCGGGCGCTTTGCCGCCCGCCGATC
Source organism: Streptomyces palmae (assembly GCF_004684805.1). Taxonomy (GTDB): domain Bacteria; phylum Actinomycetota; class Actinomycetes; order Streptomycetales; family Streptomycetaceae; genus Streptomyces; species Streptomyces palmae. The sequence continues at coordinate 9,027 of NZ_SRID01000006.1, forward strand.
CGGCCGCCGCCCTGCGCGCCTTCGAGGCCGCGACCGCGGCACTGCGCGAGGCCTCCGCCCGGGACGCCGCCGCGGTCGAGCGCTGCGCGGCGCTGGACCGGCTCTCCGCACAGGCGGTGGCCGACGCCCGTCGACTCGCCCCGCTGCGCGAGGCGTACGAGCGGGTGGCCCGGCTGGCCTCGCTCGCCGCCGGCACCTCGGCGGACAACGAACGCCGGATGCGGCTGGAGTCCTATGTGCTGGCGGCCCGGCTGGAGCAGGTGGCCGCCGCCGCCGGCGCCAGGCTGCAGCGGATGTCCGCCGGGCGCTACACCCTGGTGCACTCCGACGAGCGCGCCGGAGGCCGCCGCTCGGGGCTCGGCCTGCATGTCGTCGACTCCTGGACCGGCCGTGCCCGGGACACCGCCACCCTCTCCGGCGGTGAGACATTCTTCGCCTCGCTGGCCCTGGCCCTGGGACTGGCCGATGTGGTCACCGACGAGGCGGGCGGCACCCGCTTGGACACCCTCTTCATCGACGAGGGCTTCGGCACCCTGGACGAGCAGACCCTGGACGAGGTGCTGGACGTCCTGGACGCCCTGCGCGAACGGGACCGTACGGTGGGCATCGTCAGCCATGTGGCGGACCTGCGGCAGCGGATCCCGACCCAGCTGGAGGTCGTCAAGCGCCGGGAGGGCTCGGTGGTACACCACCGGACCCCGACCTCGTAGGCACCACCCGCGCGCGCCGGCCCCCGTCTGGCGCCGATGCGCGCGGCCCGACCCTGCCTGGCATCGGCGCCTGCCGTCGGCAAGCACACCCGCGTCCGGCCGGGGAGCCCGCTGGTTGACTGCCCGTCAGCCGTAACGCGCCGGGGGCGGAAGTCCGGCCGACGCATGCCCCGTTGCCATGGCCGGTCCTGGCGGCTCCTGCCGTGACCCCGTGGCGTCCGCCCGCCCTGGATCGATGGCCGCCGGCGGTCGGGGACCGGCTGGTTCGGCGGCGCACCGGCCAGGTGTTGGGCACAATAGGGCGGTGACTGACAAACCCACCGGTTCGGGTGAGCGGCCCCGGCCCGGGCAGCCGGCCGACGAGCGGGCACCCATCGGGCCGCGGCTGGACGACCAGGTGTGCTTCGCCCTGTACGCGGCGTCCCGGGCGGCCACCGCCGCGTACCGCCCGCACCTTGACGAACTGGGCGTCACCTACCCGCAGTACCTGGTGATGCTGGTGCTCTGGGAGCGGGGCGCGGTACCGGTCAAGGAGCTCGCCGCCGCCCTCCGACTGGACTACGGCACCCTGTCGCCGCTGCTCAAGCGCCTGGAGGGGCTCGGACTGCTGCGGCGTGAGCGGCGCCCGGAGGACGAGCGCTCGGTGCTGGTCTCGCTGACCGGGCGGGGCGGCGAACTGCGGGAGCGGGCGCGGCGGGTGCCGGACGCGCTGCAGGAGGCGAGCGGTATGCCGCGGGAGGCGGCGGAACGGCTGCGGCGTGAACTGCTGGAGCTGGCCGACCGGTTGACCGAGGCGGCGGCCTCCCGGCGCTGAGACTTCCGCGCCGCACACGGTCACGGTCGGGCAGGTCCGCGTCACAGAGAAGCATTGTGCGCGATATAAAAGGAAGCGATGCGTCCGGTGCGTCGTGCCGCCCAACCCGGCGCCCGCCCGCCGCGACGCCCCGCACTCGAGGAGGGCGCACCGCACGTGGCCGGGGAATCCACCAAGCCGACGAGAATCACCTACGCCGCCGAGGCGACCGCGCACGGTGGCCGCAACGGCTGGGTGACCAGTGACGACCATCGCATCGACCTGATGCTGACCCCGCCCCGAGCGCTCGGCGGCAGTGGTGAGGGCACCACCCCCGAACAGCTCTTCGCGGCAGGCTACAGCGCCTGCTTCCACACCGCGCTGATCATCGTCGGCCGTCGGATGGGCTATGACCTCACCGGGTCCACCGTCCGCGCCCGAGTCGGCATCGGCCCCAACGAGACGGACGGCTACGGTCTGGCCGTCGCCCTGAGCATCTCGATCCCGCTGCTGGACCAGGAACTGGCCGCCGAGATCGTCCAGCGGGCGCACCGGATCTGCCCGTACTCCAACGCCACCCGCGGCAATATCGACGTCTCGCTGGCCCTGGCCTGACCCGCGGGACGGGGGGCGGCTCCCGGCGCACGACGGGCGACCGATTGCCGGGTCCGCGCGCGTTCCCGGCGCGGTACCGCTGCGGTACCGTGACGCATATGCCCGCACTGAACATCGAGTTCACCGAAGAGGAGCTCGCGGCGATCCGTGAGGCCGCGGCGGCCGACGGCAAGAGCGTCAAGGCGTACGTCCACGACCTCTCCGTCCGCGAGCAGCAGCGCCGGATCTTCGTGCAGCGGGCGGCGGAGTTCTGGAACGAGCACATCGAGGAGTTCGACGCCGCCTTTCCGGAGGAAGTGCCCCCGAGCACCGGCCGGGGCGCGGCGGCCTGATGGACCTTCGGATCGACCTGCCCTGGCTGCTGGGGGTCCAAGAGCAGAAGCTCTACGACGAACCCGCCGTGCACGACTACACGGCCCTGGCCGCCGCTGTCTCCCGGCACTCCTTCGCGGTCGCCAGGTTCGACCACCGACCCGACGCCGCCTGGCGGGCCGCGGCGCTGATGCACTCCCTGGTGCGGCTCCAGCCGCTGCCCGCGCGCAGCACCCTGTACGCCTGCATGGTGGTGGTCGCCTACATGGCGGCGGCCGGCGAGGGGATCGACCCGCCCTACGGCGCCATCGTCGACCTGGCCCGCGACATCAAGGAGTACCGGGTGGAGGTCTACGAGTGCGCCGACCGGATCCGCGACTGGCGGATCTGACGGACGGGCTGACACCGGACGAGCGCCACCGGGGCCCTGGAGCGACCCTGAACGCCTGACAACAGGCCCGTCGCCCTTGCGACCCGAAGGTCCTCGACCCCCGGCACCGCGGTACGGCCCGGGCCCGGCTGACGCCGCGCGGCCACGGCGGCAGCACCTCGTGGCACCGCCTCACCACACCTGAAAACCCATGAGGGTTCGGTGCGGGTCGCGTGTTAGATTGCACGACTTTGCTCCCACCGGAAAGGAACGCCATGGACGCCCCCTCTCCGCACCGCCGATTCCTTGACGACGTGCTCCCCCGGATCCGGCAGGACGGACGGGTGACCGGTGTGGCCGTCGCGGGCTCGCTCGCGGGCGGCCACCCTGACGCCTACTCCGACGTGGACCTGATCGTGGCCGTCGACGACGAGGCGTTCGACGCGGTCATGCGGGAACGGCTCGGTCTGATCGGTTCGTGGACCGAGCTGGTGGCCGGATTCACCGGGGAGCACGTCGGCGAGCCACGCCTGATCATCACGCTCGTCGGGCCGCCACTCCTGCACGTCGACTTCAAGTTCGTGCGAACCTCCGACTTCGCCGAGCGTGCCGAGGACCCGCACGTCCTGTGGGACCGGGACGGCCGGCTGGCCCGCATGCTCACCGAGCACCCGCCGGCAAACTCCCCGCTCGACCTCCAGTGGATCGAGGACCGGTTCTGGATCTGGGTGCACTACGGGGCGACCAAACTCGGCCGCGGTGAGCTGTTCGAGGTCATCGGCTTCCTCAACTACCTGCGCGAGGTCGTACTGGGCCCGCTGGCCGCACGTCGAGTGGGGGCGGCCCCCCGAGGCGTACGCCACCTCGAGTCCCTCGCACCCGACGAGGCACGCGAGCTGCGGGCCACCCTGTGCGGTCACGACCGGCGCGAGGCCGGTCAGGCGCTCCTCGCCGGCGTCGAGCTCTACCGGCGATGGCTCGGCGAGTCCGAAGTGGCTCTCCGACGCCACCACCGCGCCGAAGAACTCGCCGTGCGGTACCTCCGCGAGGTCATCGCTGAGTGATGGCAACGGTCCCCCACGCCATTCCGGAAAGGAGGAGATCCATCCGGAGGAGGCAGCCGCCCGCGGTGTCTACGCGCCGGTCCACGCCCTGTCCTTCGGCGCGCCCGGCGCGGTCGTGACCGCGCCGGGTGACGTCCGCGGCACCCTGCTGTTCCCGGAGAAAGGCGGCGGCGCCTGTTGCGGCCTCGACGGGGCAGACGGCCCCAACCTGGCCTGCGAGGGGTGCGGCCTGCCCGTGGCGAGCCGGATCGACGACCGCTCGCTCTGGCAGGCGGTGTGGCTCGCCCCGGGCGCCGTGTTCCCGTACATGTACGCCCGGCCTCTTCCCGTGCCGCATCAGACAACGTCGCCCTGTGGCACCGCTGGGAAACTCGTCGAAATAGTCTCCCCGCCGCGGCCGAGGACGGCCCCTTCCGGCCCTTGACGGGTGGCTGGGCGGACGCGGGGTCAGGGTCCGGAGCGGGTTTGCCCACCGGTCTTCTCCGGGGCCGGCAGCAGCCCATTCCGGCTATGGCAAAGTGCCGTCTGACCTGGGCTTTCATTGCCCTCGCTCCTATGATCGGTGTCGGTCGAAAGGGGGGCCGGATGGACCGGACCGTACGCACCGTCGAGGACGTTTTCGCGCTCTTGGACGGGCTCTTCGCATCTGAATCCGAGGCCGGCCGTCTGGCGACGGGCGATGGCAAGGGCTTCTGGGACCGCTTCTATGCCGACCGGTCAAGGCCGGTCCCGTTCTTCGCGGCGAAGCCGGACGAGAACCTGGCCGCCTACCTCGACCAGGGCTTGATCGCTCCCGGACGGGCCCTGGATCTGGGGTGCGGGCCGGGTCGCAATGCTGTGTACCTCGCATCGCGCGGCTTCGAGGTGGACGCCGTCGACCTCTCCCCGGTGGCCGTCGCCTGGGGCGAGGGCCGGGCTCACGAGGCCGGCGTCGACGTCCGCTTCCTGTGCGGTGACGCTTTCGCTCTCCCCGCCGAGGAGTTGAGCGGACCCTACGACCTGGTCGTCGACTCGGGGTGCTTCCACCACCTGCCGCCGCACCGCCGCGTCAGCTATCTGGCCCTCCTCGACCGTGTTCTCGCACCTGGCGGCCACCTCGCACTGACCAGCTTCGCCGCCGGTGAGGCGGGAATGGGGTCGGAGCGCGCGGACGCTGACCTCTACCGTGAGCGCGAGATGCAAGGTGGCCTCGCCTACACACCCGAATCGCTGCGCTGGATCTTCTCTGACCTGGTAGAGGTCGAACTGCGCCGCATGCGGGAGGAGCCGCCCGAGTCAGCCCTGTTCGGCGTGACGTTCCTGTGGACCGCGTTGTTCCGCCGGGAAGTCATGCCGGGCCCGAAGGCCGGAGGCCCTATGCGGAGACAGGGGGGACGGTAGCGGGGGAGTCGGATCCGGTTCGCCGTCCGGATCCGACTCCGGGCCGGCTCAGAGTGCCGACAGCTCCTCGACCAGGTCGTCCAGGCCCAACGAGCCCTGGGAGAGGGCCGCCATGTGCCACTGCTTCAGGTCGAAGGCGGCACCGTGCCGCTGGCGTGCCGCCTCCCGGCCGGCCAGCCAGGCACGTTCGCCCAGCTTGTAGCCGATGGCCTGGCCCGGCAGGCCCAGGTAGCGCACCAGCTCGCTCTCCACGAAGTCCGCCGGCCGCCCGCTGTGCCGGCCGAAGAACTCCTGGGCCAGCTCGGGCGTCCAGCGCTCACCGGGATGGAAGGAGGAGTCCGCCGGGATCTCCAGCTCCAGGTGCATGCCGATGTCCACGATCACCCGCACCGCACGCATCATCTGCGCGTCCAGGTAGCCCAGCCGCCGCTCCGCGTTGGTCAGGTAGCCCAGCTCGTCCATCAGCCGCTCCGCGTACAGCGCCCAACCCTCCGCGTTGGCGCTGACGCAGCCGACGGTGGCCTGGTAGCGGGAGAGCTGGTCGGCGACATGGGTCCACTGCGCCAGCTGCAGATGGTGGCCGGGCACACCCTCGTGGTACCAGGTGGACACCAGGTCGTAGACCGCGAACCGGGTCTCGCCCATGGTGGGCAGCCAGGTGCGGCCGGGCCGGGAGAAGTCCTCCGAGGGCTGGGTGTAGTACGGCGCCGCCGCACTGCCCGCCGGGGCGATCATCGACTCCACCCGCTTGACCCGCTCGGCCAGGTCGAAGTGGGTGCCGTCCAACTGCTCGATCGCCTGGTCCATCAGCCGCTGCAGCCACTGCCGGGTCTCCTCCACCCCCTCGACCGCCTCGCCATGGGTGTCCAGGTGCGCCAACGCCTCCCAGGGGGTGGCGCCGGGGAGGATCTTCTCCGCCTCGGCGCGCATGTCGGCGAGCAGCCGGTGGTACTCGGACCAGCCGTAGGCGTACGCCTCGTCCAGGTCGAGGTCGGCGCCGTTCCAGTAGCGCGACCAGAGGGCGTAGCGCTCGCGGCCCACCACCTCGGGAGCGCCCTTGACACCGGGGGCGTACACCTCGCGCAGCCAGTCGCGCAGCTCGGTGAACGCCCCGGTGGCCGTCTGGGCCGCCGCGTCCAACTCGGCCCGCAGCGATACCGGCCCGGCCGCCGCGAACTCCTGGAACCAGCTGCGGTCCGTGCCGATCCACTCGTCCAACTGCCCGACGACGGTGGCCACCTGCCGCGGGCCGGCCGGCAGGTTCAGCTCCAGGCCCTTGGCCAGGGAGGCCCGGTAGCCCTCCAGGCAGGCGGGGACGGCCCGCAGCCGCTCCGCGATGGCCGCCCAGTCCTCCTCGGTCCCGGTCGGGGTGACGGTGAACACGCCGCGCACCGAGTGCAGCGGCGAGTGCAGGTTGCCGATGGCGCGCAGCGGCTCCTGCGCCTCGTCCACCGCCAGTTCGGCGGTCAGCCGCTCCCGCAGCAGCCGCGCGCAGCGGCGCTCGGCCGCGCTGTCCGCGCCGGGACGGGCCTCGGCCTCGGTGAGCCGGGCCAGGGTGGTACGGGCGAGCTCGGCGCGTTCCTCCTGGCCGGCGGGGGAGTAGTCGGGCAGCCGCCGGGCGCTTTCGGGTACTCCCAGATAGGTGCCGGTGATCGGGTCGAGGGCGACGAGGGCGTCGACGTAGGCGTCGGCGACCTGGCGGGGCAACGGGTTCTGAACATCGGACATGGACCCATCCTGATGCCTGGAGTGCCGCCCCGTCACCACCGGGCCGGCGCGGGCGCGGTTCAGCGGTCGCGCCGGGGCGGCCGCGTGGTGGCGGTGACCGGGTACCCGGCCGGCTGCGGATTCCGGGTGGCGGGGGCCGGGGGCGGCGCGAGGCGGGCGCTGATCACCAGCGTGCCCTCCTCGATCTGGTAGTCCAGAGGCAGCTCCAGGGACCGCATGGCCGCCACCATCCCGGCGCCGGCCCACCGGGTCACCACGTACACGCCGGTGGAGGACGCCTCGGCGGCCATCGCCACCAGCCGGCGCAGCAGCTCGGAGCCGATGCCCCGGCGCTGCCAGTCATCCTCCACCAGCAGGGCGATCTCGCTCTCGTCCCCGTCCCACAGCAGGTGCCCCAGCGCCACCAGGCGCCCGGAGGGCGTGCGGGCGGCCAGTGTCCGGCCGAACCGGGGGCTGAGCAGATGGTTCAGATACCGGTCCACGTCCGCCACCGGGCCGTGGTAGCGCTGGACCAGAGTGCCTGTGGAGCAGCGCTCGTGCATCGCCCGGGCGGCCGGGAGGTCGTCGAGACCGGCCGGGCCCACGGTGACCACGCCGCCCCCCGGAAGGTCCACGGTGTCGCCACCGCCCCCCGGCAGGCCCACGGTGCCCATGCCGCCCGCCACCGCGGAGCACCGGGCGGCGGCGGGTTCCAGGAGGTGGTGCCGCCCGGGGCGGCGGTGCGGGTCGGCGGCGGGGTTCCGGTGCGTCATGCATCCACCCTCGCCGAAGGGTGTTGCGCGATCACGAACGTTCTGTGACTGGTGCGTAACAGCGGCCCCCGAGGGGCGCCGTCCGGTCTCCCCGGCGCACGCGTCGACGCCCCAACCGGTCAGGGCCCAGCGCGACCGCGCGGTCGCGACCCAGGCCGGCCCGTACCCTGCGCGTACGCCGGGCCGCGGCCGGGACCGCACCCTCGGCCAGGACGCGCCTGCCGGTCAGCAGCCAGGGCCGATCGGTGGGGACGCCGTCAGGGCGAGCGCGGCCCTGTGCAGTTCGGCCGCCCATGTCCGCTGGTCAAGCCCCGTCGTGTATTCGAGGCAGCACACGCACTGCGGGATCAGCGACACGAACGATCGCTCCTCCGCGGTCTCGACCTCGGTCTCCCACCAGACGTCCGACGCCAGGCCCGCGGGAGCGACTTCCCCCGCGACGAGTCTCTCCGCCAGTCGGCGCAGAGCGTGCCGCCGCGCAAGGCCCGGATCGGGCAGCTCGATCCCGGCCTCGGACAGTGCTTGCTCGAACGCCTCGCGGATCTCGCGGGTGTCCGCGGTGTGCGGCCGGCCGGCGAGTTCACACAGCGTGGGGGTGTCCAGCCCGGCCGCGAGCGCCTCGGCGGCGATCATCGGCAGATCCTTCGGCTGGATCTCGTCGGCCTGGTAGCGGCAGGCCACCTCTTTCAGAAAGGCGCGGCCGTCCGGTTCCGGTGTCGTCCCTGCTGTTTCCATGAGCCCACCATCCCAGCAGCGTGTCCAAGCGGTAGTGCCGCGGGGCGGCAGCCGGCCACCGCCCGGGCACGGCTTGGCGCCTACTGGCCGACCAGGCCCGGCTGCAGCACCTTGGTGTAGAGCACCGCCCCGCCCTCCTCGCGCAGCCGGACGGTCAGTTCGCCGCTGTCGCCGTCGATGTCGACTTCGCCGTAGAACTGGCCGCCCTCGGTGGGCGGGGTGTTCGCCCGGGTGGGCGCCTTGACGAAGGTCTGCTGGGGGCCGAAGGTGCCGTCCAGTCCCGCCGCCGGGTAGCCGCCGGCGTTCAGCGGCCCGGAGACGAACTCCCAGAACGGCGCGAAGTCGGTGAACGCCGCCCGGGCCGGGTCGTAGTGCTGGGCCGAGGTGTAGTGGACGTCGGCGGTCAGCCAGACCGTACCGGTGATCCGCTGGTGCTTGATGTGCCGCAGCAGTTCGGCCACCTGGAGCTCCCGGCCCAGCGGGGCGCCCGGATCGCCCTGCGCCACCGCCTCGAAGTTCGTCGCCCCGTCCGCGACCACCAGCCCCAGCGGCATGTCCGAGGCGATCACCTTCCACACCGCGCGGGACCGGGACAGCTCCCGCTTGAGCCAGGACAGTTGCTCGGCGCCCAGGATGCCCTGGGCGTCGTCGGGCTGCCGACCGGGCGAGTTGGCGTTCCGGTAGGTGCGCATGTCCAGGACGAACACGTCCAGCAGCGGCCCGTAGCGCACCACCCGGTAGACCCGGCCGTCGCCGTCCGGACGCAGCGTGGAGACCGGGAAGTACTCGCTGAACGCCCGCTGAGCCCGGGCCGCTAGCACGTCCACCCGCTTCTCGGTGTAGCGGGCGTCGGTCAGTATCTGGCCGGGATACCAGTTGTTGCGCACCTCGTGGTCGTCCCACTGGGTGATGGTGGGCAGCTGGGCGTTGAAGGCCCGCAGATTGTGGTCCAGCAGGTTGTACCGGAAGTTGCCCCGGAACTCCTCCAGCGTCTCGGCCACCTTCGCCTTCTCGGGCGTGGTCACGTTTCGCCAGGTGGAACCGTCCGGAAGGGTGACGGTCGGCGCGATCGGGCTGTCGGCGTAGATGTTGTCACCGCTGCACAGGAAGAAGTCGGGGTCCAGCCTCCGCATCTCCTCGAAGATGCGGTAGCCGCCGCGGTCCGGGTTGATGCCCCAGCCCTGCCCGGCCAGGTCGCCGGACCACAGGAAGCGTACGCCCTGCCTGCGCGCCGGGGCGGTACGGAAGGTGCCCTGGACCGGCTCCCCGACGCGCCGCGGGTCCTCGGGGTCGGCCAGCAGCACCCGGTAGTGCACCTCGGTGCCCGGCGGCAGCCCGTGCAGCGCGGTGGTGCCGGTGAAGTCGGTGCCGGCGCCCACCAGCGGGCCCCGCCAGCGCCGTACCCGGCGGAACGCGTCGGTGGCCGAGGTCTCCACGGTCATCAGGGCGGGCCGGTCGGAGCGTACCCACACCAGGCCGGAGTGGGCCGTCACATCACCCACCTGGACGCCCCAGGGCGCGCTCGGCCGACCGGAGCGCACCTGCGCGGGCGCGGCGGCGGCCGCAGTCGGCAGGGCCAGCGCCGCCGAGGCGACCGCCGAACCCCTCAGTACGGTGCGCCGCCCGACCCCGTCCCCGAAACCCCGCGCCATCTGGAACCTCCTCGCTCGGCCGGCGGCGGTCTGCCCTGCCGCCGGCTGCCTGTGTGCCGTCTGTTGCTATCGGTGCCAGGTGCCCCGCACCCGAACGGACAGTGAACAACGGACGGTACGGCCCGGGGAAGCAGCACCCCTCGCCGCAGGGACCACCCCGAATGCCTTCGAGCGGGTGCTGAGGCACGGCCGGGTGGGCATCGCGACCAGCGGAGCGGGACCGCGGCGAAGGCGGGCGGTGGTGGATGGACCAGGCGGTCTTTGGCACCGCGAGCGAGATATCGCCGGACGGGCGGCTTCGGCCACGTGTCGCCCGGGTGGCCGTCGGCGAGGCATGCGGCGCGAGCCTGCCCGATCCGCGAGGCGAGGCGGGACGGGTGGGGGGCTTGTACGCGGCCGGCTTCCGGCGCCGCTGACTCCACCTACCGAAGGGCCGGCGGGAACGCGCCTCCCGCAGGCCCCGATGAGTCCTCGTGCGTCAGAGCTGCTGTACGAAGTAGGGCTCGACGGTCATCCACCCGTTGCCCCGGGCGCCGTGGTACGTGCCCTTGTTGCTCTGGGCCAGGGTGTACCAGGAGTCCACGTAGTCCGGGTCGTCGGTCCACCAGTCGTCCGGCATGGCGTCCAGGATCGCGTTCACCAGCGGGATGTAGGCACCCTGGTCGGTGATGGTGAGCAGCGCCGCGGCGATCGCCTTGGCGAGGTCGCGGTAGTTGGTGCTGCCGTCCTCCTCCATCATCACGGCGTCGGCCAGGTTGTACTTGTAGTTCGACCAGTTGACCAGGATCTGGTTGGGCCGGTAGACCGTGCCGTCCTTGTCGAGATACGGCATGTCCACGGGGTCGACCCGGACCTTGCCGTCCTGGCCGAAGCCGCTGACCAGGGTGTAGATCTCGGCGTCGCCCTTGATCCAGGGCTCCTCGTCGTCGGACAGCTCGACCGCGGTGATCTTCGTGGTCCAGAAGCCGGCGGTGGCGGCCGCCTGCTGCGTGGCCGAGGTGTTCACCGCCTCGGGCGCCGCGGACGGCACGCCCTGCTTCACCAGCTCCTCACGCAGCACGTCCATGCCGGCGGCCAGCGCCTCGGAGCTGTCGATGTCGACCACGTACACCGGCCGGGTGGGCGCCTTGCCGGCGTCCAGGCTGTGGGCGCGGCCCTGGCTGTCGTAGGCGGTGACGGTGGTGGCGTCGTCGTCCGAGACGGCCGCGGCGACCCAGGGGGCCGTGCCGGATGACAGCGAGGCGCGCATCGAGCGGTCCCCGAGGCGCAGCCGCAGCAGCGGGCCGGTCTTCTCGCTCAGGCCCTTGGCCTCGGCGATCTGACGGTCGGCAGCGGCGAGTTGGCTCTTCAGCGAGCCGCCGGCCTGTTCGGTGACGGACACCTCGGAGGAGTTCAGGGCGGCCGTTCGCAGACGCGTGCTCCACGCCGTGTCGCCGAGCGAGCGCGCGATGGCCTGCGCCGCCTGGTCCTGGGCGGTGGTGACGGCGGCCGCGGTGGCGGAGGGGGAGTGGGCCGCGCGGACGGCCGCCGGCTCGGAGGCCGGGGCCGCGGTGGCCGAGGCGGCGGCGGTCAGGGTCTGGGCCGCGCAGAGGGCGACCAGGGTGGCCGCGGCGGCGGTGAGGGTGCCGCGTCGCCGGGTATGACGAGGTCTCACGGGGATCGATCCTCCTGGATGGGGGGTGGTCGGTGACGTGCCGGCACGGGTGGTGCCGGGTGGTGCCGGGTGGGACGGGAGTGGAGCCGGAACGAACCCGGAACCGGGTCTCGCAGGGGATCTATGCGAGTAGATGGACTCCGTAGGCGTCATCATGACCGGGACATGCCATGCGCACAAGGTCTTCGCGGCGCGGACGGGCGAACTTCGCACCCTTTCACGGGAGATGGCGCGATCCGGGAGGGTCGGTGGCCGCACGAGGCCGTTGACAGGGGGATGCCTCCGGACGGATCCCGGTACCGCCCGCGCGGCCGCGGGTCCCGCCGTGGCTGGACAACCCGTGCGGTATCCGCTGGGATGGCCCGGTGACCTCCGCCGACACCATGACCGACGTCTTCCAGGAGCACCGCCCGATCCTGATGGGCGTGGCCTACCGGATGCTGGGCGGCGTGGCGGACGCGGAGGACATCGTGCAGGAGACCTGGCTGCGCTGGTCCACCGCCGACCACCAAACCGTCCGCGACCCGCGCGGATTCCTGGTGCGGATCACCACCCGGCTGTCCATCGACCGGCTGCGGCTGGCGCGTACGCACCGTGAGTCCTACGTCGGCCCCTGGCTGCCCGAGCCACTGATCACCGACTTCGACTCCACCGCCTCGGACTCCGCCGAGCGCGCCGTGCTCGCCGACACCGTCTCCTTCGCCGTCCTGGTGGTGCTGGAATCCCTGTCGCCCCTGGAGCGCGCGGTGTTCGTCCTCCGGGAGGCGTTCGGCTTTCCCTACGGCGAGATCGCCGCGGCCCTGGACCGCACCGAGGCCGCCGTTCGGCAACTGGCCGGGCGGGCCCGGCGGCATGTCGCCGAACGCAAGCCCCGCTATGCCGTCGACCCCGTGCAGCAGCGGGAACTCACCGACCGGTTCATCGCGGCGGCCGCCGGCGGCGACCTGGCCCGACTGCTCGCCCTCCTCGCCCCCGACGTCCGGCTCGTCGGCGACGGCGGGGGCAGCGCCCAGGCTCCGGTCCGCGTCCTGGAGACCGCCGACCACGTCGGCCGCTTCCTGGCCGGGGCCGCCGGCCGCCTGCCCGGCGCCGAACTCCGGCTCGTCGAACTCAACGGCCGCCCCGGCGGGCTGGTCCTGCTCGACGGGAAGCCGGAGATGGCCTTCGGCCTCGATGTCGCGGACGGGGCGGTCCAGTGCGTCTACATCGTGCGCAACCCGGAGAAACTCCGGGGAATGGCGGACGCCTTGGACCGCATGCCGTGAGGCGTGCCCCCGCGTCGACCGCCTGCCGTGGGGCGTGCCCCCGCGCCGACCGCTTGCCCTGAGGCGTGCCCCCGCGCCGACCGCTTGCCCCGAGGCGTGCCCCCGCGTCGACCGCATGCCGTGAGTCACGGCCTCGCGCCGACCACCCGCCGCCTCCCGGGACCGAGCCGCGACTCCACGGTACTTCGAGCGGCTGTTCGCCTCTCGGCTGTCGGTTTCGCCTGCGCCACTCGACGCCACGGTGAAGACTGGCCATCACGTCACATGAAAGGAAGCGCCGTTGTGGACTACCGCCTCGAACTGATCCCGCTCCCGGTCACCGATGTCGACCGCGCCAAAACCTTCTACGCCGACCGGCTCGGCTTCACGGTCGACCTCGACTTCAGCCCGAGCGAGGAGTTCCGCGTCGTCCAGTTGACGCCACCGGGGTCGGCCTGTTCGATCAGCATCGGCGTGGGCCTCGTCGGCACGCCTCCGGGCTCGGTCCAGGGACTGCACCTGGTCGTCGACGACATCCACGCCGCACGGGCCGAGCTGGTGGGGCGCGGAGTCGAGGTGGCCGAGGTGGTGGACATGGGCGCGCCGGGCAAGCCGACCGTCTCCTACGCGGCGTTCACCGACCCGGACGGCAACGGCTGGACCCTGCAGCAACTCCCCACGTGAGCCGCTGCCCGGCGGGGGCGGCCCCGGACGGGACCGGTGACGCGCCCCGCGGCTCGAACCGCTCAGCGGATCCGCGGTGGACGGTGCGGCGGCGATCGCCTCCACCGATCCCCGTCCGGACCAGGCGCGGGCCGCGGCGGCCCGGGGAGCGGTGGGGCCGTGTGGCGCGCCCCCGGAGGGGGAAGCGGTCAGCAGATGCGGGGGAGCTGCTCTCCCAGGGGGAGGTCCACCACCCGGGTGCCGCCGAGGCCGGTGCGGGCCACCACCATCCCGGGGTGGTCGGCGACGCATTCGCCGATCACCGCGGCATGGGCGCCGTGCGGGTGGGCACGCATCGCCTCCAGCACCGCGTCGGCGTGCTCGCGGGGGACGAAGGCCACCAGGCGGCCCTCGTTGGCGACGTACAGCGGGTCCAGCCCGAGGAATCCGCAGGCGGCGGCGACGGCTTCGGGCACGGGCACGGCGCTGTCCGTCAGGGCGACGCCGGTGCCCGAGGCGGTGGCGATCTCGTTGAGGGAGGCGGCCAGGCCGCCGCGGGTCGGATCGCGCAGGACGTGCAGGTCCGCGGTGACCGCGAGCATGGCCTCGACCAGTCCGCCCAGCGGCGCGGTGTCGCTGACCACCTCGGAGCCGAACTCCAGGCCGTCGCGGACGCTCATGATGGCGATGCCGTGCATGCCGATCGGACCGCTGACGATGACCACGTCGCCCGGCGTGGCGCGCTGCGGGCGGATGTCGACGCCCTCGGGGATCAGCCCGATGCCCGAGGTGTTCAGGTAGACGCCGTCGCCGTGCCCGGCCTCCACCACCTTGGTGTCGCCGGTGACGACGGTGACCCCCGCCGCGGCCGCGGCGGCGCCGATGGACTGGGCCACCCGCCGCACCGTGGCCAGCGGGACGCCCTCCTCCAGGATGAACGCGCAGGACAGGTGGGCGGGGCGGGCGCCGCTCATCGCCAGGTCGTTGACGGTGCCGTTGACCGCCAGGTCGCCGATGCCGCCACCAGGGAAGAAGAGCGGCCGCACCACATAGGAGTCGGTGGAGAAGGCCAGGCGCGCCGATCCCAGCGACAGGGCGGCCGAGTCGCCCAGCCCGGCCAGTACCGCGTTGCCGTAGGCGGGCGCGAAGACCTCCCGCATCAGCTCGGCGGAGAGCGTGCCGCCGCCGCCGTGCCCCATCACCACCACCTGCTGGTCGCGCAGCGGGGCCGGGCAGCTCCATGCCGCCGGGTCCAGCGGTGCCGTCGCCTCAGCCAACGATGCTCGCCTCCTCGGGTGCGGCGGGCGCGGGGGCCGCGGCCAGCCGGCGGTACAGGTAGTAGGCGGCGCAGGCACCCTCGGAGGAGACCATGGTGGCGCCCAGCGGTGTGCGCGGTGTGCAGGTGGTGCCGAAGGCCTCGCACTCGTTCGGCTTGATCAGCCCCTGCAGCACCTCGCCGCTGCGGCAGAGCGCCGACTCGCGGGTGCGCACCCCGGTCACGTCGAAGCGGTACTCCGCGTCGAAGTCCCGGTAGGCCTCGGCGAGTCGCCAGCCGCTGCGCGGGATGGTGCCGATGCCGCGCCAGGCGCGGTCGCTCACCTCGAAGACCTCCTCGATCATGCGCAGCGCCCCGGGGTTGCCCTCGGCGCGGACCGCCCGCGGATAGGCGTTCTCCACCCGGTGCTCGCCGCGCTCCAGCTGCCGCACCACGCGGCGTACGCCCTCCAGGATGTCCAGCGGTTCGAAGCCGGTCACCACGATGGGCACCCGGTACCGCTCCGCCAGCGAGGGGTACTCGGTGGTGCCCATCACGCTGCACACGTGGCCGGCCGCCAGGAATGCCTGCACCCGGCATTCGGGCGCGTCCATGATGGCCTCGATGGCCGGAGGAACCCGTACGTGGGACACCAGCAGGCTGAAGTTGCGCAGGCCCTGGCGCCGGGCCTGGTGCACGGTCATCGCGTTGGCCGGGGCGGTGGTCTCGAAGCCGATGCCGAAGAACACCACCTGGCGGTCGGGGTTGCGCCGCGCGATGTCCAGGGCGTCGAGGGGGGAGTAGACCACCCGTACGTCCCCGCCCTCGCCGCGGACCCGGAACAGGTCGCGGTCGGTGCCCGGTACCCGCAGCATGTCGCCGAAGGAGCAGAAGACGACCCCGGGGCGGGAGGCGATCTCCAGGGCCTTGTCGATCACCTCCAGCGGGGTGACGCACACCGGGCAGCCGGGCCCGTGGATCAACTCCACGGTGTCCGGCAGGAGCTGGTCGATGCCGTGGCGGATGATCGAGTGGGTCTGGCCGCCGCAGACCTCCATCATCGCCCAGGGCCGGGTCGCCGTGGCATGGATGTCCTCCAGCAGCCGGCGGGCCAGATCCGGGTCGTTGAACTCCTGGATGTACTTCATCGCACGACCTCCTGTGTGGCGTCCCCGGTGTCCCCGTCGGGGTGCGGCATACCGGCCTCCTCGGCCGCCCGCTCCCACGCGTCGCCGAACTCCTCCTCCATCAGCCCCAGTCGTGCGAAGAGGTCCAAGGAGGCTCGGGCGGACTCCTCGTCCAGCCGCTGGAGGGCGAAGCCGACGTGCACGATGACGTACTCGCCCTCCCGGGCCTCGGGCACATAGTCCAGGCACACGGTCTTCAGCACCCCGCCGAAGTCCACCTGGGCCATGCGCGCACCGTCGCGTTCCTCGGTACTCACCACCTTGCCCGGTACTGCCAGGCACATGGCGTCCTCCCTTCCTCGCCGGTCACCTTCCGCTCCCCGCTGTCTCGGCCCGGGCCGCCACCATCAACTGGCCCAGCGCCAGGCCCCCGTCGCCGGGCGGCACCTCGCGGTGGCGCAGCACCTCCAGGCCGGCCGCCGCCAGGAGGTCGGCGCACTCCTGGTCCAGGAGCGCGTTGGCGAACACCCCGCCGGTGAGCGCCACCGCGCGCACCCCGGTCTCCCGGTGGACCCGCACGCACACCTCGGTGACGGCGGCGGCCACCGCGCGGTGGAAGCGGGCCGCGATCACCGCGGTCGGCACGGCGCCGCGCAGGTCGGCGATGACCGCGCGCAGCACGGGCGCGGTCTCCAGCACGGTGGCCCGGGCGGCCCCCGGCCGACCGGCGGTCCGGAGGGTGAAGCGGTAGGCGCCGGTGCGCTCGGACCAGGCCGTGCGGGCGGCCGCCTCCAACTCCACCGCGGCCTGCGCCTCGTAGTCCGCCCGGTGGCAGACCCCCGCCAGCGAGGAGATCGCGTCGAACAGCCGCCCCATGCTGGAGGTGGGAACGCACCCCAGACCGCGCTCCAACTGGCGCCCCAGCACCTGCCGTTCGGTGTCCTGGCAGGCGGCGACACAGGGCAGGTCGGCATCCCACGGCAGGCCGGCCGCGTGCAGCCGGGCCAGCGCCACCCGGCAGGGATTGGCGACCCCCGCGTCACCGCCGGGCAGCGGGGCGTACGCCAGATGGGCCAGGCGGCGGTAGCCCGCGTAGTCGGCCAGCAGCACCTCGCCGCCCCAGATGGCGGTGTCGTCGCCGTAGCCGGTGCCGTCGAAGGCGACCCCGATCACCGGGGCCGTACCGGTGAGCCCGTGCTCGGCCATGGCCGAGGCGATGTGCGCGTGGTGGTGCTGCACCAGGCGCAGCGGCCGGCCGGCCGTGTGCTCGCGGGCCCAGCGCGTGGTGTGGTAGCCGGGGTGGCGGTCGGCGGCCAGCAGCGTCGGCGCCACCCCGGTGAGGGTGCGCAGCCGCCGCTCGCCGTGCTCGAAGGCGCGTACCGCGGCCAGCTCGCCCATGTCGCCGATGTGCGGGGAGAACCAGGCGCTGTGCTCCTCACCCAGGCACAGGGTGTTCTTGAGGTCGCCGCCGACCGCGAGCGCCGGGCGGACGGGCAGCGGCAGCGCGACGGGGCGCGGGGCGTAACCGCGCGATCGGCGCAGCACCAGCTCGTGGCCGTCGGCCGTCACCCGCACCACGGAGTCGTCGCACGGCCCCTCGATGGCACGGTCGTGGGTGAGCCAGGCGTCGGCCAGGCCGGCCAGCCGGTCCAGGGCCTCGGCGTCATCGGTGACGATCGGCTCGCCGGAGCGGTTGCCGCTGGTCATGACGAGTGTCCGCGGGCCCGGCGGGTCGCCCGGCAGGCCGAACAGCAGCTGGTGCAGCGGGGTGTAGGGCAGCAGCACGCCGATGTCGGGGCTGCCCGGGCAGACCCCGGGGGCCAGTGCCCGCTCGGTCCCGGACCGGCGGCGCAGCAGCACGATGGGCCGGTGCGGGCCGGTGAGGGCGGCGCGTTCGGCGGGGCCGACCTCGGCCAGGCCCTCGGCGGTGGCCAGGTCCGCGCACATCACGGCGAACGGCCGGGCGGCGCGGTGCTTGCGGGCGCGCAGGGCGGCGACCGCCCGCGGATCGGCGGCGTCGCAGGCCAGGTGGTAGCCGCCCAGGCCCTTGACGGCGAGCACCGCGCCGCCCGCCAGCAGCCGGCGGGCCGCCTCCAGCGCCCGGCCGCCGGTCACCCGCTCCGGGTCCGGGGCGCCTGTGCCGTCCACGGCGCGGACGAGGGTGAGCCGGGGGCCGCAGTCCGGGCAGGCCACGGGCTGGGCGTGGAAGCGGCGGTCGGCCGGGTCGCGGTACTCCGCGGCGCACGCCGGGCACAGGGGGAAGGCGGCCATGGTGGTGGCGTCCCGGTCGTAGGGCAGCCGGGTGACGATGGTGAGCCGGGGGCCGCAGTGGGTGCAGGTGATGAAGGGGTGGCGGTACCGGCGGTCGGCCGGGTCGGCCAGCTCGCGCAGGCACTCCTGGCAGGTGGCGGTGTCCGGGGGCAGCTGGGTGCGGCCCTCGCCCTGTTCGGAGGGGCGGATGGCGAAGCCGCCGGTCCCGCGGGCGGGGACCTCCTCGGCGGTGAGGCCGGTGACCTGCGACAGCGGGGGCCGCTCCGCCCGCAGCCGGCGGCGGAACTCCGCCAGGGCCCCGGGCGGCCCCTCGGCCTCGATGAACACCCCGCCCGCCGCGTTGCCGACGAAGCCGGACAGCGCCAGCTCGGTGGCCAGGCGGTGGACGAAGGGCCGGAAGCCGACGCCCTGCACCACCCCGCGCACCGTCAACCGCACCCGGCGGGCGACGGCCTGGGCCACCGGCCCGTCCAGCGTGCTGGTCATGACGGCACGGCCGGGTGGACGGCGTGGTGCCGGGCGTCGAGCACCGGACGGTGCGGCGGGGCGCCCTCGCAGACGGCCAGCACGCGCTTCACGAGGGTGTCGACGCCCTGGCCGGTACGGGCCGAGGTACGCACCACCTCCACACCGGGGTTGACCTGCCCCAGGTGGGCGGTGAACGCCGCCGCGTCGAAGCCGGCGGCCTGGGCCAGGTCGGTCTTGGTCAGCGCCACCAGATGGGCGGAGCCGAAGGCCGTGGGGTACTTGACCGGCTTGTCCTCGCCCTCGGTCACCGACATCAGGGCGATCCGCAGGGTCTCGCCCAGGTCGTAGGAGGCGGGGCAGACCAGGTTGCCGACGTTCTCCACGAACAGCAGCCGGGTGCCGTCCGGAAGCCAGCCGTCGAGGTGGCCGCGTACCTGCTCGGCCTCCAGATGGCACAGTCCGCCGGTGAGGACCTGCTTCACCGGCGCCCCCGAGGCGGCCAGCCGGCGGGCGTCGTTCTCGGTCGCCAGGTCGGCGGTGATCGCGGCCACCGGCACCCCGCGCTCGCGGACGCGGCGCAGCACCAGCGTCAGCAGCTCGGTCTTGCCGCTGCCCGGGCTGGACAGCAGGTTGACCACGCGGACCCCGCGGGCCGCCAGCTCGGTGCGCAGGGTGTCGGCCAGGGCGTGGTTCTTGGCCAGCACCGCCTGGCGCAGGTCGACGTTCCGGCACATCACGGGCCTCCTTCCGATCCCAAGGTGGATGCCGCCAGGGCGGGGCAGGCGGCGGCCGGCGGCAGTCGGACCGCGGCGATCTCCAGCTCCCGCCCGGCGACCACCGTCGTGGCGGCGTCCGGGCAGCGCGGGCAGCCCAGCCGGGGCGGGGTGCCGACGGCGAACTCGGTGCGGCAGCCCTCGCACAGCGCGCGAGCAGGCACCTCCTCGATCACCAGCTCGGCCGCGGCCAGCGGGGTGCCCTGGGCGGCCACCTCGAGGGAGAACCGCAGGGCGTCGGGGACCACGCCCGCCAGCTGACCGACCCGCAGCTGCACCGCCTCGACCGACGCGGCGCCGTGCTCCCGGGCGACCTCCTCGACGGTCTCGACGACGGCCAGCGCGATCGACAGTTCGTGCATGGCTCCCGACGGTAGGCACCGGGCGGGGCGGTTCCGCACGGGCCGGGCGCGGGCAGCGGTGTTTTCCCCGGTTTTTCCCCCGCGTGGCCCAAAACCGCGCCGGGCGGCGCGCGCGTCGGCGGCCCGGCGAGCGCGGTCCGGGGGAGCATCGCCATCCGCGCGGCCGGGCAGCGCCGCGGACCTCGAGCACCCGGGGAGAGAGCGTGACCATCCTGCTTGTCGCCAGTGCCTTCAACAGCCTGACGCAGCGCGTCTTCTGCGCCCTGGCCGACCGCGGGCACCGGGTGGCCGTGGAACTGGCACTGGGCGACGAGGCGCTGCGGCAGGCGGTGCGCCGCCACGACCCGCGGCTCATCCTGGCGCCGATGCTCACCACCGCCATCCCCGAGGACATCTGGTCCGCCCGCCCCTGCCTGATCGTGCACCCCGGGCCGCCGGGGGACCGCGGGCCGTCCTCGCTGGACCGGGCGGTCCGGGAGGGCGCCACCCGCTGGGGGGTGACGGTGCTCCAGGCCGAGGCCGAGATGGACGCCGGCCCGGTGTGGGCCTCGGCCTCCTGCCCGGTGCCGCCGGTCGGCAAGAGCGATCTGTACCGGGGCGAGCTGGCCGACGCCGCGCTGGAGGCGGTGCTGACCGCCGTCGAGCGGTTCGACTCCGGTACGTACACCCCCCGTCGGCAGCCGCCGGAGGCCGACGGGACCTTCCCCGCCCGGCCCCTGCTGCGCCAGGCCGAGCGGCGGATCGACTGGGCCGCCGACCCCACCGAGGCGGTGCTGCGCGAGCTGCGGGCGGCCGACTCCCAACCCGGGGTGCTGGACGCCTTCCTGGGCGGTGAGTGGTTTCTGCACGGCGGCCACCCGGAGGACCGGCTGACGGGCCGGCCGGGCGAGGTGGTGGCCACCCGGCACGGGGCGATCTGCCGGGCCACCGTCGACGGTGCGGTGTGGATCCCGCAGCTGCGGCCCCGCCGCCGGCCGCAGGGTCCGCGGACGTACCCGCTGCCGGCCACCACGGTGCTCGGGGACCGGCTGCGCGGGGTGCCCGAGGCCCCCTGCGGCCTGTGGCCGGTCGAGGACCACCGGACCTGGCAGGACATCACCTACACCGAGCAGGGGCCGGTCGGCTTCCTGCGCTTCACCCATCCGGGCGGCGCGATGTGCGCCCAGCGGTGCAGACGGCTGCTGCACGCCTACGCCTTCGCCTGCTCCCGGCCCACCGAGGTGCTGGTGCTCGGCGGCCCGCGGGACTTCTTCTCCAACGGGATCCACCTGGGGGTCATCGAGGCGGCCGCCGACCCGGCCGTCGAGTCCTGGACGAACATCCAGGCCATGGACGACCTGGTGGAGGCGGTGCTGCGGACCACCGACCGGCTGGTCGTCGCGGCCCTGTGCGGCAACGCCGCGGCGGGCGGGGCGATGCTGGCGCTGGCCGCGGACGAGGTGTGGTGCCGCGCCGGGGCGGTACTCAACCCGCACTACCGGCTGATGGGGCTGTACGGGGCGGAGTTCTGGACGTACACCCTGCCGCGCCGGGTGGGGGACCGCATGGCCGAGCGGCTGACCCAGCGGGCACTGCCGGTGAGCGCGGCGCGCGCCCAGGAGATCGGCCTGGTGGACCGGGTCCTGGAATGCGCCGTCGGGGACTTCGCCGGGGAGGTCGCCCGGATGGCCGCCCGGCTGGCCGCCGGCGCCGGGCTGCGCTCCCGGATCGGCGCCAAGAAGGCCGCCCGGGAGCGGGACGAGGCGGCCAGGCCACTGGGCGCCTACCGGGCCGCGGAGCTGGAGCGGATGCGGGAGGTCTTCTTCGACCCCACGGCGCCGTATCACGCGCTCCGGTCGGCCTTCGTGACCAAGCGGCGCCCGGAGCGGACCCCGGACCATCTGGTGGAAACTCCCACCGACCCCATGTGTCCGAATGGTCGTACATCGCGAATTATGTAAATGTTTGTGGGGTGAGCCCGGGGCCGCCGGGCAGCGATGGACGCCGCACCCGCCGCTCCTCGGCGGCCGCGTCCGCGTACGACCGTCCGGAAGGAAGGCTCCCGTGACCGCTTCCGCGAGCACCGGCACGCAGGCCCCCGGCGGGGTGGAGGAAGTCCATATCCTGTGGACCTCGGAGGGCATGAGCTGCGACGGCGACACCGTCTCCGTCACGGCCGCCTCGCTCCCGAGCCTGGAGGACGTGGTACTCGGCGCCATCCCCGGGCTGCCCAGGGTCCACCTCCACAACAAGGTCCTGGCCTACGAGACCGGCGAGGACTTCCTGCGCGCCTTCCGCCAGGCCGCACGCGACGAGCTGGGCCCGTTCGTCCTGGTCGTGGAGGGCTCGATCCCCAACGAGCGGATCAACGGCGACGGCTACTGGACCTCCATGGGCAACGACCCGGACACCGGGGAGCCCATCACCTTCAACCAGTGGATCGAGCAACTGGCGCCGAAGGCCTTCGCGGTGATCGCCGTGGGCACCTGCGCCGCCTACGGCGGCATCCACGCCATGGCGGGCAACCCGACCGGCTGCATGGGACTGGCCGACTTCCTCGGCTGGGACTTCCGCTCGGCCGGCGGGCTGCCGATCGTCAACGTGCCCGGCTGCCCGGTGCAGCCCGACAACTTCATGGAGACCGTCACCTGGCTGCTGTACCAGGCCGCCGGGCTGGCGCCGCCCATCCCGCTGGACGAGCAGCTGCGGCCGACCTGGCTGTTCGGCAAGACGGTGCACGAGGGCTGCGACCGGGCGGCCTACTACGAGCAGGGCGACTTCGCCAAGGACTACAACTCGCCCAAGTGCCAGGTGAAGGTCGGCTGCTGGGGGCCGGTGGTCAACTGCAACGTCACCAAGCGCGGCTGGATGGACGGGATCGGCGGCTGCCCGAACGTCGGCGGCATCTGCATCGGCTGCACCATGCCGGGGTTCCCCGACAAGTTCATGCCCTTCATGGACGAGCCGCCGGGCGGCTCCCTGTCCTCGGCCATCCTGGGGCACTCCTACGGCCCGCTCATCCGGACCCTGCGGTCCATCACCAACCGCACGGTCAACCACGAACCCAAGTGGCGCCACAACCGCTCCCAGCTGACCTCCGGCTACGCGCCGCGCTGGCCCCGCCACTGACGAAACCCCCGCCAGACCAGGACAGGACCCCGCCGTGACGAGCAGCCAGACCGCACCACCCGCCTCCCGCACCCTCACGGAGGTGGCGTTCGACCCCATCACCCGGATCGTCGGCAACCTGGGCATCTACACCAAGATCGACTTCGCCAACCGCGAGGTGGTCGAGTGCCGCTCCACCTCGTCGATCTTCCGGGGCTACAGCGTCTTCATGAAGGGCAAGGACCCCCGGGACGCCCACTTCATCACCAGCCGGATCTGCGGCATCTGCGGTGACAACCACGCCACCTGCTCGGTGTACGCGCAGAACATGGCCTACGGGGTGAAGCCGCCGCCGCTGGCCGACTGGATCATCAACCTCGGCGAAGCGGCCGAGTACATGTTCGACCACACGATCTTCCAGGACAACATGGTCTTCGTCGACTACTGCGAACGCATGGTCAAGGAGACCAACCCCGGGGTGCTGGAGCGCGCCGAACGCACCCCGGCCCCCCGCGGCGACCTGCACGGGCACAAGACCATCGCCGACATCATGCGCTCCTACAACCCCTTCGAGGGCGAGACCTACAAGCAGGCGCTGGTGATGAGCCGCCTCACCCGGGAGATGATCTGCCTGATGGAGGGGCGGCACGTGCACCCCTCCACCCTGTACCCGGGCGGCGTCGGCACGGTGGCCACCCCCCAGGTCTTCACCGACTACCTGGTGCGGCTCACCCGCTGCCTGGACTTCGTCAAGCGCGCGGTCGCCATGAACGACGACGTCTTCGACTTCTTCTACGAGGCCCTGCCCGGCTACGAGGAGGTCGGGCGCCGCCGCACCCTCCTCGGCTGCTGGGGCGCCTTCCAGGACCCCGAGATCGTCGACTACGACTACCGGCGGATGAACGAGTGGGGCAACCGCATGTTCGTCACCCCCGGCATCGTCGTCGACAACCGGCTGGTCACCACCGACCTGGTCGACATCAACCTGGGCATGCGCATCCTGCTCGGCAGCTCCTACTACCAGGACTGGGTCGGCGAGGAGACCTTCGTCGACAAGGACCCCCTGGGCAACCCGGTGGACCAGCGGCACCCCTGGAACCAGACCACCCTGCCCGCGCCGCAGAAGCGCGACCTGGACGGCGGCAAGTACAGCTGGGTGATGAGCCCCCGGTGGTTCGACAAGCGCACCGGGGACCACCTCGCCCTGGACACCGGCGGCGGACCCATCGCCCGGCTGTGGGCCACCGCGCTCGCCGGCAAGGTCCGCACCCCCTATGTGCGCTCCACCGGCACCAGCGTGGAGATCGACCTGCCCAAGACGCCGGCCACCCCCGAGACCCGACTGGTGTGGAAGCCGCCGGAGTTCCCCAACACCATCGAGCGCAACCGGGCCCGGATGTACTTCGTCGCCTACGCCGCCGGCATGGCCCTGTACTTCGTCGAACAGGCCATGGCGGAGGTACGGGCCGGCCGCACCAAGGTCTTCCAGGACTTCACCGTGCCGAAGGACGGCATCGGCGTGGGCTTCCACGAGGCCGTCCGCGGCGTGCTCTCGCACCACCTGGTCATCCGGGACGGCAAGATCGCCAACTACCACCCGTACCCGCCGACACCGTGGAACGCCAGCCCCCGGGACAGCTACGGCACCCCCGGCCCCTACGAGGACGCCGTCCAGGGCTGCCCCATCTTCGAGGAGAACGGCCCGGACGGCTTCAAGGGCATCGACATCATGCGCACCGTGCGCAGCTTCGACCCCTGCCTGCCCTGCGGCGTCCACATGTACCTGGGCGGCGGACGGACCCTGACCACCACCCACTCGCCGACCTTCGGCGCCGTCTCCTAGGAGCCGCCGCATGCCATGGGACGACGAGCAGGCCCGCACCCGGGTGGCGCGGACCGAAGAGCTGCTGACCGGCCTGGACAGCCTGCCCGACGGCCTGGCCGCCGCCCGCGCCCAGGCCGCCCTGGAGGCCCTGGTCGCCCTCTACGGGGAGTGCCTGGCCCGGGTGGTGGACCTGGCCGGGGCGACCGGCGGCGAGCAGGGCGCGGGACTGCTGCGGCGGCTGGCGGAGGACGAGCTGATCGGCCATCTGCTGCTGGTCCACGACCTCCACCCGGACCCCGTACCGGTCCGGGCCCGGCGCGCCGTCCGGGAACTGGCCGAGGAGCTGTCGGCCCGCGGCGCCGACCTGGAGGTCCTGGAGCTGACGGACACCGCGGTACGGGTCCGCCTCACCGGCGGCGGCTGCGGCTGCGCCGCCGGCAGCCCGGAGCTGGAGCAGCTGGTGCGCGAGGGCATCGCCCACCGCGCCCCCGAACTCGAGCGCGTCACCGTGGAGACCGCGCCCGCGGCGCCGGCGCGGCCCCTCATCCCGGTCGACGCGCTCCTGAAGGGGGTACGGGCCCCGGACCCGGTGCTCTCGGCAAGGGAGAGCGGATGAACGGGGCAGGCCCCTCGGACCGCTCGAACCCCCCGGCGCCCGGCGGCCCTGCCCCCCGGCTGTGGCGGCTCGCCCGCCAGGCCCGGCACGCCCGGCCGCGGGAGACCGGCGCGCCGGAGCGCTGCGACCTGTGCGCCGAGCCGCTCCCCGACCCGCACCGCCATCTGCTGGACCTGAACACCGAGGAGCTGAGCTGCGCCTGCGGAGCCTGCGGCCTGCTCTTCGACCGCGGCGAGGCCGGCGGGGCGCACTACCGGCTGCTGCCCACCCGCCGAGTGCCGCTGCACGGGCCGGCGCTCGACCAGGTGCGGTGGGCCGCCCTCGGCATCCCCGTCGACCTTGCCTTCTTCACCCGCGCCGAGCGGACCGGCGAGGTCACGGCCCGCTACCCCAGCCCGCTGGGCGTCACCCGGGCCACCGTGGCCCCGGCCGCCTGGCAGGAGATCAGCCAGGCGCACCCGGCACTGCCGACCCTGGCCGGCGACGTCGAGGCCCTGCTGGTGCACCGGGCCCAAGGGGCCCGCGAGCACTGGCTGGTGCCGCTGGACGACTGCTTCCGCGCGGTGGCCGTCGTACGCGCCCACTGGAGGGGACTGGCCGGCGGCCCCGAGGTGTGGCAGCGGCTCGGCGCCTTCTTCGACGCACTGACCGCATCGACGGCATCGACGGCATCGACGGCATCGATGGCATCTGGCTCTCTCCCCACCACCGAGGAGGCACCATGGGCATCTCCGTAGGCCCGCCCGACGTACGGCCCGACGCGACCGCCCACATCCGGGGGGTGCGCCGCGGCGGGCACCTGGGTCTGAGCAAGCGCCAGCCCGGGCACCTGCCCGACGACCGCTCGACCGCACGCCGGTCCACCGGGATCAATTCCGCGCACCGCGACCCGATCCTGTCCGACATGCCGAACCTCTCCCCGGCGTGAACCTGACCCAGCGGCCGGCGGCGCCCGCACCCGCCGCCGTGGACCTCGGCTTCGCGGTGACCGGAGTGGAGCCCCAGCGCTTCGCCTCCCTCCCCACGCTGAGCTTCCACCTGGAGATCACCCGGTCCGGTGGCGGCCCGGTCCGCTCGATCAGCCTCACCACCGCCATCCGGATCGCGGTGACCGGACGCCGCTACTCCGCGGACGAGCAGCGGGCGCTGGCCGAGCTGTTCGGCACCCCCGAGCGGTGGGGGACCACCCTGCGTCCGCTGGCCTGGGCCCAGACCACGCTCACCGTCCCGCCGTTCGAGGACTCGACCACCGTCGAACTCACCGTGCCCTGCGGCTACGACACCGAGCTGGCGGTGACCAAGTACCTCCGGGCGGTGCGGGAGGGTGAGGTGCCGCTGGACTTCCTCTTCAGCGGCACCGTCTTCTTCACCACGCCCCAGGGGCTGCTGTCCACCGCCCGGATCTCCTGGGCGCGCCAGACCGCCTGCCGGCTGCCGGCCGCGCTCTGGCACGAGCTGATGGACCGCTACTACGGCGAGAGCCCCTGGCTGCGGCTCTCGCCCGACACCTACGAACTGCTCGACGGCTACCGGTCGCGCCGGATGCTCACCGGCTGGGACGAGACCGTCCGCCACCTGCTGGCCCAGGCGGCAGCCGACCCGGGGAGGACACCGTGACCGCCGACCGCACCCCGACCCGCCCCGCCTGGGAGCGCGCCGTGGAGAAGATCGCACGGACCTGCCTGTACGAGGGGTACGTACTGTGGCCCTACCGCAGATCCGCGCTGAAGAACGCCAAGCGCTGGACCTTCGGCGGCGTCTTCCCCACCGCCGTCGCCGAGGAGCTGGGCGAACCCGGCACCCTGCGCACCGAGGTCCTTCTGGACACCGGGGGCCGACCGGCCGAGGTCACCGTGCGGGTCAGCTTCCTGCACGTCGTGGACCGCCAGGTGGTCCGCGAGGGCGAGGGCGGCCCGGAACCGGTGGACGAACTGACCGTGGCCGGGGAACGCCACCTCACCTGGCAGGAGGCCACCGAGCACGACCTGTACGTCCACCTCCCGCCGGCCGCCTGGGCAGCAGGCCCGTACACCCGGCCGATCGAGGTGCCCGGCGGCACCGACCGCGAGCCGCTGTACGACCCGGCGGGGCGCCACGCCGGCACCGTGGTCCGCAGCCGGCAGCCGCTCAGCGGGACGGTGGAGATCCACGCGCTGCCCGTGGGGGAGGGGCTCACCCGGATCGCCGTGCACCTCACCAACACCACCCCCTGCCCCCGGCCCGCCGCCGGAGAGCGCCACGCCCGGGAGCGGGCCGCCGTCCACGCCTTCGTCTCCACCCACACGGTGCTGCACTGCGACACGGCCCGGTTCGTCTCCCTGCTCGACCCGCCGGAGCGGCTGCGCGCCGCCGCTGCAGCCTGCGACAACCAGGGCACCTGGCCCGTCCTGGTCGCCGAGGCGGAAGCCGGTCCGGCGGCCGGGGGCGGCGGGCTCGCCGCGCCGCCGCGGCAGGACAGCCGGGCGGGCGCGCACACCGTGCTGTCCTCGCCCGTCACCCTCTACGACTTCCCCGCCGTGGCCCCGGAGAGCCCCGGCGACCTCTTCGACGGCACCGAGATCGACAAGCTGCTCATCCTCGGCGTGCTCAGCCTCACCGAGGAGGAGCGGCGGGAGGCCCGGGCCTGCGACCCGCGGGTCAGGGAGCTGCTGGACCGCTGTGCGGAGCTGGGACCGGCGGAACTCGGCGCGCTGCACGGCACCATCCGCGAGTTCCGGACCCTGGAGGACGTGTGAACCGCCCCTTCCCGCCCGAGGACACCGTCCCGCCCGGGCGCCGTACGGTCATGGTGGACGGAGTCGAACTGGCCCGCGGCAGCCGGGTGCGGCTGCGGCCCACCCAGCGCGCCGACATCCTCGACATGGCCCTGGCCGGGCGGATCGCCGAAGTGGACGGGGTGGAGGAGGACTTCGAGGGCACCGTGCACGTCGCGGTGGTGCTGGAGGGGGATCCGGGGCGCGACTTCGGGTCCGGGCAGCAGATCGGACACCGCTTCTTCTTCTCGCCGCAGGAACTGGAGCCGGTGGTGGAGCCGGCCGGCGCGGGAGCGGCCACCGGGCCGAGGATCCTGGTCGCCGGTATCGGCAACGTCTTCTGCGCGGACGACGGTTTCGGCCCCGAGGTGATCGCCGCGCTGCGCGCCCGCCCGCTGCCGCCCCAGGTGCACGCCGCCGACTTCGGCATCCGCGGGATGGACCTGGCCTACCGTCTGCTGGAGGGCTGGCACACCGCCCTGTTCGTCGACGCCGCCCCGCACGGGCAGCCTCCCGGCACCGTCAGCGTCATCGAGCCCGAGGTCCCCGATCTCGCCGAGTCGCGGGCCACCCCGCAGGCCCATGGCATGGATCCGGTCCAGGTGCTGTCGCTCGCCGCCCATCTGGCCGAGGAGCCGCTCCCCCGGGTGCTGGTGATCGGCTGTGAGCCGGAGATCCGCATGACCGGGGAGGAGCCGGATGTCCGGGTCGGGCTCAGCCGCCCGGTACGGGAGGCGGTCGAGGTGGCCGCGGGGATGGTCGAGTCACTCGTGGCCGAACTGCTCGCCGGCGCGGGGCCGATGGCTGACCGCGGAGTCCGCGCGGGGCAGCGGCCCGCCACCGTCGGAGAGGAGGTGAGTTCCCGATGAGACGCGGAATCTTCATCCCGGCCGGGGTGGTGCGAGTCGCGGTCGGTGTCATGGCCGCCGCGGCCTGCGCCATCGCCTGGGTGGAAGGACCGGAGGTGGTGCGCTACCTCCGGATCAGGGCCATGTGACCTCCCCGCAGCCGCGACGGACGGCGCATCCCGCCTACGGTGCCGTGGCGGGCGGCGGCGCAGGGACGATTCCCGCCGCCTGCGCCGCGCCTGGCTCGCAGTTCCTGGTCGGGCGCGGGCGCGGCCTGCTCAGAGTCCGCGTTCGACCATGTCGATGAGGTGCTGCCCGGCATCGTGGACCTGGTCGGGCTGGAGGCCGCGCAGCGGGCCGTCGATGAGGAGGGCGGCGAGGCCGTGGACCGCGGACCAGGCGAGGAACTCGGCGCCGGGGCGGCGGTCCGCGGGCAGCCGGCCGGTCTCCACCAGGCCGTCGAGCGCGGCGCCCAGGAGCTCGAAGGGGGTCTTGCCGCTGCCTCCCGCGGCGGAGTCGTCGGCGGCGTGGGACATGTCGCCGGGGACGTGGAACGCGGTGCGGAACAGCCCCGGTTCCTCCTGGGCGAAGCGGAGGTAGCCGGTGCCGACCGCGCGGAAGCGGGCCCGGGCGGCGGCGGCCGGGTCGGCGGTCGGCGGCAGGGCAGCCTGTTCGGCCTCCATGGTGCGGGCGACCTGGGCCATGGCCTCCTGGGAGACGGCGTGCAGCAGGGCGGCGCGGTCGGCGAAGTGGCGGTAGGCCGCGTTGGGCGCCACCCCGGCCTCACGGGTGGCGGCCCGCAGCACCACGGCCTCCGGCCCGCCCTGGCGGGCCAGCTCCAGACCGGCCCGGACCAGTGCGTTGCGGAGGTCGCCATGGCGATAGGTGCCCCGCTTCGGCTTTCCGGCGTCCGCCGCCATCACCCACTCCCTCAAGGGCGCGTCCACCGCGCGGATCGTCCGAGTCTGCCCTGGGGTACCACCGACCCCGAATGTGTACATCGTACACAACGGGTGTGCCCCGCCTCACCGGCCGGGCACCCGGGCGCGGTGCCCGGCGCCGCCTCACCGGTCAGCACCACCCGGGGCCGTGGGGCAGGCACCCCGGTCGGCGGGGCGGGGGCTCATCCGCGCCGCCCCGCCCCGCGGGAGTGCCTCAGCGGGTGGAGTTCGGCGGCCGGATGCCCAGGGTGTGGCCGAAGACGCCCTTGGGGTCCCAGGTGGCCTTGACCTTCTGCAGTCGCTGGTAGTTGCCCTTGTAGTACAGCGTGGACCAGGGCACTTTGGAGGTGTTGACCTTCGGGTCGGCCAGGTCGTCGTCCGGGTAGTTGATGTAGGCGCCGTCCTCGGGGGCCGGTACGCCACCCGAGTCGGCGTACACCTCGCGGTACAGCGTGCGCAGCCAGTCGACGTAGTCCGCGTCCCGGGCCGGGTCCGCCCAGGCGGTGGTGTACTGGATCCGCATCACCGCGTCGCGGTGCGGGAAGGCGGTGGCGTCGGCGGCCACCGCGCCGATCTGCCCGCCGTAGCTGGCGATGCCCACCGACCCGAACAGCAGGCCGGGATCCTGCTCCCGGGTCATGTTCCGGTAGATGGCGGCCAGTTGCGCGTCCGAGAAGCCGGTGCGCAGATACCCCGACTTGATCTTGAGTCGGTACTGGCTGGAGTCCGGGCCGGCCAGCGCCGCGGCCAGCCATGGCTGGCGCGCTCGCGCCACATTGCGCGGCGTGCCCACCCCGGCGCCCAGCGCCGCCAGGTACTCGTCCAGCAGCCGGTCGGCGTCGGGGCCGTACACCTGGCCGCTGGCCACGTTGAGGTCATTGGCCTTGCGCCCCACCGTCAGATCGGCGTAGAGCCGGGTCGCGGCGGCGCCGGGCGCGCTGTTCGCCTCGCACCAGTCGGTGTGGTTGCGGATCAGCCGGGTGAACTTCGCCTCGTCCAACTCCAGTGCCTGCCACGGCCACTGGGCGGAGAAGTTGATCGTCTCGGTCGGCGCCGCGGGCAGCAGCCGCCGCGGGTCGTCCCCCTCGGCCCCCGCCGAGCGCAGCCAGTACCGGGTCACCACGCCGAAGTTCCCCCCGCCGCCTCCGGTGTGCCCCCACCACAGCTCGCGGTTCGGGTCGGACGCCTCGCCCGTCGCCACCACCGCCGACGCCCTGCCGTCCGCGCCCACCACGACCACCTCGACCGCGTACAGGTGGTCCACCACCAGGCCCATCGCCCGGGACAGCACCCCGTAGCCGCCGCCGCTGATGTGTCCGCCCGCGCCCACTCCCGGGCACCAGCCTCCGGGGACGGTCACCCCCCACCCCAGGACCAGCCGCCGGTACACCTCGCCCAGTCTGGCGCCCGGCTCCACCACGAAGGCCCGGCGGGTGGCGTCATAGCCGACCTGGGTCATCCCGGACATGTCGATGACCACCCGGACCGCCGGGTCGTCCACCCAGCCCTCGGCGCAGTGCCCGCCGCTGCGCACCGCTATCCGCTTGCCGGCGTCCACCGCCGCCTGCACCGCCTGGACGACCTGACCGGTGGAGCCGACCACCCGGACCTCGTCGGGGGTGCCGGTCCAGCGCTGCTGGCCGCGGTCCACCAGATACGGGTAGCGGGAGTCGTCCGGGCCGACGGTCACCGGACCCAGGGGGGCGGGGCACTCGGCGCCGGCGGTGGGTGCGGCCTGGGCGGGTGACGCCAGTACCGAGCCGGCGGCGGCGCCGGAGGCCAGGGCGGTGGCGGTGCGGAAGAGGTGACGGCGGTTCACTCCGGGCATGACGAGATCTCCTGAGGTGGCGTCGTGGGGATGAGCCGGGAAGTACTCGATGTGCGCGATGTGTGCGATGGGGCTCGGGAAGGCGGCGCGCCTCGCGGTGGGGGAGCGGCGCGCCGAGGCCTTCGGCGGTGGACGGCCGAGGGTGCCGACGGGGATGCGGAACGAGCCCGTGCGGACACACGGGAGCCGGCCGACTCGGTGGTCGACCGGCTCGCGGTGCCCAGGTGTGCCGGACGAAGGGAGGGGGTTCTCGGCCTGTGCGGCGGACCGCCCCGGGCCGCGGCCCGGGGCGGTGGCCGGATCCGGTCAGAGCACCGGCGCGCGCGGGCCCTCGGGGGCCTCCAGGCGGCGGTCGACCACGGCCTGGGCGATCGCGGCGATCTCCTCCTGCGGAAGCTGGCGGTAGCCGTCCTCGGTGACCAGGGCGACCAGCGGGAACAGGCGGCGGGTGAGGTCGGGTCCACCGGTGGCCGAGTCGTCGTCCGCGGCGTCGTAGAGAGCCTGCACGGCGGCGGTGACCACCTCGTTCTCCGACATGCCCGCCCGGTAGAGCTTCTTCATGGAGCCACGGGCGTACACCGAACCGGAGCCGGTCGCGGTGAAGCCGGTCTCCTCGGTCCGCCCGCCGGTGACGTCGTAGCTGAAGATGCGGCCCACGCCCCGGTCCAGGTCGTAGCCCGCGAAGATGGGCACCACGGCCAGGCCCTGCATGGCCATGCCGAGGTTTCCGCGCACCATCGTGGTCAGGCGGTTGGCCTTGCCGTCCAGGGAGAGCGGGGTGCCCTCGATCTTCTCGTAGTGCTCCAGCTCCAGTTGGAAGAGCTTCACCAGTTCCACCGCCAGGCCCGCGGTGCCCGCGATGGCGATGGCCGAGTGCTCGTCACCCGGGAACACCTTGTCGTACTCGCGGTGCGCGATGACATTGCCCATGGTCACCCGGCGGTCGCCGGCCACCAGCACCCCGTCCGCGTAGCCGGCCGCGACGATGGTGGTGCCGTGCGGGGCCTCGAACGCGCCACGCACCGCGGGGAGGTCCCGGTTGGCCGGAAGGAGCTCCGGCGCCTGCACGGAGAGGAAGTCCAGGAAGGACGAGGTCTCGGAGGCCATGAAGGCGGGCGGCAGACCGCCGCCGGTGCGCGGTGTGGAGTTCATGCACATTCCTTCCTGGGTTGCCGGTGCGGAGGACGGTACGCGGGCACGCCGGGACGCGCCTCCGCTTGCCGCACATTACCCGGCGGGCCTGAGGTGTATGCCATGGCCTTGCTCATGGAGGCGCATCGAAACTGTGGCCGAAAATGGCTGGCGTTCGAACGGGTCTGCGAGGGAATCTCTGATCAACAACAACCTTGAGCGAACCGGCCACCAGCCGGCCGCTCCCTCATGGCCCAGGGAGCGAGCCCGGTGTGTTCCACCAGGTGCCGGTGCGGTGCGGCGAGGGAGCTGAGTCCCCCGCCGTGCCGCGGTACACGGTCCGGCTTCCGCGGGGCGCGACCGCGGGGCCTTCCCCCATCCGCCGGTGCGGAGCGCCATGGCGCTCCGCGGCCGACGGGTGCGGTACCGCCGCGCGCGTCCGGGCGCGCACCGGTGCCGGAAAACTCCAGACATATGTGAGCCGACTTCAGTTCGACTGCCTGGTCGTCCCTCCACGGGCCCGTGTGCCCGGGGCGGGGCGTGCCCGGGTACAGACACGGAGGATGCGCCATGACCCGTCCGCTCAATGGGATGAGTGTTCCCGGTAGGACCAGTTTCCTGGAGGAGCTCCTGCGGGGGGCGCTGCGGCTGGATCTCCTCGATCCCTTTCCGGCGCAGCCCGAGGAGGACCGCAAGATCGGGGACGCGGTGGTCGCCGAGGCCAAGGAGTTCGCCCGGCAACTGGTGGACCCCGCCGAGCTGGAGCGGACCGGAGTACTGCCCCAGGAGGCGGTCGACCGGCTGCGGGAGAGCGGGTTCGTGAAGCTCCAGGGATCACCGGAGCTGGGCGGGCTCGGCCTGTCCGACCTCAACGCCTTCCGCGTCGTGCAGGCCGTATCGAGCTGGTCGATGCCGCTGGGCCTGGCCGTCGCCGTGCAGAACTCCATCGGCTTCGGCCCGCTGGTGCGGATCCTCCCGGACGGCCCGCTGCGCGAGATGCTGGCCGCAAGGGTCAGGGAGGGGCTGCTCTCCGGCTTCGCCGACACCGAGCCCGCGGGCGCCGCCAACCATCGGCGGGAGACCGTCGCCGTACCCACCGAGGACGGGACGGCCTACCTGGTCAGCGGCGAGAAGGTGTTCAGCGGCAACGCCCCGGTCGCCGACCTGCTCGGAGTGGTCGCCACCGTACGGGAGGACGACCGGGAGATCCGCAGGCTGCTGGTGGTGGATCCGCAGGCGCCCGGGGTGCGGCGGACCGCGGTGCACGAGTTCATGGGCATCAAGGGCGTCCCGAACGGCGGCTTCACCCTGGACCGGGTGCGGGTGCCCCGGGAACACGTCTTCGTGGAGCAGCCCAGCGCCCATGACGTGCGGATCACCGCGCAGGCCGGCGGGCTGGCCGTGCTCGGCCGGATGTACCTCATCGCCGCCCCCGCCCTGGCCATCGCCAAGCAGTGCCTGGACTGGTCGCGCGGCTTCGTACGGCGGCGCAGGATCGACGGGGTGCCGCTCGCCGAGTACGAGGAGATCCAGCACCTCGTCGCCGCCTCCCTCGCCGACACCTTCGCCATCGAGGCCGTGTCCGAGTGGAGCCTGCTGTGCGAGGACGCCGGGCTCAACCCGCTCTTCGAACAGGCCGTCGCCAAGAACGTCACCTCGGTGCTGTGCTGGGGCGTGGTGGACCGCACCATGTCCCTGTTCGGCGCGGAGGGCTATGAGACCGCGGCCAGCAAGGAGCGGCGCGGCGCGCCCCCGGTGCCGCTGGAGCGCGCCTTCCGGGACGCGCGCAACCTGCGCATCTCCGGGGGCGTCGACTTCCAGCTCGACTACTGGCTGTCCAAGCTCGCGATCTTCTCCTACCACCGGGCGGACGCCCTGGACGACGGCACCGGCGCCGAGCGGGCCGCCGGCGCGCGCACCCGGCTGCACACCGCGCTGAGCCCCCGCAACCGCGAGCACCTGGACCGGCTCCATGAACTCCTCGGCGGTTTCCGCTCCCGGTGCGCCGAACTGGCCCGGTGCCACCCCGAGGACCAGGACCTGTTCGCGCGGGAGCACCAGCTGATCGCGGTCGCCCGCTGGGCCACCGAGATCATGACCGCCAGCCTGGTCCTGGCCCGGGCCGCGCGCCGCTCGGCCGAGGACGACGCCGAGGCCCAGGACCTCGCCGACATCTACTGCACCGGGGCGCTGGAGCGGATCGACGGGTACGCGCGCCAGGCGGGCGAGGAGTATCGGCCCGACACCCGCCGGGTGACCGAGCGGTGGATCGAGGAGAGCGGCCACACCGGGCTGCTCGACGACATCGCCACCGGACCCGGACAGGAGAGCCGGCGCGACTGAGCGCCTCGCCCCCCCCAGCGCCCGCGGAGCGCCTCGCCCCCCAGCGTCCCGCGGAGCGCGGGCCCGCTCCCCGATCCACCCGCGCAGTTCTTTCCCCGGAGACCCTCCGGGCGGCCACCCCATGCCCCTTCGGCATGCCACGAACACCCGACTTCCCCACGTCCGCTGACCGACCCTCGGCAGCACCCCGTCTTGGCGCGCAGGAAGAGGAACCGCGATGCACTCCCCGCAGAGCCACCCGCTGTCCCCGGCCCAGTCCGGCATCTGGTACGCGCACCAACTGGACCCCGCCAGCCCCGCCTACCACTGCCTCCAGTACCTCGACATCCAGGGCACCCTCGACACCGCCCTGTTCACCGAGGCCGTCCGCCAGGCCACGACGGAGGCGGACGGCCTGCACGTGCGCTTCGAGGCGGGCACCGGCGGGCCGCGCCAGATCCTGCTGCCGACCACCGCACCCGAGGTGCCGGTCCACGACCTGACGGCCGAGCCGGACCCCTTCGCCGCCGCCCTGCGATGGATGCGCAGGAGGCTCCTGGACCCCTTCGACCTGGAATCGGGCCGGGTCGGCGACTGCGCCGTGCTGGAACTGGCCCCGGACCGCACCCTGTGGGTGCAGCGCTACCACCACATCGTCACCGACGGCCAGATGTACAACCTCATCACCCACCGCATCGCCGAGATCTACCGGGCGAGTGCCGCCGGACAGCCGCTGCCCGCCGCGCGTTTCCAGCCACTGGCCGAGGCACTTCAGGAAGCGGCCGGCTACCGCGGCTCCGAGCGGTACGCGGCCGACCGGGCGTACTGGCACCAGCGCTTCGCCGACCGTCCCGAGCCCCTGGAGCTGACCTGGGCCGAGGGCGGCACGGGCATCGCGCACCAGGTCCGCCGCACCGACCTGACCGTCACCGCGGAACAGCACCGGGCCCTGCGCGCGGCGGCCCGGGAGGCCGGTACCACCTCCTCCCGCGCGCTGATCGCCCTGCTGGCCGGCTACGCGCACCGGATGTCCGGCCGCGAGGACGTCGTGGTGGGCCTGGCCGCCCACGGCCGGCGCACCCCCGCGGCGCAGCGGTTCCCCGGCATGATGTCCGACGTCCTCCCACTGCGGCTGCGCGTCGGCGCGGACACCACCTGGCGCGAACTGCTGGCCGACACCGAGGCGACCGTCACCGGGGCCATGGAGCACCAGGGCTACCGGAGCGAGGACCTGCGCCAGGAGCTCGGCTGGCCCGAGCACCGGCGGTTCGCCGGACCGCTGGTGAACCTGGTGCCACCGCTGCGGCCGGTCGACCTCGGAACCGCCTCCGGCACCCTGCACAACCTCTCGATCATGCCCACCGAGGACTTCACCCTCTGCTGCTACCGGCGCCCCAAGGGCG
Organism: Streptomyces palmae; assembly: GCF_004684805.1. Lineage (GTDB taxonomy): Bacteria > Actinomycetota > Actinomycetes > Streptomycetales > Streptomycetaceae > Streptomyces > Streptomyces palmae. The sequence continues at coordinate 45,709 of NZ_SRID01000006.1, forward strand.
AACTCCAGCTCACCCTCGACGTCCATCCGGACCGCTGCGCGGACACCGAACTCGCCGAGCACCGCGAACGCCTGGCCACCCTCCTGGACGCCCTGGGCTCCGGCTCCGTACACCACCCGGTGTCCGCCACCGACGCCATCGGACCGGCCGAGCGCCGACGGCTGCTGACCGAGTGCCAGCCGGAGCCGGTGCCGCTGCCGGACGCCTCGCTGGGCGAACTGTTCCGGCGGCAGGCCGCCCGCACCCCCGACGCGGTGGCCGTCGCCGACGGCGGCACCCGGCTCAGCTACGCGGAGCTGGAGGCCCGCTCGGAGCGGATCGCCGCCCAGCTGGACGAACACGGCGTGCGCCCCGGCTCCACCGTACTGGTGTTCATGGAACGCTCGGTGGACCTGCTGACCGTCCTGCTGGCGGTGCTCAAGACCGGGGCGGCCTACGTACCCCTGGACGAACGGCAGCCCGCCTCCCGGCTGCGCGCCCTCCTCGCCCAGGCCGGCGGCGACCTGCTGCTCGTCGCCGGACCCACCCGCGAGCTGCCGCTGGTGCGCGAACAGGCCGCGGCGGGGCTGCCGGTACTCGACGCGGACACCCTCGCCCAGGCCGCCCCGCCCCTGTCGCCGCCGCCCCCGCGGGCCGTCCCGGCCGAGGCACCGGCCTGCGTGATGTACACCTCCGGCTCCACCGGCGTGCCCTCCGGCGTCCAGATCACCCACCGCAACATCACCGCCCTGGCCCTGGACCGGTGCTGGCGCGGCGGCGCCCACCACCGCGTGCTGTGGCACTCCCCGCACGCCTTCGACGCCGTGCTGTACGAGCTGTGGGTCCCGCTGCTCTCCGGCGGGCAGGTGTGCGTGGCCCCACCCGGACCGCTGGAGCCCGCCACCGTGCGCGAGATGATCGCCCGGCACCGGGTGACCGCGGCCTGGCTGACCGCCGGTCTGTTCGCCGCCCTGGCGGAGGAGGAACCCGACTGCCTGCGCGGCCTGGACGAGGTGTGGACCGGTGGGGACGTCGTCCCACCCGCCGCCGTGGCCCGGGTCTTCGCGCACTGCCCCGGCATCACCGTGGTCAACGGCTACGGGCCGACCGAGACCACCACCTTCGCCACCCGGCACCGGATGACCGCCCCGCCCGCGGGCCCGGTCCCCATCGGCCGCGCCATGGACAACACCACCCTGTACGTCCTGGACGCCCAGGGCGCCCCGGTGCCCTCGGGCGCCCCCGGCGAACTCTGGGTCGGCGGCGCCGGCGTTACGGCCGGCTACGTCAACCGGCCCGAGGCCACCCGCGAGCGCTTCCGCCCCAACCCCTTCCACCCCGGCCGCATGTACCGCACCGGCGACCTGGTGCGGTACGCCCCCGACGGAACCCTGCGGTTCCTCGGCAGGGCCGACGACCAGGTGAAGATCCGCGGCTTCCGGGTCGAGCCGCACGACATCGAGACGACCCTGGAGCGCCACCCCGAGGTGGCACGCGCCGTGGTGCTGCCGCAGGACACCCCGGGCCACGGCAAGCGCCTGGTGGCCTACCTGGTCCCGGCGGTCCGCGAGGACGCCGGCGCACCGGGGGGCCGCCCCGCCGAAGGGCACGGCCCCGACCAGGCCGACCGGACCCGGGTGGACGAGTGGCAGCACGTCTACGAGGACATGTACCGGGAAGGCGACGAGGCCGGGCTGGGGGAGGACTTCAGCGGCTGGACCGACAGCTACCTGGGCACCCCCATCCCTCGGGAGCACATGAGGGAGTGGCGCGACCGCACCGTGGAGCGCGTCCTGGAACTGCGCCCGCGGCGCGTGCTGGAGATCGGCGTCGGCAGCGGACTCCTGCTGGCCCGACTGGCCCCGCACTGCGCGGAGTACTGGGGCACCGACTTCTCCCGACGCGCCATCGACCGGCTGCGGCGGAAGGTCTGCGAGGCCCCGGACCTGGCCGACCGGGTGCACCTGCTGCACCGCGAGGCACGCGACCTGTCCGGAATCCCGCTCCACCACTTCGACTGCGTGGTCGTCAACTCCGTGGTGCAGTACCTGCCCAGCGCCGACTACCTCGCCGCGGCCCTGCGCGGCGCCCTGGGCACCCTGGTACCCGGCGGGCACCTCTACGTCGGCGACATCCGGCCCCAGCGCCTGCTGCGCGCCTTCCGCACCGGTGTCGAACTGCGCCGCTCGGCACCCGGGCGCACACCGGACGAACTGAAGCGGGCGGTCGAACAGCTCCTGCTGCACGAGAAGGAACTCCTGGTGGAACCCGAGTTCTTCACCGAGCACCTGGGCTCACTCCCCGAGGTGGCCGGCGTCGACATCCGGGTCAAACGCGGCCGGCGGCACAACGAACTCACCCAGTTCCGCTACGAGGCCGTACTGCGCACCTCCCCGGGCACCAGCCCCTCGACCGCCCCGGACACCCGGCCGGACAGCAGCGCCGACGCCACCTCGGTGCGCTGGGGCACGGACATCGACGGCCTGCCCGCCCTGGGCCGCCACCTGCTGGCGAAGCGGCCCGCCGCGCTGCGCCTGACCGGCGTCCCCAACGCCCGGGTGAGCCCGCTGCTGCGCGCGGAGCGGGAGGTGTGCGCCGGCGGCGACCTGGCCACCGCGCTCGACGCCCTGGACGGCGCCGCGCCGGCCGCCACCGAGCCGCTGCCCGACCCCGAGGACTTCGCGGCGCTCGGCCAGGGCCTGGGCCTGCACACCATCCTCACCTGGTCGCACACGGCCGCGGACGGCAGCCTCGACATCCTCTTCCTGGACCCGGCGGCCCACCCCGGCGGCACCGGTCAGGAGGCGCCCGGCTTCGTCGCCGACACCTATCCGCGCCGCCCCGCCACCGGTCCCGACCCGACCGCGCAAGCGTTCACCAACCGCCCCGCGGACCGGGAGCACCAACGTGAGCTGGTCCCCGCGGTCGAGGCGTTCGCCCGGCGGCAACTGCCCGACTACATGCTCCCGGCCGCCTACGCCGTACTGGACCAGCTGCCGCTGTCGGTCAACGGCAAGGTGAACCGCGCCGAACTCCCGCCCCTGGAACACCCCACCGCCCCGGACCGGCCGTCCATTGCCCCCGCCGACCAGCCGCAGACCACCCCCGACACCGCGACCACCGCGACCGAGCGGGAGCTGGCTGCGATCTGGTCGGACCTGCTGCGGGTGCCGGTGGACGCCGCCGCGCGCCCCGACTTCTTCGCCCTGGGCGGGCACTCACTGCTCGCCACCCGGCTGGTGTCCCGCATCGGGTCACGGCTCGGGGCGGAGATCTCGCTGCGCACCGTGTTCGAACACCCCGATCTCGGCTCGCTGGCCCGGGCCGTGGACCGGCACCGCACGCCCGACGCCGAGGAGGAGCAGGAGCCGCCCGCGTCCGAGACGCTGCCCGTCTCCGGCTTCCAGGAGAGGATCTGGCTGGACGAGCGGCTGCGCGGCTTCGGCTCCCACTACAACACCCCGCTCACCTGGCGGATCCCCGGCGGGGGCATCGACCCGGGGGCCCTGAGCACCGCGCTCGGCCGGGTCGTCGAACGCCACGAGGTGCTGCGCACCCGCTTCGTGGAGAGCCCGAGCGGCCGGCCGCACCAGCTGGTCGGCGAGGCGTGGACACCCGAGGTCGTGCACCGGACCGCCGAGGGCGCCACCGAGGAGAGCCGGCTCGACCACGCCACCGCGGCCCTGCGGGAGTTCGCCCGACTGCCCTTCGACCCCGACTCCGGGCGCCTGCTGCGCGCCATGCTGGTGGACCTCGGTGCCCCGGACCACGACCAGCTGCTCCTGTGCTGCCTGCACCACCTGGTGTGGGACATCGGCTCCGAACCGGTCTTCCTGCGGGACCTGGCCGCCGCCTACCAGGAGGCCGCGGGCCCCGCCGCCCCGGCCGCGTACCGGGAATGGCCGGCCACCCCGCACCAGCAGCGGATGGCCTTCGTGGAGCACTTCGAACGCGGCACCGTCTACCCGGACGCCCCCGTCTACCACAACGCCACCCGGCTGCTCACCGTGGACCGGGTGCCCGAACGGGCCGCCCTGCGCGAGGCGGTGGCCGCGACCGTGCGGCGCCACCCCGCGCTGCGCACCACGGTGCACCTGGACGGCGAGTCCTGCGTCCAGCGCGTCCACGACAGCCTGCCGATCCACTGCACCTGGCTCGACGAGGCGGACGGTGACGCCCCGGAGCGACTCGCCGACCTGCTCACCCGGCCCTTCCGGCTGGCCGAGGGCCCGCTGCTGCGCGTGGTGGCCCGCCCGGACGGCGGGGGCGGCTGCACCCTGGCGCTCGTCGCCCACCTCGCCGTCGCCGACCGCGCCTCGCTGCGGACCGTGGCCGGCGAACTGTCCACCCTGCTCGGCGGCGGGCAGCTACCGCCCGCACCGCCCTCGTTCACCCAGTGGTGGCAGGCCCGGGACACCGAGGAGGAGGAGCGCCACACGGCCCGGCTGGCGGAGCTGCTGGACGGTGGCGGCGAGCCCCTGCGGCTGCCGGTGGACCGGACCCGGGCCGCCGTGCACGTCTACCGGGAGCAGTCGCTGCCGATCGAGGTGGCGAAGGCGGCCGAGGTCGCCGCCTTCGCCGCACGCGAGGGGGTGAGCGCGGAGGCCGTGCTGCTGGCCGCGTACACCGCCGTACTCCAGTGGTACTCCGGGCAGTACGACCTCACCGTCGGCGTGTCCAACCCGCGCCGGGACGCCGACTCGGCGGGTGTGGTGGGCCCGGTGGACGACATCCTGCCGCTGCGGCTGCGCGGCACCCCCGAGCAGTCCTTCGCCTCCTGGGCGCACACCTGCCAGGCGGGCCTGACGGCCGTACGCGCCTGCTCGCTCGCCCCCTTCGACGAGGTGGTACGGCGCGTCGCCCCACCCAAGGACATGAGCCGCACCGCCCTGTACGACGTGGTCTTCGACTGGGAGCACGGCGCCGCCGAGGAGCCGATCGACCCGCCCGTGGCGGGCCTGGGCAAGTGCGACCTGTATCTGACGCTGCGGTCCACCGCGCGGGGCATCACCGGGCGGCTGCTCTCCAACGGCCTCTACTACGACCCGGAGCGCCCGGCGGCGGTGGCCGAGCACTGGCAGCGCCTGCTGGACCAGGCACTCGCCGCCCCCGGCACCCCGGTGGGCGCCTTCGAACCGCTCACCCCGCGGGAGCGGCGCCGGCAGACCGAGGAGTGGAACGACACGGCCGCCGACTACCCGGAGACCACCCTCGCCCGACTGGTGGCGGAGCGCGCCCGGCGGCAGCCGCACAGCACCGCCCTCGCCGACTCGGCCGGCTCGCTCAGCTACCAGCGGCTGATCACCCGGGCCGGCCGGCTCGCCCGGACCCTGGCCGACCAGGGGGCGGCACCGGGCACCCTGGTGGCCCTGCGGCTGCGGCGCGGGCCCGCCCAGATCGAGGCGATCATGGCGGTCCTCCTGGCCGGGGCGGCCTATGTGCCCATCGACCCGGCCGCACCGGCGGAGCGGGCCGCCTTCATCCTCGCCGACAGCGGAGCCCGACTGCTGGTCACCGACGGCACCGACACCGCGGAGGGCACCCCCGCCGCGGACGGCCCCGAGAACACGGACGGCACCGAGAACGCCGATGCCACCGCCGGCACGCCCGCCGACGACCGCACCGGCACGCCCGCCGCCGACCGCCCGGCCGTGTTCACCGGGCGGACGATCCGGCTCGACCGGATGGACCTGGACGCCCCCGGCCCCGCCACGGGCGACCTGCCGGAGGCCGGGCCCGACGACCTGGCGTACGTCATCTACACCTCCGGTACCACCGGTCGGCCCAAGGGAGTGCGGGTCACCCACCGCAACGTGGTGCGCCTGGTGCTCAACGACCGCTCGCCGTTCGACTTCGGCCCCCGGGACGTATGGCTGCAGGCCCACTCGTACGCCTTCGACTTCTCGGTGTGGGAGATCTTCGGCTGCCTGGTGCACGGCGGCCGGCTGGTGCTGCCCGAGGCGGAGGACCTCCAGGACCCGGAGCGGCTGGCGGCCCTGGTACGCGCCCGGGGCGTCACGGTGCTCAACCAGACCCCCGGCGCGTTCGCCCAGCTCACCCAGGTGACCCGGACCCCCGAACGGCGGATGGACACCCTCCGCTACGTCATCCTCGGCGGCGCCGCCTTCCGCCCGGCCACCCTCGGCGACTGGCCCGCCGGCCACCCCGCCGCCCAGGTGGTCAACATGTACGGGATCACCGAGACCACGGTGCACGTCACCGCCCGCACCATCACCGCCGAGGACATCGCCGGCGACCGCAGCCCCATCGGCACCCCGATCCCCACCACCACCGTCCATCTGCTGGACCCGGTGCGCACCGCGGGCCGGCACCGGATGCTGCCCATCGGCGCGGTGGGGGAGATCTGCGTCGGCGGCGCGGGCGTGGCCGCCGGCTATCTGGGCCGGCCCGAGCTGGAGCGGGAGCGCTTCCGGCCCGACCCGTCCGGCGCCGGACGCCTGTACCGCAGCGGCGACCTCGGCCGCTATCTGCCGGACGGCACCCTGGAGTACCTGGGGCGCCTGGACGACCAACTCCAGGTGCGGGGCTACCGCATCGAGCCCGGTGAGGTCGAGGCCTGCCTGCTGGAGCACCCCGATGTCGCCCAGGCCCAGGTCACCGCCGACACCGAGGACGGCGACCGGCTGGTGGCCCATGTGTGGTGCCCGGGGAGCGTGCCGAGCGCGGGCGAGCTGCGGACCCGCCTGGCCGAGCGGCTGCCCGCGTACATGGTCCCCTCCGTGTTCCGCGTCGTGGACCGCGTGCCGCTGTCGGTCAACGGGAAGATAGACCGGGCCGCCCTGGCCGCGTCGAGCACCCCGCTCACCGACGGGGCGGGCGGTGCCCCGCGCACCGGGACCGCCGAGGCGCTCGCCGAGCTGTGGCGGGAGCTGCTGCCGGTGCCCGAGGTCTTCGCCGGCACCTCGTTCTTCGAGGCGGGCGGCCACTCCCTGCTCGCCGCCACCCTGCTGGCCCGGATCCGCGAGCGTTTCGGCGCCGAGCTGCCGGTGCGCTCGGTGTTCGAGAACCCGCGGCTCCAGGACCTCGCGGACCGCATCGACGCCGCGGCCGCCCGCCCGGGCCCCGCCCCGGCGGCCCTGGCCGGACGGGACGACGACCTGCCGGGGACGCTGGTGCCCGCCTCCGACTTCCAGCGCCGCATCGCCCTGGACGAACAGCTCTCCGGGGCCACCGACCGCTATGCGATGCCCCTGGTCTGGCGGGTGCGCGGCGGCCGGCTCGACGCGGCACGGCTGCGCCGGGCGCTGGCGGCGGTGGTGGCCCGGCACGAGGCCCTGCGCACCGGGTTCACCGAGCGCGAGGGACGGCTGTGGCAGCGCATCGGTCCTGCCTGGTCACCGGAGTTGACCCAGGTCGACCTGTCGGCACTGCCCCCCGAGGAGCGGACGGACCGCTGGCGGGGCTGGGTGCGCGAGATCGCCTCCACCCCCTTCGACCTGGCCTCGGGGCGGCTGCTGCGGGCCGGCCTGATGGACCTGGGCGACCAGGGGCAAATGCTGGTCGTCTGCCTCCATCACCTGGTGGGCGACGGGCCCTCGCTGGCCCCCCTGGTGCGGGACATGGACGCCGCCTACCGGGGTGCGGCCCTGGATGCCGAGGTGGTGCAGTACCGGGAGTTCGTGCGGGGGCAGGAGGAGTTGGCGGGTTCGGTGGCGGGCGCCGCGGGGGTGGAGCG
>NZ_SRID01000690.1 GCF_004684805.1 Streptomyces palmae
ACCCACCCCCACCCTCAACAGAGGCTTCGCGCCTTTCTGTGGAGCTCCGGCCGCTTCCGGCCAAGGCCGTCCCCGCGATGAGGGGCGCCGACCGCTCCGGGCGAGGCCGTCCCGGCGGTCGGCCGTCACCGAAGGTCAGCGCAGTGCTTCCGACACCTCGCGGGCCGCCTCCAGCACGCGGGGGCCGACCTGCTCGGGCACCGCGTCGGTCAGCATCACCACGCCCACGCTGCCCTCGATGCCGGTCACCCCGAGCAGGGGCGCCGCCGCACCGCTCGCGCCCGCCTCCAGTTCGCCGTGGGTGAGGGCGTAACCGGGGTCGTCGGGGTTGCCGGCGCGGGCGGCGAGGATGGCGCGCCCGGCGGCTCCCCGGTCCAGCGGGTGCCGGAAGCCGGGCCGGTAGGCGACGTGGTAGTCGGTCCAGGTCGGTTCGACCACCGCGACCGCGAGGGCCTCGGTGCCGTCCACCAGGGTGAGGTGGGCGGTGGCCCCGATGTCCTCGGCCAGGGCGCGCAGGGCGGGCAGCGCGGCCTCGCGCACCAGCGGATGGACCTGGCGGCCGAGTTGCAGGACGCCGAGCCCGACCCGGGCCCGGCCGCCGATGTCACGGCGTACCAGGGCGTGTTGTTCCAGGGTGGCCAGCAGGCGGTAGACCACGGTGCGGTTGACGCCGAGCTTGGTGGACAGCTCGGTGACGGTGAGCCCGTGGTCGGTATCGGCCAGCAGTTTGAGGACACGCAGCCCTCGGTCGAGCGTCTGAGAGGTCTCCGCGGTCATGACGCCCCTTCCTCGGAGTGATGGCGGGCCTCCGTGGATGCGTCATCGATCCCTGCGACGGCGCGCGAAGAGGCCGCCGGTCGCGGGTCACGCACCGGCTGCGCTCCGCGGCGGCGCTGCCACGGGGCGTGTGCGTAGCGGAAAAGTAGCGAGTCGGTTCGCTGAGCGAAAGACTTTGTCCAGAATCCGTGCGGAGTTGGCACGCCGTGCCAGGTCAGCGGCGCCGGGATTGCCGTGCGGTGCCATGTTTTGCCCCGCCTGACCGCGGCTCCCCCTGGCAACTTGGTGAAGCCCTCCTAAAGGGGTTGCGCGGGAGCTCCGGCGCGGTCGGCGCCCCGGCGTCGGCTCCGTACGAGCACCGCGCGGGGCGGGGGCGCGGCTCACCGGAGTCCACGGGGCAGGCGCCCCCGGCCCGGTGGCTCACAGCCCGGTGGCCGGGGGCCGGCGACTCACCACCTGGTGGCTTCGGACCCACCCACTCACGGTCCGGTGAACCGCGACTCGGGCCCCAGGGGCCGGCGACCGCCCCCGGCCCCGCCG
>NZ_SRID01000691.1 GCF_004684805.1 Streptomyces palmae
GCGGCGGGGTGGGCGGTCCGGCGGGCGGTGCCGGGATGGCCGAGGCCGTGGGCGGCACGGTCGGCGGCAGCGGGACCGTACCCCCGGCGTTCGGACGTACCGTCGGCGGCGCGGGCACCTGCGGTATCCCCGGCCCCGCGGGCGTCTCCGCCTCCAGCAGCTCCACCGCGTGCCGGCCGAGCTGGGCGACCAGGCTGCCGGGCAGCCAGGGCTCGCCGTCCTCCTCGGTGGCGGTCAGCTCCAGCAGCCGTTCCACGGTGGGCCGCTCGGCCGGGTCCTTCGCCAGGCAGGCCTGGACCAGGTCCAGCAGCCCCTCGGGCAGCCCGGTCAGGTCCGGCTGCCCCTCCGCGATCCGGTACATCACCGCGTGCACCCCGCTGTCCGAGGTGCCGAAGGGCTGCCGGCCGGTCGCCGCGAAGGCCAGCACGGACCCGAGGCAGAAGACGTCGCTGGCCGGGGTGACCCGCTCACCGCGGACCTGCTCGGGCGACATGAAACCGGGCGAACCCACCACCGCGCCGCTGCGGGTGTGGACGCCGTCGGTGACGGTCTCCAGGGCGCGGGCGATGCCGAAGTCGATGACCCGCGGGCCGTCGATGGTGACCAGGACGTTGGACGGCTTGAGATCGCGGTGGATCAGCTGCGCGCCGTGGATCGCCTGGAGGGCCCGGCTCAACCCGTTGCCGAGGATGCGCACCGAGCGCTCCGGAAGCGGCCGGCCGCTCTCGGCGATGACCGTGTGCAGCGAGGGTCCGGCGATATAGCCGGTGGCCACCCAGGGGGTGGCCGCGTCGGTGTCCGCGTCCAGGACCGGCGCGGTCCACTCGCCGCCGACCCGCTGAGCCGCCTTCACCTCCTGTTTGAATCGCCGCCGGAACTCCGCCTGTTGCGCCAGCTCGGTCTGTACGAGTTTGACGGCTACCGTCCGTCCGCGAGCCGAATGCGCCAGGAAAACCCGGCCCATACCGCCCGCGCCCAGGCGCCTGAGCAGCCGGTACTCGCCGATCCAGCGAGGGTCCTCTGCCCCCAGGTCTTCCATGCGTCGATGTCCCTTCCCAGTCCGGCCTTCGCCCGAGAATATGAGGCGGCGGAGAGCGTTGGGGACGACGCGAGCGATCCGTTATCGGTTCCGTATCCGGCGGCCGGTTCGGCGCTTCCGGTGAAGTGGTGGCGGAACGCCGGAATCCAGCGAAAGTCGGGCGGTAGGGCGTGCGTTGACGGCGGGGGAGCGCCTGGCCGTACGGTTCGCCGAGACACCGGGGCCTCGGCGGGGGCGCGGGCCGGGGCCCCTGGCCGCACGCCCCGGGGCGGGTTC
>NZ_SRID01000692.1 GCF_004684805.1 Streptomyces palmae
CGCCCTCCCGCCCGGGCAGCTCCGGGCGGCGACGTCGGCAGCCCCAGCCATCCCGGGAGGCACACCATGCGCAAGGTCATGGACTGCAGGGACTACCCCAGCGAGTCGCACTGCACCCTGACGATCGCCGGTGAGGAGGAGGAAGTGCTGCGTGCCGCCACGGAGCACGCCGTCTCCGTCCACGGGCACACCGACACCCTGGAGTTCCGCGCCACGCTGCGCTCCATGCTCAAGGACGAGGTGCCGCAGCACGCCTGACCCGGCTCCGTCGGACCGTCCCGCACCCGGTCCACGCACCCGCCGGCGCCGCGGGCGGCCTCCCGCGGCGCCCCGTCGATGGCGGGGCGGGGCGGTGTGCCCGCGATCCCTACCCGGTTCCCCTGCCCGGTTCCCCTGCCCGGAGAACGGCTCGCGACGGCGGTGAAGTGGCCCGCGGCCCGCCCGGCCCCGTACCGTCCCCCTGGAACGTGGACAGGTAGCCCGGCGGGGCGCAGGGCCCGGGCCGGACTGACGGAGGGGGATCAGGGTGACACACGACGACGACAAGTGGATACGGCGCTTCCAGCCGGCGGCGGCCGACGCGGTGCAGCTGGTGTGCTTCCCGTACGCGGGCGGCTCGGCCAGCTACTACTTCCCGCTGGCCAAGGCGCTCGCCCCGGGGATCGAGGTGGCCGCGGTCCAGTATCCGGGCCGCCAGGAGCGGTACCGCGAACCATGTATCGACGACCTGGCCGCGCTGGCGGACGCGGTGTACCCGTCGGTGCGCGAACTGGCCGACCGCCCGCTGGCGTTCTTCGGCCACAGCATGGGCGCGGTGCTCGCGTTCGAGGTGGCGCTGCGGCTGGAGGAGCGGGCGGGGGTCAAGCTGGAGGTGCTCTTCACCTCCGGACGGCGCGCGCCCTCCCGGCACAAGGAATCCGACCATGTGCACCTGCGGGACGACGCGGGGGTCATCTCCGAGATGCGTGCCCTGGAGGGCACCGAGAGCGCGGTGCTCCAGGACCCCGAGCTGATGCAGCTGGTGCTGCCCGCGCTGCGCGCCGACTACCGTGCCATCGAGACCTACCGGGGTGCGCCCGACGCCTCGGTGACCTGCCCGATGGTGACCCTGACCGGGGACGCGGACCCGCGGGTGGAGGTGGACGAGGCACGCGCCTGGGAGCAGCACACCAGCGGCGGGTTCGACTTCCGGGTCCTCTCGGGTGGGCACTTCTTCCTCAATGACCACCTGCCCGCCCTCACCGAGATGATCAAGGACCGACTGGGGGCGTAGCGCGACGGGGCGCGGCGGCGGGAGCGTATGTAGGG
>NZ_SRID01000693.1 GCF_004684805.1 Streptomyces palmae
GCCCCCACCAGCGCCACCCCGAGCACCATCAGCCCCACCCCGATCACCCGGCCGCGCGGAGTGACCGGAATGACATCGCCGTAGCCAGTGGTGGTCAGCGTGGAGCAGGCCCACCACAGTGCGTCACCGAAGGTACGGATGCTGGCGCCGGCCGCGTGCCGCTCGTCGGGCAGCACGGCCAGCGCCGCCCCGACGCCCAGCAGTACGGCGGAGAGCCCGGCGTAGCTCATCACCCGCGCCTCCAGACCCAGCCGGGGCCGGTCCCGGCGCTGCCGGAGCCCGTGGTACAGCTGCACCAGCCGCACCGGGCGCAGCAGGGGCACCGCGACCACCAGCAGATCCAGCCACTGGCTGCGCACGAAGCGCCGCCGGTCCTCGCTGAGCACCAGCCGGACCAGGTAGTCCAAGGCGAACGCGGACCAGGTGACGGCGGTGACCGCACTCCACAGCGCGCGCGCCCCGGGGGACAGGCCGGTGGCCAGCACCTGGACCGCGTACGCGACGAAGAACAGCGCCCAGGCCGCCAGCAGCGGCTGCCCGTTGCGCCGCTCCCAGACCTCCAGCCGCTGTGCCCGGTCCATACCCCAAGGATCGGGGGCTGCCGGGCGGGCTCCGCCCCAGCGACACGCTTCGAACGGGGGACGCCATATGCTGGCCCGCATGACGAGTGAGCCGGAGCAGCAGATCGGAGTCGGTACCCAGGACGCCTTCCAGCGTCTGTGGACCCCCCACCGGATGGCGTACATCCAGGGCGAGAACAAGCCGAGCGGCCCTGGGGCGGGCGACGGCTGCCCCTTCTGCACCATCCCGGAGAAGTCCGACGAGGACGGTCTGATCATCGCCCGGGGCTCGCACGTCTACGCGGTGCTCAACCTGTACCCGTACAACGGCGGCCATCTGATGGTGGTGCCCTTCCGGCACGTGGCCGACTACACCGAGCTTGACACCGCGGAGACCGTGGAGCTGGCCGAGTTCACCAAGGCCGCGATGGTCGCGCTCCGTGCGGCCTCCGGTGCGCACGGCTTCAACATCGGGATGAACCAGGGGGCCGCGGCGGGCGCCGGCATCGCCGCCCACCTGCACCAGCACGTGGTGCCGCGGTGGGGCGGGGACACCAACTTCATGCCGGTGGTCGGCCACACCAAGGTGCTCCCGCAGCTGCTCGCAGACACCCGCCGCATGCTGGCCACCACCTGGCCCCTGACCTGACCACCCGGCCCCGGGCCCCCACACTCGCGCCAAGGGCACGCGCCCCCGCCAGGGGGCGCGAGGAACCGCGCGACCAGCCACCCC
>NZ_SRID01000694.1 GCF_004684805.1 Streptomyces palmae
GGCCCCGGCCCCGACCCCCAAGGGTGCCGGTCCAGACCAATTCCGGCAATCGCGGGAGGTCCGCGCGCCGCGGCTCAGCCCCGCGGGACCACCATGGAGAGCACCGAGGGCAGCGGATACCAGTCCGCGGTCACGATGCTGCCGTGCTGCCGGGCCAGCAGCTCCACCCGCGCCCGCGCGGCGGACTCCTCGGGGCTGGTCCCGTCGATGGCCGGGGCGACCAGGTGCGCGTCGGTCATGATCAGCAGGTAGTGCCGCTGGTCGTACCAGGCGGTGTCGATGCCGCCTTGGACATACGCCGAGGCGTCGCCGTCGAACATCACGAACCACGGGCGTATCGAGGCGTCCGCGTACCGGGCCCGGGGGTCGCCGGCCGTCGCCTTGTGCACGGCCGGGAAGGCGGTCGCCTCCCGCAGCCGGCCCGCGGCAGCCAGGTCGCGCAGCCGGGTGGCGTACTCCCGGTCCGTCCACAGCCCGTCGAAGGGGTTGCTCTCCTCGACCGTGCCCGGGATCAGCTCGAAGACGAACTTCCCGGCCAGCGCGGACCGGCTGGGCCAGCCGTCCGCCCGTACCGCCTCGTCGAGGGTGGCGTGCCGGCCTGCCAGGTCGGCCGGCCGGAACACCGCGTCGCCGAGCTTGGCGGTGACCAGCGCGTCGAACTCGTCCGGGCCCCGGCCGCCGGTGTCGTTGAAGCCGTCCTTCAGCTCCACCTTGACCACGATCGGCCGGTGCCCGGGGTTCGCGTCGTGCCAGGCGCGCATGTCGGCGAGGCAGCCCTCCAGGCTCTGGTTGCGGGACTTGGTGCGCAGTTCGGCCGGGGAGGCGGCGTTCTCGCAGTTGTTGGCGTTGCCCAGCGGGTTGGAGTGCGAGACCCGCCACTTGGAACCCAGCAGGTTGGTCCACACATCGAGCTCCACGAGCCCGGCGCCGGAGTCCAGCGCGTCCGCGAGGTACGGGTACTTGGCCTGCTCGTAGGCGTTGTGCACGCCGACCGAGGTGGTCGCGGAGAACGCCGCACCGCCGTCCTGGTCCTGTGCCGCCGCGGGCACGGTGAGCGCGGTGACCAGCGCCGCCGGAAGTGCGAGGAAGGCCGCCGCCGAGGCGAGGAGCCGGGACTTCTGCATCAAGTGCCGCCTTGGGATGGTGGGTTCGGGTCGGCAGCAGCGTACGTGCAGGGTGTTTCCCGCCGTGACGCGGGAGCCCGGGGGCGCTGAGCGTCGGCGTGCACGGCACGGACGGGCGGTGGGCGAGGCAGTGGCGGCGGGCTGCGC
>NZ_SRID01000070.1 GCF_004684805.1 Streptomyces palmae
GAGGTGTATAAGAGACAGGTGCACAAGGGCACGGAGCACGAGGGAATGTACATCGGCGGCCGGTGGTGCCCGGCCGCGTCCACGGATGCCATCGAGGTGGTGAATCCGGCGGACGAGCAGGTCATCGGCACCGTACCGGCCGGCACCGCGCAGGACGTGGACGCCGCCGTGCGGGCCGCCCGCGCCGCCCTGCCCGGCTGGGCCGCCACCCCGCCCGCCGAGCGCGCCGCCCGGCTGTCCGCGCTGCGGGACACACTGGCCGCCCGCCGCGAGGAGATCGCCGCCACCATCACCGCCGAACTCGGCGCCCCGCTGGCCTTCGCCCGGTCGGTCCACGCCGACCTGCCCATCGCGGTCGCTGGCTCCTTCGCCGAACTCGCCGCGCGGCACCCCTTCGAGGAACGGATCGACAACTCCACCGTGCTGCACGAGCCGGTGGGCGTGGTCGGCGCCATCACCCCCTGGAACTACCCGCTCCACCAGATCGTGGCCAAGGCCGCCCCGGCACTGGCGGCCGGCTGCACCATGGTGCTCAAGCCCGCCGAGGACACCCCGCTGGTGGCCCGGATCTTCGCCGAGGCGGTCCACGCCGCCGGACTGCCGGCCGGGGTGTTCAACCTGGTCACCGGGGTCGGACCGGTGGCCGGCCAGGCACTGGTCGAGCACCCCGGGGTGGACCTGGTCTCCTTCACCGGCTCCACCGCGGTCGGCCGGACCATCGGCGCGCTGGCCGGTGGCGCCGTGAAGCGGGTGGCCCTGGAGCTCGGCGGCAAGTCGGCGAACGTGATCCTGCCGGACGCCGACCTGGCCCGCGCGGTCAACGTCGGCGTCGCCAACGTCTTCGCCAACTCCGGTCAGACCTGCAGCGCCTGGACCCGGGTGCTGGTCTCCGCCGACCGCTACGAGGAGGCGGTGGCGCTCGCCGCCAAGGCCGCCGCGAAGTACGCGCCGGGCGACCCGCAGGCCCCGGACACCCGGCTGGGTCCGGTGGTCAGCGCCGCCCAGCGGGACCGGGTGCGCGGCTACATCGAACGCGGCATCGCCGAGGGCGCCCGGCTGGTCGCCGGCGGCCCGCAGGCCCCCGAGGGACGGGAGCGCGGCTACTACGTGCGGCCCACGGTGTTCGCGGACGTCACCGAGGACATGGCCATCGCCCAGGAGGAGATCTTCGGGCCGGTGATCGCCTTCCTGCCGTACCGGGACGAGGAGGAGGCGGTGCGCATCGCCAACGGCACCGTCTACGGCCTGGCCGGCGCCGTCTGGTCGGCCGACGAGGCCACCGCGGTCGCCTTCGCGCGGCGCCTGGAGACCGGGCAGGTGGACATCAACGGCGGGCGCTTCAACCCGCGGGCGCCGTTCGGCGGCTACAAGCAGTCCGGCGTCGGACGCGAACTGGGCCCGCACGGCCTGGCCGAGTACCTCCAGACCAAGTCGCTACAGTTCTGACCGCGCCGCGGCCCCGGGCCGCGCCCGGAGCCTTCCGCCCGGCCCGCACACCCCCGACCGCCGCCCGGTGACCGGGCGTACCGCCGCCCCGCGCACCCCCAGCCGAGGAGAGCCATGATCCGCGCCGCCGTACTGCCCGCCGTCAACGCCCCGCTCAAGGTCACCGAGATCGAGCTGCCCGAGCCCGGGCCCGGCCAGGTCCGGATCCGGCTGGCCGCGGCCGGGGTGTGCCACTCCGACCTCTCGCTCTCCAACGGCACCCTGCGCCAGCCGGTGCCCGCGGTCCTCGGCCACGAGGGCGCGGGCACCGTGGTCGCCGTGGGGCCCGGCGTCGGCTCGGTCTCGCCCGGTGACGCCGTGGTGCTCAACTGGGCGCCGTCCTGCGGCGACTGCCACTTCTGCGGGCTGGCCGAGCCCTGGCTGTGCGCCAACGCCGCGGCCGCGGCCGAGCAGCCGTACGCCACCCTGGCCGCCGACGGCAGCCGGCTCCACCCGGGCCTGGGCACCGCCGTGTTCGCCGAGGAGACGGTGGTCTCCGAGCGCGCCGTACTGCCGCTGCCCGCCGGCGTACCGCTCACCGAGGCGGCACTGCTGGGCTGCGCCGTGCTCACCGGGTACGGGGCCGTCCACCACTGCGCCCAGGTCCGCCCCGGGGAGTCGGTGGTGGTGTTCGGCGTGGGCGGGGTGGGGCTGGCGGTGCTCCAGTCGGCCCGGCTGGCGGGCGCCGCCGGCATCATCGCGGTCGACGTCTCGCCGGCCAAGGAGGAGCTGGCCAGGGCGGCCGGGGCGACCGAGTTCCTGGTGGCGGGGGAGGACTTCGCCAAGGAGGGGCCCAAGCGGATCCGCGGGCTCACCGGCGGGCACGGCGCGGACGTGGCCATCGAGTGCGTGGGGCGCGCGGAGACCATCCGCACCGCCTGGTCCGCCACCCGGCGCGGCGGACGCACCACCGTGGTCGGCATCGGCGGCAAGGAGCAGCAGGTCTCCTTCTCCGCGCTGGAGCTGTTCTACTTCGGCCGGACCCTGAGCGGCTGCGTCTACGGCAACAGCGACCCCGCCACCGACCTCCCGGTGATCGCCGAACACATCCGCGCCGGACGGCTGGACCTGGGCTCCATGGTCACCGACCGGATCGGCCTGGACGGCATCCCGGCGGCCTTCGAGGCGATGACCGCCGGGCGCGGCGGGCGGACCCTGGTGGTCTTCTGACGGCCGGGGCGCGCCCCGCCCGGTGCCGGGCCACGGCGGGTCAGGGCCGCCCGTCACCGGTCGGGGCGAGCCGGGCGAAGCGCAGCTCGAGCCCGTCCAGCAGGGCGGTGAGCCCGGTGTCGAAGGCGCCCTCGTCCACCTGCTGCCGGTGCTCGGCGAGCAGGTGCGCCTGGCCCAGGTGCGGGTAGTCGGCCGGATCGTAGGCGCTCGGGTCGTCGATGAAGCCGCGCGCGAAGGACCCGAGGGCCGACCCGGCCACGAAGTAGCGCATCAGCGCCCCGATCCGGGTCGCCTGGGCGGGCGGCCACCCCGCCCGCACCAGGCAGCCGAAGACCGCGTCGGCCATCCGCAGCCCGGCCGGCCGGCGCCCGGGCCCCTGGGCGAGGAAGGGCACGATGTGCGGGTGGTCGCTGAGCGCGGCGCGGTAGGAGCGGGCCCACTCCAGCAGCGCGGCGCGCCAGGGCACACCGCCGTCCAGCGGGGACAGGTCGACCTGCCCGACCACGGTGTCGGCGACCGCGTCCAGGATCTCGTCCTTGGTGGTGAAGTGGTTGTACAGGGACGGCCCGCTGACCCCGAGTTCGGCGGCCAGCCGCCGGGTCGAGACCGACTGGAGGCCCTCCGCGTCCACCAGTCGGAGCGCCGCCTCGACGATGCGTTCACGGCTGAGCAGGGGCTTTCGCGGGCGTGCCATGCGCCACATGGTAAGGGCTTCCCCGATAAAACTAGCACTGGTAATTTCAGGCGCCGGGCACGTCCCCCGGATGGGGCGGTGCCCCGCCGTCCGGCTGCCACGCCGCTGAACCCACGGAGGTGCGCCATGGATCTCGCGCTGAGCGAGGAGCAGACCGCGGTCCGCCGGCTCGCCCAGGACTTCACGGCCCGCGAGGTCGCACCGTACGCCGCCGCATGGGACCGCGCCGAGAGCGTGGACCGCGCGATCGTCGGCAGGCTCGGCGCGCTGGGCTTCCTGGGGCTCACCGTTCCCGAGGAGTACGGCGGCTCCGGCGGCGACCACCTGTCCTACGCGCTGGTCACCGAGGAACTGGGCCGCGGCGACTCCTCGGTGCGCGGCATCCTGTCGGTCTCCCTCGGCCTGGTCGCCAAGTCGATCGCCGCCTGGGGCAGCGAGGAGCAGAAGCGCGCCTGGCTGCCGCGGCTGTGCTCCGGCGAGGCGGTGGGCTGCTTCGGGCTCACCGAGCCCGGCACCGGTTCGGACGCCGCCCACCTCACCACCCGCGCGGTGCGGCAGGGGCGTGCGGGAGGCGACTACCTGATCACCGGCAGCAAGATGTTCATCACCAACGGCACCTGGGCCGATGTGGTGCTGCTCTTCGCCCGCACCGGTGACGATCCGGGGCACCGGGGGGTGAGCGCCTTCCTGGTGCCCACCGACGCTCCCGGCCTCACCCGCCGTGCCGTGCACGGCAAACTCGGACTGCGCGGCCAGTCCACCGCCGAACTGGTCCTGGACGGGGTCCGGGTGCCCGCCTCGGCCCGCGTGGCACCGGAGGGCAAGGGGTTCTCGGTCGCCATGTCCGCCCTGGCCAAGGGGCGGATGTCGGTCGCCGCCGGCTGTGTGGGCATCGCCCAGGCCTGTCTGGACGCGGCGGTGGCCTACGCGGGGGAGCGCGAGCAGTTCGGCCGGAGCATCGCCCACCACCAGCTGGTCCAGGAGCTCATCTCGGACATCGCGGTCGACGTGGACGCCGCACGGATGCTCACCTGGCGGGTCGCCGACCTGATCGACCGCGGGCAGCCGTTCGCCACCGAGTCCTCGGTGGCCAAGCTCTTCGCCAGCGAGGCGGCGGTGCGCTGCGCCAACAACGCCCTCCAGGTGTATGGCGGCTACGGTTACATCGACGAGTACCCGGTGGGCAAGCTGCTGCGCGACGCCCGGGTGATGACCCTGTACGAGGGGACCAGCCAGATCCACAAACTGCTGATCGGCCGGGCGCTCACCGGCGTCTCGGCGTTCTGATCGGCCGGACGGAACCTAAGCGCTTGCTCACCCTTTGTGTAGGGTGTGCGCCATGAACGCGGAGGCGAGCAAGGCCGAACAGCCCGAGCAGACGGAGGAATGGGCCGACGTCACCCCGGACGCGGCCCGGCGGCTGGTGCGGGCCGCGGTCCACGCCTTCGCCGAGCGCGGCTACCACGCCACCACCACCCGGGACATCGCCGGACGGGCCGGGATGAGCCCGGCCGCGCTCTACATCCACTACAAGACCAAGGAAGAGCTGCTCTTCCAGATCAGCGGAGTGGGCCACCGGCTCGCGCTGGACATCCTGCGGAGCGCGGCCGAGGGCGAGGGCGGCGCGGCCCGGCGGCTCGCCGCCGCGGTGCGCTCCTTCGTCCGCTGGCACGCCGAGCACCACACCACCGCCCGGGTGGTGCAGTACGAGCTGGGCGCGCTGAGCGAGGAGCACTACACGGAGATCGTCGCCCGCCGGCGGGAGATCGACGGCGTGGTGCGCGGGATCATCGAGGACGGCGTCCGGGCCGGGGAGTTCGACGTGCCCGACATCCCGGGCACCACGCTCGCGGTGCTCTCGCTCTGCATCGACGTGGCGCGCTGGTTCACCACGGAGGGGCGCCGCACCCCGGACCAGGTGGGCGAGCTCTACGCCGACCTGGTGCTGCGGATGGTCGGCGCGACCGACGCCTGACGTCGACCCACCAGCCCTCGGCGCCCCTCGGCGGGGCGCTACCCGCCTGACCCCCGCCCGCGCGGCCCGCGCGCCCTCGGCACTTATCGGTGAGGCGATGTGGGGCCCCGGCACCCGCCCGCGCGACCCCGGCGCCCCTCGGTGAGGCGCCACGGCCGCCCGGCGCCTGCGCGACGACCGGCGCCCCCGGTGACCCCGGGGGCGCCCGGTACCCGCCGCGGAGGCGATCAGAAGGCGAAGCGGGTGAGGGTCTCCGCCACGCACACCGGCTTCTCGCCGCCCTCCCGCTCCACGGTCACCACGCAGGTCAGCTGCACGCCGCCGGCCACCTCGGCCACCTCGGTGAGCCGCGCGGTGGCGCGCAGCCGGGAACCGACCGGTACGGGGGCGGGGAAGCGGACCCGGTTGAGCCCGTAGTTGACGCCCATCCGCACGTTCGCCACCCGCATCAGCTGGGGGACGAACCAGGGCAGCAGGGAGAGCGTGAGATAGCCGTGCGCGATGGTGGACCCGAACGGCCCCTCGGCCGCCTTCGCGGGGTCCACATGGATCCACTGGTGATCGTCGGTCGCGTCGGCGAACAGGTCGATCCGCTTCTGGTCGACCTCCAGCCAGTCACTGGGGCCCAGCTCCTCGCCGACCGCGGACCGCAGGTCGTCGATGGAGTGGAAGATCCTGGGCTCTGCCATCCGCTGCCTCCCGAGGCGGTCGCGTACTGAGCGGCGCTCCAGACTAAGCGCTTGCTCAGCATGGATTCGCGCGGGCTGCGTGTCAACGTCACCCCGGATGCGCCGCCGCCCCCGCCGCCCGGACGCGCGGCGGGGGCGGGCGCGTGTTCGCGTCGGGTGGTCAGACGCTCGCGTACCGGCGCTCGGACCGCGGCTGCCGGGCCGCGGTCAGGGCGGCGGGGGTGAGCAGCGCCACCGGGACCACGATGCCGCAGCCGGTGCACACCGGCCCCGCGGGCGGGATCCGGTCCAGGCCGTCGTGCCAGACGAGGTGCTCCTCCGCGCAGATCGGGCACTCCGTTCCGGGGCCCGACTCCATCGCCTGGACCATGCGGCGCAGCACGGCGGCCAGCCGGCCGCGGGGATGGAGGGCGGGGCTCTCGCACGGAACGATGTCGCAGCCGCCCCAGGTGCGCAGATGCCAGTCGTCCATCGCATTGGGCTGCCGGACGCCCAGCTGCTTCTCCTGGCGCCGGCGCTCGGCGAACTCCGCCTCGTAGGTGAGCCAGAGGTCGCGGGCCTCTTCCAGCTCCTCCAGGGCCAGTACCAGCCGTGCCGGATCGGGGGCCCGGTCCTCCGGCGCGAACCCGGCCCGGGCGCACAGATGGCGCCAGGTGGCCCGATGGCCGTAAGGGGCGAACTTCTCCAGGCATTTGCGCAGTGCGCTGCGCCGCTGGGCGATGTGCCTGTGCGGGTCACGCACCTCTCGCGCGAGCGCTCTGAAACCGGCCACTGCTTTCCACCTCCGCTGGTGCGGAATCGACTCGTTGTCGAATGGACGTAACCCGTCCCGATACGGATCCCTCGGTCCCGAACAAATTTCGGTCGAATGTGTGGAGGTGTCGCGAAGGGAGGCGGTGCGTGGACATCCAGAAAAGGTGACTGCCGTTCATCTTCCGGTCGGCATCCACCGTCGGTAACCTCCGTGGCCCGGACTTGGGAGGAGCGCGTATGCGACGACGAACCAAGAGGTACACCGGCACCGTCATCACCGCCCTACTGGCCCTCGGCGTCGCACTCGCCGGCCCGCCGTCCCCCGCGGCGCAGGCGGCCGACCCGGTCACCGACTACTGCCAGGGGCGCTGCGCCGACATTCTGCCGCCCGGCGCCAACGGCAACGCCACCCTGGTCGACATCCTCGGCAACAAGGCATTCGGCACCCACCCCGCGCACAGCGACGACCAGTTGGCGCCCTACGACAAGCTGGTCAGCGGCTATCCGGCGCTCACCGACGCCTCCTTGACCCAGTTCTTCAACGACGCCTCCTTCGGCGTGCCCGAGGACCAGGTCGCCTCGGTCACCCGGCCCCGCGCGGACGTCACCATCACCCGCGACAAGAAGACCGGGGTGCCGCACATCAAGGGCACCACCAGGGAGGGCACCGAGTTCGGCGCCGGCTACGCGGCGGCCCAGGACCGGCTGTGGCTGCTGGACGTCTTCCGGCACGTGGGCCGCGGCGAGCTGACCCCCTTCGCCGGCGGCGCCCCCGCGAACCAGGGCCTGGAGCAGGACTTCTTCCGCCAGGCCCCGTACACCGAGGCGGACCTGCAGGCCCAGATCGACCGGATCGTGGCCACCGAGGGAGAGCGCGGCCGGCAGGCCATGGCCGACGTCCAGGCGTATGTGGACGGCATCAACGCCTACCGCACCCAGGCCAAGGACGGCCGCTACTTCCCCGGCGAGTACGTGCTCACCGGCCATATCGACGCCATCACCAACGTCGGCGAGATCGAGCCCTTCAAACCCACCGACCTGATCGCGCTGGCCTCCGTGGTGGGCGCGCTGTTCGGCAACGGAGGCGGCGGCGAGGTGGAGTCCGCCCTCTCGCTGCTGGCCGCCCAGCAGAAGTACGGCGTCCAGGAGGGCACCCGGGTGTGGGAGTCCTTCCGCGAACGCAACGACCCCGAAGCCACCCTCACCGTGCACGACGGCAGCGCGTTCCCCTACGCCGGCAAGCCCGACCACGCGGCCGGCACCGCACTGCCCGACCCCGGCAGCGTCACCGCCGAACCGCTGGTCTTCGACCGCCAGGGCGGCGCCGCCACCGGCGCCCGCAGCACCGTCAAGGCACCCCGGAAACTCGAGCCGCTCCGCGGCGTGTTCGACGACGGGGTCCTCCCGCGCGACCTGCTGAGCAGCAAGCACGGCATGTCCAACGCCCTGCTGGTCTCCGGCAAGCACACCGCCAGCGGCCACCCGGTCGCCGTGTTCGGCCCGCAGACCGGCTACTTCGCGCCCCAGCTGCTGATGCTCCAGGAGCTCCAGGGGCCCGGGATCAGCGCCCGCGGCGCCTCCTTCGCCGGGGTCGGCATGTACGTCCAGCTCGGCCGCGGCCAGGACTACGCCTGGAGCGCCACCTCCGCCTCCCAGGACATCACCGACACCTACGCCGTCGAACTGTGCTCCCCGGACGGCGGCACCCCGGGCCGGGACGCGACCTCCTACCGCTACCACGGCCAGTGCCTGCCCATGGAGAAGATCGAGCGCCGCAACGCCTGGCAGCCGACCGTCGCCGACTCCACCGCAGCCGGCTCCTACCGGCTCCAGGCCTACCGCACCAAGTACGGCATCGTGACCCACCGGGCGACCGTCGGCGGCAAGCCCGTCGCCTACACCGCGCTGCGCTCCACCTACCGCCACGAGGCCGACTCCATCATCGGCTTCCAGATGCTCAACGACCCCGGCTACGTACACGACGCCCAGAGCTTCCAGAGCGCGGCGAACAACATCGACTACGCCTTCAACTGGTTCTACGCCGACTCCCGGCAGACCGCCTACTTCAACAGCGGGATGAACCCGGTGCGCGCCGCCGACGTGGACCCGGCCCTGCCGATCGCCGCCGAGCCGGCCTACGAGTGGCGCGACTTCGAGCCGGCCGCCAACACCGCCGCCTACACCCCGCCCGCCCAGCACCCCCAGTCCGTCGACCAGGACTACTACATCAGCTGGAACAACAAGCAGGCCGCGGAGTACTCCTCGGCCGGCTTCGGCAACGGCTCGGTACACCGCGGCGACCTGCTGAACGACCGGGTCCGGGCCCTGGTCGCCAAGGGCGGGGTGACCCGCGCCTCCCTCACCCGGGCCATGGCCGAGGCGGCCGTCACCGACCTGCGCGGCGAGGACGTGCTGCCGGAACTCCTCAGGGTGCTGCGCAGCAAGCCCATCGACGACCCCCAGCTGACCCAGGCGGTGCAGCAGCTGGAGTCCTGGCAGGCCGCGGGCGCCCAGCGCCGGGAGACCTCCGCCGACTCGCACCGCTACGCCCACACCGACGCCGTCCGGATCATGGACGCCTGGTGGCCGCTGCTGATCGAGGCCGAGTTCAAGCCGGGCCTGGGCGGCGAACTGTACGACCGGCTGCGCACCAACCTGTCCATCGACGAATCGCCGTCCGCCGGCCACGGTGCGACCGGCTCGCACGCCGGATCGTCCTTCCAGTACGGCTGGTGGTCCTACGCGGACAAGGACCTGCGGGCCGTGCTCGGCGATCCGGTGCGGGGCGGCCTGGCCAAGCCCTACTGCGGCAACGGTGAGCTGAGCGCCTGCCGGGACGCCCTGCTGGGCACGCTGCGGCAGGCCGTGGACAAGCCCGCCACCGAGGTCTACCCGGGCGACGCCAACTGCGCGGCCGGGGACCAGTGGTGCGCGGACGCCATCATCCACCGTCCGATCGGCGGGATCAGCCAGAAGACCGTCAACTGGCAGAACCGGCCCACCTACCAGCAGGTGGTGGAGTTCCCGGCGCACCGCTGACCGGGCACCCAAGCGACACCGGACCGGTACCCCAACCGACCGGGCACGGAACGCGGTTGACCGATCGCTGCCTGCTGGAGAGGATGAGCTGAATGCAGGCAGAGGCAGACACCACCTCCGTGCCCGGCCGATGGGAGTACCCACCGGCGCTGCTCGACACCACCATGGACCAGCTCCGCACCCTGCTCGCGGTACGCGAGGCGGGCAGCGCGCTGGGCGCCGCGCGAATGCTGGGGCGCGGCCAGTCCAGTGTGCAAAAGCAGCTCGACACCATGAACCGGACCTATGGCGAGTTGTGCGGCGAGCCCCTGGTACGCAAGCGGGGCCGTGGTGAGAGCGTGCTGTTCACCGCCACCGGCGCGGCCCTCGTCGAGGTGGCACGCGGCACCCTGGACGGCTGGGCGGAGGGTGCCGAGCGCTGCCGCCGCCGCTTCGGCGACCGGCTCGCCGTCGGTTCCACCCGCTACACCCTCGGCTTCCTGCTGAACGCGGTGGAGCGGGTGACGGACGCCTTCCGGTCGGGCGGGGTGCGCCTGACGGTCGCCCATGTGCGCACCGCGGAACTGCTCGGCAGGCTCGACAGCCACGACCTCGACCTGGTCTGCGGCAGCACCCTGACCACCGGCCCCGGCGACGAGCGCCTGGCCCGCTACGAGGTGCTGGAGTGGCGGCGCAGCGGTCTGGCGCTGGTCACCAACCTCTCCGAGCGCCGGCTGCCCGGCCCCACGGTGGCCGTGAGCGAACTGCCCGGGCTGCCGCTGGCGGTCTCCTCGGACGGCCTCATCGCGGGCTTCCTGCGCGGCTGGTTCGGCGGGCGCCACCGCGAGGAGCTGCGGATCGCCGCCGACATCGACACCCTCCCGTACGGTCTGGAGCTGCTGACCTCCCGGGTGCTGAGCGGCTGCCTGCTGGTCACCCAGGGGATCGGTGAGGCGCTGGCCGAGGGCTGGCTGCCGGAGGAGAACCTCCAGCCCGCCCCGGAGGGCGCGCCCCGGCCGCCGGCGGGCGGCGGGCTGCGCACCCTGGAGCTGGTGGACGATGTCTCCTCGGGCCTCGCGGTGCTCTCCGGGGCGTTCGTACGGGCCGGGGAGCGCACCGCCCTGCCCTCGGGCCATCCGCTCAACCTCCTCTGGGACGGCCTGCGCCGCGAGCACGCCCGCCACCAGGGCGCCTGACTCAGCGGTCGAGCGGCCGGGCCGCGCTGATCCGGTGCAGATGGATGAGCGCGTCGTGCGAGGGCAGCAGCGATATGCGGAACTCCGAGTTCTCCGGGTAGGCGGCCCCGATGCTGCGGGTCGGCCGGGCGACCGCCAGCCAGTCTCGGGCCGCCGCCGGCGCGGTGCGCATGTCCACCAGGTAGTCGCGGTAGCGGACCGCGTCCAGGGTGCGCTCGTTGCTGCCCGGTCCGGCGGGCCCCACGGTGAACTCGGTGAACACCCCGTCCGGTCCGCTGGCGTTGAACGAGCCCCGGTCGAAGGTGAACCCCACGCTCAGATAGGCCGAGCCGACCCGGTCGCGGATGAACGCGCCCTGCATCTTCGGATACGCCTCCGGGAAGGAGGTCTCATAGGAGACGTGGGCGTCGTGTGCGGAGAGCAGTACGCGGTCTCCGGTGTGCCGCTGCCACCACACCGTGTTGTCCGCCATCAACTGGTCGCGGTAGCGCATGGCCGCGGGGTCGTCGAAGTCGAAGGCATACCCCCGGGCGGTCTGATCGATGGCCCGGGCGTGCTGCACCGCCCAGGTGTACGCCTCCCGCTCGGCGTGCCCACCGCCCGGCCGCCGCCCCTCCAACATCGCCAGTGCCTGTCCGGTGCGCCGCGCCATCTCCCGCCGCTCGGAGAGCGGCTTGGCCATGTAGGCATCCATGTAGGTGTCCACATCGGTGGTCGGGCGCAGCCCCTGGTACAGGGCGGTGAACCGGGGCAGCAGTGCGGGGAAGCGCCGGCCGACGTACGAGGTCACCCGGTCGTACAGCTCCGGCCCGGCGTATCCGAAGTCGTTGCCCATGAACCGCACCGGGTCGCCGGGATGAGCGGTGTTCCACGAGCGCATCCACTCGATCAGCTCCAGGTACTCCTGGTTCCGCCAGACCCGGTAGGCGTTGCGGAACTCCTCGCGCATGATCTGCCGCGGGTCGCCCTTCCCGTACCGCACGTAGTCGTCGAGCCGCAGACCGGTGCTCCAGGGCGCCTCCAGCGCGAAGGTGCGGAACCCCTTCTCCTGGACCAGGTAGCGGAACGCGCGGTGCTTGAACGCGAAGAACTCGTGTGAACCGTGGGTGGCCTCGCCGATCCCCACGATGGTGGCGTCCCCCACCGTCCTCCCGAACGGCCGCAGATCGCGGAAACCGCCGGAGGGATCGGTGGACAGCAGCGGATGCGCGGCGCGCTCGATGGCACGCACCGCGGCGTCCTCTTCTGGAGCCGCCGCGGTGCCCGGAGCGGCGGGCGCGGCCGGGTGGGCCGCGGAGGCGGTGGCGGTGGTGCGCGGTGGCGCCAGCCCCGCCGCACCGGCCGGAGCGGCGGCCGCCAGCAGGGCGCCGGCGCACAGGGCCGAGGCGACCAGTAGCCGGGATTGCGTGCTCTTCGCTAGCCAGGTCATGGTCTCAAGGGTCCCGATCGGCGCGGCGCCGATCCATCCGGTGCACCCCCGGGTGCGAGGTGGGGCTACCCCCCACCCGGGGTAGGGCTACCCCCACTTGAGGGAGGGCCGGCCCCGGCTTCGCGCCCTAGACCACCGTGCCTTCTCTCGCCTGCGGATCGCCTGCCGTGCCAGACCCTCGCGCTTCCGGGATCCGTGACGCGCCCTCTTCCACCGAGCAAACCGACCGCTTAGTATGCGCCTCGGTGACGGTCCGGCCAAGGGAGTGCTGACAGGTGGACACGGTGCGCGGTGCGGGAGTCGTGGTGACCGGGGCGGGCGGCGGGATCGGTGCCGCGCTGGCCCGCCGGTTCGCCGCTCAGGGCGCCCGGGTGGTGGTGAACGACCTGGACGAGGCCAAGGCGCGGGCGATCGCCGAGGAGATCGGCGGGAGGGCCGTACCCGGGGACGCCTCGCACGCCGTCCCCGCGGCGCGCGAGGCGCTGGACGGCGTCATCGACGTCTACTGCGCCAACGCGGGCATCGCCCCGGCCGGCGGCCCGGAGGCCGCCGAGGAGGTCTGGGCCGACGCCTGGGACGTCAACGTGATGGCGCACGTCCGCGCCGCCCGGCACCTGCTGCCCGACTGGCTGGAGCGCGGCGAGGGCCGGTTCGTCGCCACCGTCTCGGCCGCCGGACTGCTCACCATGGTCGGCTCGGCGCCGTACAGCGTCTCCAAGCACGCCGCGCTCGCCTTCGCCGAGTGGCTGTCGATCACCTACCGGCACCGCGGGATCAGGGTGCACGCGGTCTGCCCGCAGGGCGTCCGTACCGACATGCTGCGCTCCACCGGCCCCACCGGCGAGCTGCTCCTGGCCCCCACCGCCATCGAGCCGGAGGAGGTGGCCGAGGCGGTCTTCGCCGGAATGGCCGAGGACCGCTTCCTGATCCTGCCGCACCCCGAGGTGGCCCGGTTCTACGCGGCCCGGGCCACCGCGACCGACCGCTGGCTGGACGGCATGAACCGGGTCCAGCGCGGCGTCGAGGACGCCACCGGCTGAGGCGGCACCCCCCGCGCCCCGGCCGGCCCGGGGACCGCCCACCGCGCGACCGGCCCCGGCCGGTGCCGGTACGCCCCGAACCGGTGTACCGCGCCGGGCGGGCACATCGACCGGCGGACGGTGGGCATCCTTCCGGAGCCGCCGGCGGGCGGCAGTGGGAAGATCCTCCGGCGGGAACCGCGTTCCCGCGAGTGACAGCACGGAACGAGAGGCAGGTGGCGGCGATGGCCAGAACGACGGAGGGTGAGGCCAAACCGGTCCCGCAGCGGCTGCTGGCCGCCGCCACCCGCCTCTTCGCCGAACAGGGCTACGACCGGACCTCCGTCCAGGAGATCGTGGAGGCCGCGGGCGTCACCAAGGGCGCCCTCTACCACTACTTCGGCTCCAAGGACGATCTGCTGCACGAGGTGTACGGCCGGGTGCTCAGGCTCCAGCAGGAGCGGCTGGACTCCTTCGCCGAGGCCGACGCGCCGGTCGAGGAGCGGCTGCGGGCCGCCGCCGCCGACGTCGTCGTCACCACCATCGAGAACATCGACGACGCCACCATCTTCTTCCGGTCCATGCACCACCTCAGCCCGGAGAAGCACCGGCAGGTCCGGGCGGAGCGGCGGCGCTACCACGAGCGGTTCCGGCAACTGATCGAGGAGGGCCAGCGCGCCGGGGTGTTCAGCGACGCCACCCCGGCCGACCTGGTGGTGGACTACCACTTCGGCTCCGTTCACCACCTGGGCACCTGGTACCGGCCGGAGGGGCCGCTGAGCCCGCAGCAGGTCGCCGACCACCTGGCCGACCTGCTGCTGCGCGCCCTGCGACCCTGAACCGGACCACCCAGGCGCACCGAGGCACCCCAGGACGCCCCGGCGCGCCTGTACGGTGGCGCGCCCCTTGCCCACGAGCGCCCTCCGCGCACCCGTACGGGGGGAGCCGCCCTTGCCTTCCCACCCGCTCAGGCCACGAACCACCGGCCGCCCGTTCGCCGTCCCGCTACGGCAGGCAGCGGGTGAAGAAGGCCCCCACCCGGCGCCGTACCCCGGCGAGCGTCAGCGCCGGGTCGCCGGTGCCGACGAGCGCGGCCCGCGCCGCCGCCGTCATGAGCCCGGCGGCCTGGAGCCGCGGGACGAGCGAGCCGTAGTCGGTGAACGCCCAGTGGTTCGCGTCGGCGAGCAGCGCGCGGCGGCCGGGCAGGCCCGCCCAGGAGGAGTCGATACGGGCGGCGCCCTCGAACCCGTCGGTGCGGAACAGCAGCAGCGGTCGGCCGAAGCCGGCCGGCACCGGATACAGGTCGAGATATCCCTCCAGGTTCGCCACCGCGCCCACCCGTCCGTCGCCGCGGGCCGCGTACACCGCCGCCGTGCCGCCCGCGGAGTGCCCGTAGAGCCCGATCCGGTCCAGGTCCATGACCGAGGCGAGAGGCAGGCCGCCGAGCCGGTCGAGGACGAGGCGGAGATCCGCGATCCGGGTGTCCACCATCGTGCGGAAGACCGCCGGGTCCGGCGGCCCGATCAGGACGGTCGTCCGCATCCCGGTCGGCAGCTCCGCCTGGGAGGCGTCACCGGGGTGGTCGACGAGGAGGACCACCCGGCCGTGGCTCGCCAGGTCCTCGGCGAGGCTTGTGCCCAGGGTGCGGGAGTCGCCGCCGCCCGGTGAGTACACCAGCACCGGCCGCCGCCCGGGCAGCGGCGGCGCGCCCACGTGCCCGTGGGTGAGGACGGCGCCCCAGTCCACCGCTCCCGGTTCCGGCAGTCCCTGGTGGACGTGCGGCGCGTACTCGGCGAACTCCTTCGCCTCGTCCGGGGTGAGCTGCGGGGCCAGGGGGAAGCCGCGCACCGATCGGGCCGGGTACAGGACGGTCAGCATCACCTCCCGCACACCGCCCACCCACGGGTCGGTACGAGCCGGGTCGGTCAGATGGACCGTCCGCATGCCCACGGGGTACGGGCCGGTGGGCGCGGGCAGCCGGAGCGACGGGCCGCCCCCGGAGGCGGACGCGGCCGTGGGCAGCAGGGCGGCGGCGCTTCCGAATAGGGTGCCTTTGACAAGAGTGCGTCGAGACGTCATGCGGGCATCCTCGGGGCGGGGGCCGCCACGGCGCCAAGGTTCAGGCCCTGGCCGAAAGGCCGGCCCTGGGACGGGGGAGTTCGAGCTGTGAGGGCGCTGCGCATCCACTTCACCGCGGAGGACTTCGCCCGGATCCGCTTCGCCCCCCGCCCGGTGCCGCTCCAGGAGCTGCACGCCGCCCTGGCGACAGCCGTGACCCCGCGCGGCGGTCCGCTGTCGGCACCGTGGCGCGGCCGTGTCCTGCGCTCCCTTCCGACCGCCGCCGAACCCCTCGCCGACCTGGTTCCGGCGGGCCGCCCGCCGTCCTTCCTCGACGTCCTCGGCGACACCCTGGCCGACGGATTCGAGCGGATCCGCGCCACCAGCCCCGGCCTGGTCCGCGCCGAGCTGGAGCGCGTCCACGGGGCGGTGCCCGCGCCCCGCTGGGTACGCGGCCTGTACGCGGGCGAGGAGGCGGCCTGGCGCACCCTGCGCCGCGCCCAGCAGGCCGCGTACGAGACGGTCCTCGCCCCCGTCTGGTCCGTCGTGCAGGACCTGCACCGCGAGGAGTTCACCGGCTACGCCCTGGCCGCCGCAGAGCACGGCGTGGCCGCCACGCTGACCGGCCTGGCCCCGGGCAGCCGGCTCCACGGGGGTGTGTGGGAATGGCCCGGCGCGGCGCCGGCCCGCGAGGTCCGCCTCGACGGACGCGGCCTGGTTCTGCTGCCGACCTTCCACCACCCGGCCGGCCCGCTCCTCCAGGACGCCCCGGGCCGTCCCGCGGTCCTGACCTACCCGGCCGGCCCCGGGCTCCCGCCCACGGCGGAGCGCCCGGCCGCCGACGCCGAGGCACTGGCCGCCGTCCTGGGCCGCACCCGGCTCGAAGCCCTGCGCCTCCTCGCCGAGCCCCACACCACGACCTCCCTGGCCCGCGCACTCCGCGTCAGCAACGCGACGGCCTCCTCCCACGCGGCGGCGCTCAGATCGGCGGGCATGGCGACGACGACCCGCACCGGTCGCTCGGTCACCCACCGGCGCACGGCCCTCGGCACGCTGGTCGCGGGCGGACCGCGGTAGCGCACCGAGGACCTCGGCGTGGTCGGCCGGGCACGTCCCGGTCCGGCGGGCACCGTGAAGAAGGCGAGGCTAGGCGTACCGCTTCAACTCGCGCCGGGCCAGCGAGCGCTGGTGCACCTCGTCCGGTCCGTCGGCCAGCCGCAGGGTGCGGGCCGTGGCCCACAGCTCCGCCAGCGGGAAGTCCTGGCTCAGCCCGCCCGCACCGTGCAGCTGCACCGCCCGGTCGAGGATCTCCACCACGGTGCGCGGCGTGGCGATCTTGATGGCCTGGATCTCGGTGTGCGCGGCACGGTTCCCGGCGGTGTCCATCAGCCAGGCGGTCTTGAGCACCAGCAGCCGCAGCTGCTCCACGGCGACCCGGGCGTCCGCGATCCACTCCCGCACCACGCCCTGGGCGGCCAGCGGCTTGCCGAAGGCGGTACGCCCGATCGCCCGGCGGCACATCAGCTCGATGCCGCGCTCGGCCATGCCGATCAACCGCATGCAGTGGTGGATGCGGCCGGGGCCCAGTCGGGCCTGGGCGATGGCGAAGCCGCCGCCCTCCTCGCCGATGAGGTTGCCGACCGGCACCCGGACCCGGTCGAAGACCACCTCGGCATGGCCTCCGTGGTAGTGGTCCTCGTAGCCGTAGACCCGCATGGCGCGGCGGATCTCCACCCCCGGGGTGTCCCTGGGCACCAGCACCATGGACTGCTGGCGGCGCACGTCCGGGCTGTCCGGCGCGGTCTTGCCCATCACGATGAAGATGGCGCAGTCCGGGTTCATCGCACCGGAGATGTACCACTTGCGGCCGGTGATCACATAGTCGTCGCCGTCCCGTTCGATACGGGTCTCGATGTTGGTGGCGTCGGACGAGGCGACCTCGGGTTCGGTCATCGCGAAGGCGGACCGGATCTCGCCGGTGAGCAGCGGCTCCAGCCACCGCTTGCGCTGCTCCTCGGTGCCGAACTGCGCCAGCAGCTCCATGTTCCCGGTGTCCGGGGCGGCGCAGTTCAGCGCGGTCGGCGCGAGCTGCGGGCTGCGCCCGGTGATCTCGGCGAGCGGGGCGTACTGGAGGTTGGTGAGCCCGGCCCCGTACTCGGTGTCCGGGAGGAAGAGGTTCCACAGCCCCCGGCGGCGGGCTTCGGCCTTGAGGTGCTCGACCACCGGCGGGGTGTGCCAGGGCGAGGCCAGTCGGGCACGCTGCTCCTCGGCGACCGGCTCGGCCGGGTACACCTGCTCGTCCATGAAGGCCAGCAGCCGGGTGCGCAGTTCCTCGGTGCGGGCGTCGAACGCGAAGTCCATGGCTCAGCTCTCCTGGAGGGTCTCGAGGCCGTGGTGGATGAAGACCGGGACGAGTTCGCCGATCCGGTCGAACCCGGCGCCGACGGTCTGGCCGAGGGTGTAGCGGTAGTGGATCCCCTCCAGGATCACCGCGAGCTTGAACCAGGCGAAGGCGGTGTACCAGGCGATATGCGTGACATCGCGGCCGGACCCGGCCGCGTACCGCTCGATGAGCTCGGCGGGCTCGGGGTGGCCGGGAGCGCCGGCGGTGGTGCTGACCGGGGAGTCGGCCAGGCCGAGCCGGTGACTGTACATCACCAGCAGACCGAGATCGGTCAGCGGGTCGCCCAGGGTGGACATCTCCCAGTCGAGGATCGCCTTGATCCGGTCGTCCTCGCCCACCAGGACGTTGTCCAACCGGTAGTCGCCATGGACCACGCTGGGCGCGGGGGAGGGCGGCAGCGCGCGGGTGAGCCGGTCGTGCAGGGTGTCGATGCCCGGCAGTTCGCGGTCGCGGGAGGCCGCCAACTGCTTGCCCCAGCGGCGCAGCTGCCGCTCCAGGAAGCCCTCCGGCCGGCCGAAGTCGCCCAGCCCCGCGGCGGCGGGATCCACCGCGTGCAGCTCGACCAGGGTGTCCACCAGACCGAGCACCACCCCCCGAGTGCGCTCCGGACCCAGCCCGCCGAGCTGCTCGGCGGTGCGGAAGGGGGTGCCGGCCACGAACTCCATCACATAGAACGGCGCCCCGAGCACCGAGTCGTCCTCGCACAGCAGGATCGGCCGCGGGACCGGCACCGGGGTGGGGTGCAGGGCGCTGATGACCCGGTGTTCCCGGCCCATGTCGTGCGCGGTCGCCAGCACGTGCCCCAGCGGCGGGCGGCGCACCACCCACTGGCCGGTGCCGTCGGTGACCCGGTACGTCAGGTTCGACCGGCCGCCCTCGATCAGCCGCGCGCTCAGCGGCCCGCGCACCAGCCCGGGCCGTACCGCGTCCAGATGGGCGCGCAGCCGGGCCGGGTCGAGTCCGGGGGGTGCCTCGGGCGCCGTGGCGCCGGGGGTCGGGTGGTTCATCGGGATGGTTCCTCCGTACGGGATGGGACGGACGGCTCAGGCAATGATGCCGACCAGTCGGTATGTCCGTCCAGAGGGCCTTCCGGATCAGCCGTGCGCCGATCGGCCCGGAGCCCGGGCGCGGGGCCGGTGCGCCGCCGCGCCCGGGAGCACGTCAGGTCGGAGCCGGGCCGGACGCTCGGATCGGGGCCGGGGCGCCCCGTTCGGGGACGAGGTCGGGCGGGCCGCGCGCTTCGGCGGGGTCCGGGCCCGGGTCGCGGACTCCCGGTCAGAGGCGGCCGGTGAGCATGCCGTGCCAGTACACCGGCGGCAGCACGTACCGCTTGAACACCCACATGTCGCGTCGCTCCTTGAAGGGGTCGATGAACGGGAAGGTGGGCGTGGGCTTCAGGTCGTAGTCGAACTCGGCGAGCAGCATCCGGTCGCGGGCGGTCACCAGCGGGCAGGAGGTGTAGCCGTCGTAGCGCCGGCTGGGGCGCCCGCCCTTCATCACGTCGACCAGGTTGGCGGCCACCACCGGCGCCTGCTTCCGCACGGCCGCGCCGGTCTTGGAGGTCGGCAGGTTCGCCACGTCGCCGAGCGCGAACACGTTCGGGTACCGGGGGTGCCGCAGCGTGTGCCTGTCCGCGGCGACGAAACCCAGCGCGCTGGCCGGGTCGGCCAGCGGGCTGGCCTTGACCCAGTCGGGCGCGCTCTGCGGCGGTACGGCGTGCAGGAGGTCGTAGGGGACGGTCTCCGCCGTGCCCTTGGTGTGGTCGGTGATGACGACCTCTCGGCGCGCGCCGTCGACCGCGGTCATCTCGGACCGCAGCCGGACCTCGATGCCGTACCGGCGGGCGACCTGCTCCAGGGTGCGGGCCCAGTCAGGC
Source organism: Streptomyces palmae (assembly GCF_004684805.1). GTDB lineage: Bacteria > Actinomycetota > Actinomycetes > Streptomycetales > Streptomycetaceae > Streptomyces > Streptomyces palmae. The sequence continues at coordinate 19,767 of NZ_SRID01000070.1, forward strand.
ACTTTGAAGATGACGGGGTCGGGGATGACCAGGATGATGCGGATCCGGTCGAGGACCTTCTGCTTGCGCCAGTGGTCGGCGGCCAGGTACGCGATCTTCTGGGGCGCGCCGCCGCACTTGAGCGGCGTCGCCGGGTGGGTGAAGACGGCCGTGCCCGAGCGCATCCCCCTGATCAGGTCCCAGGTACGGGGCGCGTACTCGGGCGCGTAGTTGCTGCACACCCGGTCGTGCCCGACCGCCTCGGCGAGCCCGGGAACCGCTTCCCAGTCCAACTGGATCCCGGAAGCCATGACGAGGTACTCGTAGCCGAGTTCCTCGCCGCCGGAGAGCGTGACGGTGCGGGCCTCGGGATCGACGGCGACGGCGTGCCGCCGGATCCAGCGCACGCCGTCGGGGATGACCGACACCTGGGGGCGCCGGGTGGCGCGCAGGGGCGCCTGGCCGCCGCCGACCAGGGTCCACAGGGGCTGGTACCAGTGGGTGTCGGACGGTTCGACGAGCCCGATGTCCGTGACGCCGGCGCGACGCAGGCGGGCGGTGACGCTGGTTCCGGCGCTACCGCCGCCGATCACGACGACGCGGTGCCGGCCGGCGGTCGGCCGGCTGGAGTGTGCGGGGTTGGCGGCCATGACTACCTCCTGATATACCCCCTGGGGTGTTTGGGCTCGACCGTACGGCGGCGTCCGAGGCCCGGTCAAATACCCTGGCCCGTATTTGCCCGGGAGGTAAGGGGTGCGCGTCCGCTCCGCTGCGGCGGCGGGCGGGCGGTCCGGGGATGGTCACTTCGCCCCGCCCCGCCCCCAGGCTGGGGCCATCCGCAGGGTGTCGCTGACCGAGCCCGGGGAATGCCTCGGAACACTCGGGGCCACCGCGCCGGGACATGTCCGGAGGCGTGTGATTGCCCTAAGGTGGCAGCGATGGGCAGGCGGCAGAGCGGAGCGACGATGAGGCGGTCGAGGGCGCACCGCGCCGGCCGTGTCGCCCTCGTCCTGCTCGTGGTGCTGACGGCGTGGCTGTGCTCCAGCCGGTTCACCGCTCCGGACGGGGCGGCCGCCGTCGGGCAGCGGGTGGCCGCCGCCCTGGCCGGGCCCACCACGGAGCGGCCCACCATCGAGCGGACGGACCGGTCCGCGGACGACCGGGTCCAGCCGGCCACCCAACAGGGCCGACCCGCCCAGCACCACCCCTGCGCCAAGAAGGCGGTCGCCGAAGCGCCGGTGACCCGGGCGGAGTCCTCCGCGACCTCGGCGGCCTGCCCGCCCCTCACCGCGTCCCGCGATCCGGCCGCGGCTTCGCCCCAGGCGATCTCGCCGACCGCCCCCATAAGGCATTCGCCGCCGGTTTCCCCGTCGGCCCTCTCCGTTCTGCGGGTGTAGGCCGATCAGCTGATCGTGCCTTCCCCACCTCGCAGAACGGAGTGCTTTGCCATGTCTTCTTCCCGCCCGCCTTCCGCCCCCACCTCGTCCGCTCCTGCCAGGCGTTCGCCGCGCAGCCGGCGCCGGCTGATCGCCGCGATCGCCGCCCTCACGGTGGCCGTGGCAGCCGTCGTGCTGGCCTTCACGCTGGACGGCGGTTCCTCCTCCTCCCGTACGGCCGGCGGCGACGCCCCGGCGCCCCGGGACAGCGCCCTGCTGGCACTGGCCCGCCGCGACGCGGACGATCCGCTGGCGCTGGGACGTGCCGACGCCCCGGTCGTCATGATCGAGTACGCGGACTTCCAGTGCCCCTTCTGCGGCCTGTTCGCCCGCGAGACCCAACCCGAACTGATCCGCCGTTACGTCGACAAGGGGATCCTGCGGATCGAGTGGCGCAACTTCCCGGTCTTCGGCCAGGAGTCGGAGCAGGCGGCCCGGGCCGCCTGGGCGGCGGGCCGGCAGAAGAGGTTCTGGCAGTTCCACGAGCAGGGCTACGGAAAGCCCCGCGAACGCAACCGGGGCGAGTTCGCCCAGGACAAGCTCGTCGCCATGGCCCGTGCCGCGGGCGTCGGGGACCTCGACAGGTTCCTGGAGGACATGCGGTCCGACCAGGCCGGGGCGGCGGTGCAGCGGGACCGGGAGGAGGGCTACCGGCTCGGAGTGGTCAGCACCCCGGCCTTCCTGATCAACGACAAGCCCATTCTCGGCGCCCAGTCCGCCGCCACCTTCAGGCAGGCGATCGAGGACGCCGCGAAGGCGGCCCGCGGTGAGTGACATCGGTGTCCTGGCCGCCCTCCTCGGCGGTCTCCTCACCCTGCTGAGCCCGTGCAGCGCCCTGCTGCTGCCGGCCTTCTTCGCCTACTCCTTCACCAGCAGGGCCACTCTGCTGGCGCGTACGGCCCTTTTCTACGCGGGCCTGTGCACGACCCTGGTCCCCCTGGGCGTGGCCGGATCGTTCGCCAGCCGCCTCTTCTACGGCCACCGCGACACCCTGGTCACCGTGGGCGGCTGGACGGTGATCCTGCTGGGCGCGGCCCAGATCCTCGGGCTGGGGTTCGGGGTGCGGCGCCTGCGGGAGGCCGCCGGAGCACGCCGCTCGGGCTCGGCCCTGTCGGTGTTCGTCCTGGGCGCGGTGTACGGGTTGGCCGGTTTCTGCGCGGGGCCCATCCTCGGCGGCATCCTGACCATCGCCGCCCTGGAGGGCAGCCCCCTGCACGGCGGCCTGCTGCTGGCCTGCTACGCCCTGGGAATGGCCCTGCCGATGTTCGTCCTCGCGCTGCTGTGGGACCGCTTCGACCTGGGTGGAAAGCGGTGGCTGCGGGGCCGAGCCCTCACCCTGGGCCCGCTCACCGTGCACACCACCTCGCTGGTCGGCGGGGCGCTGTTCATCGTGCTGGGAGTGGTCTTCCTGGCCTTCGACGGCACCTCCGCCCTGCCCTCCCCGATGGGGGTGGAGACCGAGGCGGCCGTGGAGGAGCGCGTCGCCGCCATCGGACGGGCGGTCCCGGACCGGGCCCTGCTGCTGGCCGTCGCGGCCCTCGCCGCACTCATCGCGGTACTCCTCCTGGTACGGCCGGGAGGGGCCCGCAAGACGGAGGCCGAGGCCCCTGAGGAGACCGCGCGGCGTCCCGGCTGACAGGCGTGTCCGCCCACGTGCGACCTGGAGCGCTCGGTCTCAGGCCGAGTGCTCCAGGGGCGGGCGGAGCCGGGTCAGCAGGGCGTAGAGGGTGGCCTGTTCCTCGACGTTCAGGGTGTCCAGGGCGCTGTGGGTGGCCTGCATCTCGGTCCGCACCCGGACGATCATCTCGCGGCCGAGGCTGGTGATGACCACGTTCTTGACCCGGCGGTCGGTGGGGGAGGGCTCGCGGCGCACCAGACCCTGGTCCTCCAGCCGGTCCACGATGCCGGTGATGTTGGAGGCGTCGCAGACCAGTCGGTCGGCCAGTCCGCGCATGGGCAGTGGGCCGCCGCCGAGGTGGGCGAGGACCTTCGCCTGGGTGCCGGTGAGGCCGTGCCGGGTGGCGGCGGCCGAGAAGTCTCGCCACTGGGCGGTGCCGAGCGCGGCGAGCAGCTCCAGGAGCTCGATCTTGGCGGGGGCGGACGGGGTGCTGGCGCTCATGGGACCACTGTATCCAGGCCACTTTCGGCGTTTCAATCATGAAGTTGTACACCGCAACTTTTTCTTCCGCGGGGGCGCGCGGAGGTGGTCCGCGGAGGCGGCGGGACCGCCGGCGCGGCGGGTCGCGAGGACCGCTCGCCGCCGCGCCCGTTCAGTCCAGGGCCGCCGCGCCCCCTCCCGCCCAGGGC
>NZ_SRID01000695.1 GCF_004684805.1 Streptomyces palmae
CCCGTGCACCACCGCGACGGCGTCCGGGGTGGCCGCGACCTGCCGTTCGAAGAGCGCGGGCAGGGTCTGCGGGGCGAGGGCCTCGCGGGAGGTGTCGTTCCACTCCTCCAGCACCCGGGCGCGCTCCGCCTCGCCCAGCACGTCGATCGCGTTCACGCGGACCTGGGGGTCGGCGACCATGGCCTCCAGCACCTGGATCAGACGCTGCACCAGGGTCTCGACCGTCGAGCGGTCGAAGAGGTCCAGGCTGTACTCGACCGCGCAGGCGAGGCCGGTGCCCGGGGCCGCGTCGCCGAAGACGAAGGAGAGGTCGAACTTGGCGGAGTCCACGGGCACGTCGTAGACGCTCGCTTCGAGACCCGGCAGGTCGATGACGGCTTCCGGGACGTTCTGGAAGACGAACATCACCTGGAAGAGGGGGTGCCGGGCCAGGGAGCGGGTGGGGTTGAGGGTCTCCACCAGGCGCTCGAAGGGGACGTCCTGGTTGGCGTAGGCGGCGAGGTCCTGTTCGCGGATGCGATCGATCAGCTCGGCGGTGGTCGGGTTGCCGTCCAGCTTGGTGCGGAGCACCAGGGTGTTGATGAAGAAGCCGATCAGGGGGTCCAGGGCCTCGTCGGTGCGTCCGGCGATGGCGGTGCCCAGGGTGATGTCCTCACCGGCGCCCATGCGGGACAGCAACGTGGTGAGTCCGGCCTGGACGGCCATGAAGAGGCTGGAGCCCGTGGTGCGGGCCAGGTCGTCAAGGCGGGTGTGGAGTTCCGGCGTGATCGTGAAGTTGACGATGTCGCCGCGGTAGGTGGGGGTGGTGGGACGCGGACGGTCGGCGGGCAGCGCGATCTCGTCCGGCGCCTCGGCGAGGGCGTTCTTCCAGTGGGCCAGCTGGGCGCTGATCGGCGAGTTGGGGTCGTCCTCCGAGCCGAGCACCTCGCGCTGCCAGAGGGTGTAGTCGGCGTACTGGACCGCGAGCGGCGCCCAGGCGGGGGCACTTCCGTTGACCCGGGCGGCATAGGCCTGGGAGAAGTCGCGGGCCAGCGGAGAGATGGACCAGCCGTCACCCGCGATGTGGTGGAGCACGAACAGCAGGATGAACTCACCCGTCAGCACATCACCGGTGCTGCCGGTCGCCCCTTCCACCGGCTCCGGTGTGTCGGTGGTGAGGTGGTAGAGGGTGACGCGGAGGGGGGTTTGGGTGGCGAGGTCGAAGCCTTGGGTGGCTTGGGTGGTGATGTGGGTGTGGAG
>NZ_SRID01000696.1 GCF_004684805.1 Streptomyces palmae
GGAGGCGTGGGTGCGGCGGGGGCTGAGGGAGGCGCCGGCTCCGCGCGGGCGATTCGGTTGCCCGGTCCCGGTGGCGTACTGCGGGCCTATGTGCCGCGTACCGAGCCGGTGCCCCGCCCGGCCGGTGGCGAACCGCTCGTCTCCCGCACCGTGTTCGCCGCCGCGCACGTCGTGGCCGATCCCTTCGCCGACCGCTCCCCGGACGGCCCGGCCGCCGTGGACTGGGAGGCCACCCTCGCCTTCCGCCGCCATCTGTGGGCCCACGGGCTGGGCGTCGCCGAGGCGATGGACACCGCCCAGCGCGGCGCCGGACTCGACTGGACGGCCGCCGCCGAGCTGATCCGGCGTTCCGCCGCCGAGGCCCGGGCCGTGGGGGCAGGTCCCCGCGGCCAGGCTGGGGGCGCGCTGCTGGTCTGCGGCGCCGGCACCGACCAACTGAACCGCCCCGGGGCCTCGCTCGCCGAGGTGCGGGCCGCCTACGAGGAGCAGCTGGAACTGGTCGAGGAGGCGGGCGCGCAGGCGGTGCTGATGGCCTCCCGGGCGCTGGCCGCCGCCGCCCGCGGGCCCGAGGACTACCTGGAGGTGTACGACGGGCTGCTGCGGCAGGCGAGCGCCCCGGTGATCCTGCACTGGCTCGGCCCGATGTTCGACCCCGCGCTGACCGGCTACTGGGGGAGCACGGACCTCGACGAGGCCACCGGCACCCTGCTCCAGCTGATCGCCGCCCGCCCGGAGAAGGTGGACGGGGTCAAGGTCTCGCTGCTCGACGCGGAGCGGGAGATCGGGCTGCGGCGCCGACTGCCCGCCGGGGTGCGCTGCTACACCGGCGACGACTTCCACTACCCGGAGCTGATCGAGGGCGACCGGGACGGCTTCAGCCACGCCCTGCTCGGCGTCTTCGACCCGCTGGGGCCGCTGGCCGCCGAGGCGGTACGCACCCTGGACGCCGGTGACCCACCGGGCTTCCGCGCGCTGCTGGAACCCACCCTGGACCTGGCCCGGCACCTGTTCCAGGAGCCCACCCGCCACTACAAGACCGGGGTGGTGCTGCTGGCCTGGCTGGCCGGGCACCAGGACCACTTCACCATGGTCGGCGGCGCGCAGTCGGCCCGCTCCCTGCCCCATCTGGCCCGCGCCTACGAACTGGCCGACCGGCTCGGACTGTTCCCGGACCCGGAACTCGCCGCCGACCGGATGGCCCGGCTGCTGGCCGTACACGGAGTGGAGGCCCGATGAACC
>NZ_SRID01000697.1 GCF_004684805.1 Streptomyces palmae
TTTGTGTGGGAGCGCGGGTGGGAAGCGGACCAGCGGGGGCGACGCGGTGAAGGAGCACGCATGACCATCGGCGACGGAACCCATGCGGTACGGGCCGGACTGCCCGAGCCGGAGACCTATCGGCCGACCCTGCCCGGCCCGGTGTTCGCCGCGCACTACCACCTGCACGGCGACGCCGACCTGGCCACCGGTCCGTACACCTACGGCCGGGACGCCAACCCCACCTGGTCGCTGCTGGAGCGGGCGATCAGCGAGTTGGAGTCGCCCGAGGCCCCGGCCGAGACGGTGGTCTTCGCCTCCGGCATGGGCGCGATCTCCGCGGTGCTCCTCTCCCAGCTGCGGCAGGGCGACACGGTGGTGCTGCCGAGCGACGGCTACAACCTGCTGGTCCCGCTGCGCGAGCGGCTGGAGGGCTACGGCATCGAGGTGCGCACGGCACCCACCGCGGGCGACGCCCAGCTGACGGTGCTGGACGGCGCCCGGCTGCTGTGGATCGAGTCACCGTCCAACCCCGGGCTCGACGTCTGCGACATCCGGCGGCTGGCCGAGGCCGCGCACGCCCAGGGCGCCCTGGTCGCGGTCGACAACACCCTGGCCACCCCGCTCGGTCAGCGACCGCTGGACCTGGGCGCGGACTTCGCGGTGGCCAGCGGCACCAAGGCGCTGACCGGTCACGGGGACGTACTGCTGGGCTACGCCACCACCCGGATTCCGGCGCTGGCCGCCTCGGTCCGGGCCTGGCGCAAGACGGTCGGGGCCATCCCCGGACCGATGGAGGCCTGGCTGGCGCACCGCTCGCTGGCCACCCTCCAACTGCGGGTCGACCGGCAGGCGTCCAACGCGCTGGCGCTCGCCGAGGCGCTGAGCGAACGGCCGGAGATCAGCGGGCTGCGCCACCCGGGGCTGCCCGGGGACCCGGCGCATCCGGTCGCGGCGGCCCAGATGCGCGGTGGCAGGTTCGGCTGCGTGGTGTCCTTCACCCTCCCGGATCGGGCGTACGCCCAGCGCTTCCTGGACGCCCTGCGGCTGGTGGACGACGCCACCAGCTTCGGCGGGGTGCGCTCCACCGCCGAGCGCCGGGCCCGCTGGGGCGGCGACGCGGTTCCGGAGGGATTCATCCGCTTCTCGGTGGGCGCGGAGGACCCGGAGGACCTGATCGCCGATGTCCACCGGGCCCTGGACGCGGCGCGCGAGGCGTAGCGGGCCGGGACACTGGGTGAGCTGGGCGGGGCGAAC
>NZ_SRID01000698.1 GCF_004684805.1 Streptomyces palmae
CCCCCGACCGCAACGCCCCACACGCCATATGCAACGTCACCAACGACGACGAACACCCCGTATCCACCGTCAACGCCGGACCCTCAAGCCCCAACACATACGACACACGACCCGACACCACACTGCCCGCATTCCCTGTCCCGGCGTATCCCTCCAACTCGCTGCTCGACATGCTGCTCAACACCAGAAAGTCATGCGCGGCTATACCCGTGTACACACCGGTGCTGCTGCCGTGGAGGCCGTGGGGGTCGATACCGGCGTTCTCGAAGGCCTCCCAGGCGGTCTCCAGGAGCAGCCGCTGCTGCGGATCCATCGCCAAAGCCTCACGCGGACTGATCCCGAAGAAGTCGGCGTCGAAATCCCCGGCGTCGTAGAGGAAGCCACCCTCCCGTGTGTAGCTCGTGCCGGAGTTATCCGGATCCGAGTCAAACAGCGCTTCGAGGTCCCAGCCCCGGTCGGTGGGGAACGCGCCCAGCGCGTCACGGCCCTCGGCGACCAGGTCCCAGAGCTGGTCCGGGCTGGCCACTCCGCCGGGGTAGCGGCAGGCCATACCCACGATCACGATGGGATCGTCCGACTGCTCGACCACCGCGGCCGACTCCGCCACCGCGACCTGATCGCCCGATAGCTCGGCCAGCAGATGACCAGCGAGGCCATCAGCCGTCGGATAGTCGAAGATCAACGTCGTGGGTAGCGACATCCCCATCGTGGCACTGAGCTTGTTACGCAGCTCCACCGCCGTCAGCGAGTCAAAGCCGAGTTCGTTAAAGGGCCGGCTGGCCGGAATCGCTTCAATTCCCGAGTGGCCCAGGACGCTTGCGGCGAGAGCGCGGATGTGCTGCGTCAGAAGCTGATGCCGCTGAGCCGGCGTCCCCCCAACCAACTGCTTCCGCAACGGACTATCCACCTCACCAGACACCCCCTCATCAACCAACCCAACCAACTCCGGAATCTCCCCCAACAACGCAGAAGAACGCTGCGCCGTAAACGTCGACGCAAACAAACCCCAATCAAAATCAGCAACCGTCACCACACCACCCCCACCACCCAAAGCACCCTCCAACACCCGCAACGCCAAATCCGGCCGCAACGACCTCAACCACCGCGACCTGATCGCCCGATAGCTCGGCCAGCAGATGACCAGCGAGGCCATCAGCCGTCGGATAGTCGAAGATCAACGTCGTGGGTAGCGACATCCCCATCGTGGCACTGAGCTTGTTACGC
>NZ_SRID01000699.1 GCF_004684805.1 Streptomyces palmae
GTTGTGTATAAGAGACAGACCCCGCCCTCCCCCGGCAGCTGGGACACCCGGCCGCCCGCGCCGCCCACCGGGACCGCGCGGCAGGCCGCCGGCGGCACCGGCTTCCGGGACGCCGGACCGCTGTCCCCCGGGGTGTGGCGGACCCGGCTCAAGCCCGGCGAGACCCGCTTCTTCCGGATCCCGCTCGACTGGGGCCAGCAGTTGTACGCGGAGACCGAACTCCCCGACGCCCCGGGCGGGAAGCGGCTCGGGCCGCTCGGCGACGCGCTGGGCGCGGGCCTGTACAACCCGGCCCGCGGCCTGGTCCAGTACGGCAGGTTCACGTCCTACGGCGGCACCCGGGCCACGGAGGCGCTGGACCTCACCGCGCCGGTGGCCTACGGCAACCGCTATGCGCGTGCGAAGGCGGCGGTCGCCGCGATGAGCGTCAGCGGGCAGTACTACCTGGCCGTCACGGTGCACCCGGACGCGGGACGGTACTTCCCCGACGGGGTGCCGGTGACCCTGCGGATCAGTGTGCGGGGCGGTGGGCAGCCCGGCCCGGAGTACGACGGGGACGGCACCGGCGACGGCTTCGGCCTCTCCCGGCAGGACCGCCGGGCCACCGCGGAGAACGGGACCGCGGCCGAGCGGGAGGGCGACCACGCCGGACGGCGGGCGGTGGCGTACGCGGGCTTCGGAGCCGGTACGGCCCTGCTGGCGGGCCTGGCGCTGTGGACCCTGGCCACCCGGCGCCGAGCCCCCTCGGCACCCGACTGACCAGGCCGCAGGAGTGCGTACCGGCCCTGGCGGGCGCCTACCGCGGCCGGCGTGCGGGCGTGTGGGGGTCGGTTCCGGACGGGTACGGCGGGGCCCCGGGGCGTTCCGTGCGCTTCCCGGGGCCGGACAGGGGCGTATCGCGATCGCATACGGGGTCAGGCGCGGGGCGGGGCTGGACCCGTGCGCGCCGGGGTGGGTGCGTACCCCGGCTGGTGCGCGGTCTCGCCGGTATCAGTCGCCGGTCGGTGCGCGGCGGGCCGGCCCGGTGCGGGGCGGCCCGGTTCACAGCCGGTTCACAGCCGGGTCAGCCTCCGGTGAACAGGGCCCAGGCGCCCACCGCGTAGCAGAGCGCCGCGGCCACCAGGATCACCACCGCGGTCCTGGTCGACGGACCGCGCCGCCACCCGGTCGCGCCGGACGGCTGCTCGGGCGGTTCGGGGGAGGGGGACGGCTCCGCCGG
>NZ_SRID01000700.1 GCF_004684805.1 Streptomyces palmae
CCTCGGCAGCCCCGGACAAACCAACTACGCCGCCGCCAACGCCTACTGCGACGCCCTCATCACCCACCGACACCACAACGGACTCCCCGGCACCTCCATCGCCTGGGGACTCTGGGCCGACACCAGCGGGCTCACCGGGCACCTGGGCGAGGGTGATCTCTCCCGGATGGCCCGCAGCGGGTTCCGTCCGCTGCCCACCCCGATGGCACTCGGGCTGCTGGACGCCGCGCTGCTCCAGGGCTCGCCCACGCCGCTGGCGCTCGACCTCGACCCGCGGGCCCTTGGCGCACAGCCCGCCGAGGCGGTGCCCGTGCTGCTGCGCGCCCTGGCCGCGACCGCCGCTCCCGCCCGCCGGGTCGCCGCCGAGCGGCGGCAGCCACTGGACTGGGCCGGCCGGCTCGCCGGGATCTCCGCCGCCGAGCGGCAGCGGGCGCTGCTGGATCTGGTGCGTACCCACGCGGCCACGGTGCTGGGGCACAGCGATCCGCTGGCCGTGCGGGAGGACGCCTCGTTCAAGGAACTGGGGTTCGACTCGCTGACCGCGGTGGAGCTGCGCAACCGGCTGTCCGCCGCCACCGGGCTGCGGCTGCCGGCCGCACTGGTCTTCGACTATCCGGAGGCTCCGGCGCTGGCCGAGTTCCTGCGCGGACGGCTGTTCCCCGATGAGGAGACGCCGCCCGATGGCGACGAGGCACCGGCCGCGGTCCTGGGTGATCTGGCCCGGTTGGAGAGCACGCTGAGCGGGCGAGCGCTGGACGAGAAGTCCCGGGCGGCGGTCGCCCAGCGGCTGCGGTCGCTGCTGTCCGCGGTCGGGGACGGCGGAGCGGACGGCGACATCGACGGGGAGGCGTTGGAGTCGGCCTCCGACGACGAGGTGTTCGCCCTCATCGACGAACAACTCGGCCACTCCTGACCCACCCCACCAGAAAGGAGGAGGAACAGATGACCACCACCGAAGACAAACTCCGCCACTACCTCAAACGCGTCACCCTCGACCTCGGCACCACCCGCCAACGCCTACGCGACCTCGAAGAACGCCACCAAGAACCCATCGCCATCGTGGGCATGGCCTGCCGCTACCCCGGCAACACCACCACCCCCCACACCCTCTGGAACTGTCTCTTATACTCATCTCAG
>NZ_SRID01000071.1 GCF_004684805.1 Streptomyces palmae
GGCGGGGAGTGGGCCGGGGCGCGGGGGCGCTGTTCCGTGGGATAGGGCGCGGCGCCAGGGGCCTGGACCCGGCCCACCGCAAGGACGGGGTGGCGCTGCTGCTGCTGGCGCTGGCGCTGGTGGTGGCGGCCGGCACCTGGTCCGATCTGGACGGGCCGGTCGGCGACCTCGTCGAGATGCTGGTGACCGGGGCGTTCGGCCGACTGGACCTGCTGGTGCCGATACTCCTCGGGGTGATCTCCACCCGGCTGTTCCTGCACCCGGAGCGCCCGGAGGCCAACGGACGGATCGTCATCGGGCTGTCCGCGCTGGTGGTCGGCGTACTCGGGCAGGTGCACATCGCCTGCGGCTCACCCCCGCGCGGCGACACCCAGGCGGTGCGGGACGCCGGCGGACTGATCGGCTGGGCGGTCTCCACCCCGCTGGTGTTCGCGATGACCGCGGCGCTGGCCGTACCGCTGCTGGTCCTGCTGACCGTCTTCGGCCTGCTGGTGGTGACCGCGACCCCGGTGGTGGCGATCCCGCAGCGGCTGAAGGCACTCGGCGTCCGACTGGGGCTGATCCGGGATCCGGGCGACCCCGAGGGATACGAGGACTGGGCCGAGGACGAGTACCAGGACGCGGAGTACACCGAGGAGTGGCGCGAGCCGCGGCCGCGGCGTACCCGTCGCGGCGCCGCCTCCCGGGGTGCGCCGGGCGCTCCGGAGGCCGCACCGGCCGAGGCGGAGGCGCCGGCCAAGCGGCGCGGGCCGCGCCGCGCCGGCCCGGTGCAGCCGCCCTCGGACCGGCCGCGGGACGCGGTGGACGTGGCCGCGGCGGCGGCCGCCGCGCTGGACGGCGCGGTCCTGCACGGCGTCCAGCCCTCGCCGCTGGTCGCCGGGTTGAGCAGCGGTATCTCGGCCGATCGGGACAGTGGCGCGGCGGTGCCGGGCGCGCGGGCCGGAGCCGAGTCGCCCGAGGGCGAGCGGAGCCTGGAGAAGACCGCGGTCGTCCCCGACCTGACCCGGGCCGCGCCGGAACCGGCCGACCCCCTGCCGCCGCGCGCGGAGCAGTTGCAGCTGGCCGGCGACATCACCTACGCCCTGCCCTCGCTGGAGCTGCTGGAGCGCGGTGGGCCCGGCAAGACCCGCAGCGCCGCCAACGACGCGGTGGTGGCCTCGCTGACCAACGTCTTCGCCGAGTTCAAGGTGGACGCCGCGGTGACCGGCTTCACCCGGGGCCCGACGGTCACCCGCTACGAGGTGGAGCTGGGTCCGGCGGTGAAGGTGGAGCGGATCACCGCGCTCACCAAGAACATCGCCTACGCGGTGGCCAGCCCCGACGTGCGCATCATCAGCCCGATCCCGGGCAAGTCCGCGGTGGGCATCGAGATCCCCAACAGCGACCGCGAGATGGTCAACCTGGGGGACGTCCTGCGGTCCACGGAGGCCGTGGGCGACGACCACCCGATGGTGGTGGGGCTGGGCAAGGACGTCGAGGGCGGCTACGTCTCGGCGAACCTGGCGAAGATGCCGCACATCCTGGTGGCCGGCGCCACCGGATCGGGCAAGTCGTCCTGCATCAACTGCCTGATCACCTCGGTGATGGCGCGGGCCACCCCGGACGATGTGCGGATGGTGCTGGTCGACCCCAAGCGGGTGGAGCTGACCGCGTACGAGGGGATCCCGCACCTGATCACGCCGATCATCACCAACCCCAAGCGCGCCGCGGAGGCGCTGCAGTGGGTGGTGCGGGAGATGGACCTGCGCTACGACGACCTGGCGGCCTTCGGGTTCCGGCACATCGACGACTTCAACGCCGCGGTGCGCCAGGGCACGGTGAAGCAGCCCCCGGGCAGCGAGCGGGAGCTGCGGCCGTACCCGTACCTGCTGGTGATCGTGGACGAGCTGGCGGACCTGATGATGGTGGCGCCGCGCGACGTGGAGGACTCCATCGTCCGCATCACCCAGCTGGCCCGGGCCGCGGGCATCCACCTGGTGCTCGCCACCCAGCGGCCCTCGGTGGACGTGGTGACCGGCCTGATCAAGGCGAACGTGCCCTCCCGGCTGGCCTTCGCGACCTCCTCGCTGGCCGACAGCCGGGTGATCCTGGACCAGCCGGGCGCGGAGAAGCTGATCGGGAAGGGCGACAGCCTGTTCCTCCCGATGGGCGCGAACAAGCCGGTCCGGATGCAGGGCGCCTTCGTCACCGAGAAGGAGGTCGCCGCCGTCGTCGAGCACTGCAAGGCGCAGATGGCACCGGTCTTCCGGGACGACGTGACGGTGGGCTCGGAGCGGAAGAAGGAGATCGACGAGGACATCGGCGATGACCTCGACCTGCTGTGCCAGGCCGCTGAGCTGGTGGTTTCCACTCAGTTCGGATCCACCTCGATGCTCCAGCGCAAGCTGCGGGTGGGCTTCGCCAAGGCCGGGCGGCTGATGGACCTGATGGAGTCGCGGAACATCGTGGGGCCGAGCGAGGGATCGAAAGCCAGGGACGTATTGGTCAAACCGGATGAATTGGATGGCGTGCTCGCGCTGATCCGGGGGGAGGCTCAACCGTGAGGGAAACGCGGGCAACCCTTTCCCGGCGTGATACGTCAAGTTGGGCGAGGTGATGACCGGATGCGCCGTCCTCGGCTGGTGCTGCCCGTTCTGATGGCGTACAGACTCCGCGCTCCCGCTTGCCCGACCCTTTCGCCCCACCCCTAGACTGAACCTCCAGCAGGTGGCTACACGCTCGAAAGGCGCCCCCGTGTCCATCGGCAACTCTCCCGCAGAAGACCGGCCGTCCATCGGCCGCGCCCTCCAGCAGGCCCGTATCCATGCCGGACTGACCATCGAAGAGGTCAGTACCACCACCCGGGTGCGGGCGCCCCTCGTGCAGAGCATCGAAGAGGACGACTTCACCCGATGCGGTGGCGACGTCTACGCCCGCGGGCACGTGCGCGCACTGGCCCGCGCCGTCGGCCTGGATCCGACCGCGCTGGTCGCCCAGTACGACGCCGAGCACGGCGGGCGCCCGGAACCCACCGTGGCGGCGCCGCTCTTCGAGGCCGAGCGCATCCGCTCCGAGCCCCGGCGGCCCAACTGGACCGCCGCCATGGTCGCCGCCATCGTCGCGGTGGTCGGGTTCGTCGGCTTCACGCTCTTCACCGGCAACGGCGGCGGCGAACCCTCGCCGGCCGCCCACGACACCCCGCCGCCCCGGGCCGACCACAGCCCCAGCAAGCCGGCCGACCCCAAGCCCGAGCCGTCCGACAGCGCCATCGCCGGCGTCCCGGCCGACAAGGTCACGGTCAAGCTCACCGCGGAGAAGGGCCAGAGCTGGATCTCCGCCCAGGACCACAACGGCCGGCTGATCCACGAGGGCGTGCTGCGCCAGGGCGACTCCAGGACCTTCACCGACAGCAAGCGCATCGATCTGGTGCTGGGCAACGCCGGAGCCGTACAGCTGTTCGTCAACGGCAAGGAGGTCAAGCAGGTCGGCGCGAACGGGCAGGTCCAGCGGCTCAGCTACACCAAGGGAGACCCCGAGGTCGGCTGAGTCGGGCAGGTCGGCAACCCTGGCAGCGGGAGAGGCGGCCGGGACGAAGTAGTCTGAGCGTATGCCCGAACGCCGTACCGTCGCCCTTGTCACGCTTGGATGCGCCCGTAACGAGGTGGACTCGGAGGAGCTTGCAGGCCGCTTGGCAGCGGACGGCTGGGAGCTCGTCGAGGACGCCTCGGACGCGGATGTCGCCGTCGTCAACACCTGTGGATTCGTCGAAGCCGCCAAGAAGGACTCGGTCGACGCCCTGCTGGAAGCCAATGATCTCAAAGACCACGGCAGAACCCAGGCCGTGGTGGCGGTGGGCTGCATGGCCGAGCGGTACGGCAAGGAACTCGCCGAGGCGCTGCCCGAGGCGGACGGCGTGCTCGGCTTCGACGACTACGCCGACATCTCCGACCGGCTGCAGACCATCCTGAGCGGCGGCGTCCACGCCTCCCACACCCCGCGGGACCGCCGCAAGCTGCTCCCGATCAGCCCCGCCGAGCGGCAGGACGCCAGCGGCGTGGCGCTGCCCGGCCACGGCGCCGCCGAGCAGCCCGCCCCGGCCCCCGCCGACCTGCCGGAAGGTCTCGCACCGGCCTCGGGCCCGCGGCCGCCGCTCCGCCGCCGCCTGGACGCCGGTCCGGTGGCCTCGGTCAAGCTGGCCTCCGGCTGCGACCGCCGCTGCTCCTTCTGCGCCATCCCGTCCTTCCGCGGCTCCTTCATCTCGCGCCGCCCCTCGGACGTGCTGGGCGAGACCCGCTGGCTCGCCGAGCAGGGCGTCAAGGAGATCATGCTGGTCTCCGAGAACAACACCTCCTACGGCAAGGACCTCGGCGACATCCGGCTGCTGGAGACCCTGCTGCCGGAGCTGGCCGCGGTGGACGGCATCGAGCGGATCCGGGTCAGCTACCTCCAGCCCGCCGAGATGCGTCCCGGGCTGATCGACGTGCTGACCTCCACCGAGAAGGTGGCCCCGTACTTCGACCTGTCCTTCCAGCACTCGGCGCCCCAGGTGCTGCGCGCGATGCGCCGCTTCGGCGACACCGACCGCTTCCTGGGGCTGCTGGACCAGATCCGGGCCAAGGCGCCGCAGGCCGGGGCCCGCTCCAACTTCATCGTCGGCTTCCCCGGCGAGACCGAGGAGGACCTGGCCGAGCTGGAGCGCTTCATCACCCACGCCCGGCTGGACGCGATCGGCGTCTTCGGCTACTCGGACGAGGACGGCACCGAGGCGGCCGGCTACGAGGGCAAGATCGACCCGGAGGTGGTGGCCGAGCGGCTGGCGCACATCTCGCAGCTGGCCGAGGAGCTCACCGCCCAGCGCGCCGAGGAGCGGCTGGGAGAGACCGTGGAGGTCCTGGTCGACCGGATCGACGAGGAGGACGGCCCGGTCGGCCGGGGCGCCCACCAGGCCCCCGAGACGGACGGGCAGACCCTGCTGACCGGCGCCGCCGAGGCGGTCCCCGGCCGTATCGTCATCGCGAAGGTGGTGGCGACGGAGGGAGTGGATCTCGTGGCGGAGCCGCTGCCGCTGGAGAGCGGCGCGTGTACCCAGGGAGCGGCCAGATGACCCATGCCCCGGCCTCCACCGCGGGAGGTGCCCGCCGCCCGGTCGGCTCGACGCGCTCGGTGGGACTGTGGAACATCGCCAACATCCTCACCATGGTGCGGCTGCTGCTGGTGCCCGGCTTCGTGCTGCTGATGCTGGCGGGCGGTGGCTACGACCCGGCCTGGCGCTCGCTGGCCTGGGCGTCGTTCGCCATCGCCATGATCACAGACCTGTTCGACGGGCATCTGGCACGCCGGTACGACCTGGTCACCGACTTCGGGAAGATCGCTGACCCGATCGCCGACAAGGCGATCATGGGGGCGGCGCTGATCTGCCTGTCCGCCCTGAACGACCTGCCCTGGTGGGTCACCGGCGTGATCCTCTTCCGGGAGATCGGCATCACCCTGATGCGCTTCTGGGTGATCAAACACGGCGTCATCCCGGCCAGCCGGGGCGGCAAGATGAAGACGCTCGCCCAGGGCACGGCGGTCGGGATGTACATCCTGGCGCTCACCGGACCGCTCGCCACGCTGCGGTTCTGGGTGATGGCCGTCGCCGTGGTGCTGACCGTGGTCACCGGCCTCGACTACGTACGGCAGGCGATCGTGCTGCGCCGTGCCGGGCTGGCCGCCGAGCGGGAGCGGGCCGAGCGGGAGTCGGTGCGGTGACCGTCGGCCACCCGCCGATCATGGAGCCGGCCGACGAGGCCCTGGAGCTGCTGGCGCGGCGGGGGCAGACGCTGGCCGTCGCCGAGTCGCTCACCGGCGGCCTGGTGGCGGCCGAGCTGACCGCGGTCCCCGGGGCGTCCCGCTCCTTCCGCGGCTCGGTGACCGCCTACGCCACCGAGCTCAAGCGCGAGCTGCTGGGGGTGGACGGACCGCTCCTGGAGCGGCGGGGCGCGGTGGACGCGGAGGTCGCCCGGCAGATGGCGCGGGGCGTACGGCGACTGCTGGGCGCCGACTGGGGGGTCGCCACCACCGGGGTGGCGGGCCCGGCGGAGCAGGACGGCAAGCCGGTGGGCACCGTGTTCGTGGCGGTGCGGGGGCCCGGCGGCGCGGGTTCGGTGGCCGAGCTGCGGCTGGACGGGGACCGCGTCGGGATCCGGGCGGACAGCGTGCGGGCCGCACTGGATCTTCTGCGGCGTGAATTGATCGGGAATGCAAGGGCACAGGATACGGAAGAACACGGGGGGATTTGATGTTTGCAGCCCTGAGTGAACACGACATCGCTCCCCGCACGGGTAGAGCCGAAGGCGGTACGGTGGGGCGTGAAGGATCCGAATCCGAGGTCCGAGGAGGGAGCCAGCGATGATTCTGCTCCGTCGCCTGCTGGGTGACGTGCTGCGTCGGCAGCGCCAGCGCCAGGGCCGCACCCTGCGCGAGGTCTCCTCCTCCGCCCGGGTGTCCCTCGGCTATCTGTCAGAGGTCGAGCGGGGCCAGAAGGAGGCCTCGTCCGAGCTGCTCTCCGCGATCTGCGACGCGTTGGACGTGCGGATGTCCCAGGTGATGCGGGAAGTGAGCGACGAACTGTCGCTCGCGGAGCTGGCGGAGTCGGCGGCGGCCGGCGAGACGGTCCCGGCGCCGGTCCGGCCGATGCTCAATTCGGTTTCCGTGACGTCCGTGACCGGTGTCCCGGAGGAGCGGGTGACCATCAAGGCGCCCGCGGAGGCCGTGGACGTGGTCGCCGCCTGACGCCCGGCCGGAAGCCCCTGCTGCTTCCCGGCGTCACACCAGAACTTCCGGAGCCCCCTGTCGGCGCGTCGACGCGCCGACAGGGGGCTCCGTTGTGCGTCCAGCCGGTTTGTGCGGATTGTGTCATGGTGGGTAGAGCGTATGAACCGCATCGGATCGCACCACATCGGAGGGTGTTGATGTCTGTGCTGAAGAGCCCGCTGCCGGATGAGAGCCGTCGGATCGTGGGGGAGGCCCTGCAGGGCGCGCTGGTCGACCTGGTGGACCTGTCGCTGGTGGCCAAGCAGGTCCACTGGACGGTCGTGGGGCCGCGCTTCCGTTCCGTCCACCTCCAGCTCGACGAGGTGGTGGACACCGCCCGGCTGCACATGGACACGGTCGCCGAACGCGCCTCCGCCATCGGGGTCGCCCCGGACGGACGTGCCGAGACGGTCGCCAAGTCCAGCGGCATCGACACCGTGAAAGAGGGTTGGAGCGAGGACGTCGACGCGGTACGCACGCTGATCGCGGCGCTCGCCGCCGTCGTCGCCCGCATGCGGCAGCGCATCGAGGAGACCGCCGAGCCCGACCCGGTGACCCAGGACATCCTCATCGGACTCACCAGGGACCTGGAGAAGCACCATTGGATGTTCCAGGCCGAGAACGTGAGTGCGGGTCAGGGCTGAACCCCGACTCGCCCGAGCGGGGGACACCGCAGATGACCGAGACCCAGAGCCCGCGCAGCACCACCCCGAAGATCGTCGTGCTGGGTGTCCAGCCGGGCGAACCGCCCTACCGCCTGGTCGAGGTGGCCGGCGAGTTCGTCGGTGTCGCGCACTCGGTGGTGGACGTGATCGAGATCGCCCACCGCGTCGGTCTGGGCAAGGTCGACCTGGATGACCCCGATGTGGTCCGCTGGGTGGGCGGAGACAAGTTCACCTGGACCGTCTGGCGCTGGACCTGAGGGTACGACGGACGGCGGGGCGTCCCTGCCCCGGAAGCTGCTTCGCCGTCCGCCCCCACGTGCGTCGATGCCTCCGGGGCGCGCGCCGATGCCACCCCCGGGCGACGTGCGGGGCGGTCGGCGGCTGGGCACACTGTGGAGGGCGCGCGATCCCTGACGCGGTCGTCGGGCCCCAGGCCGCGCGCGGGCCGACCGGCGTGCGCGGAAATCCGTGAACGCCCAGGGAGGCAGCGATATGCCAGCCGGCGGTGGGGGCGCGGCCCGGTGCCTGTGGGCGGCCCGCTGGGCGGTCGCCCTGCTGTGCGGAGCGGCCTGGTGGTGGGCGGCGATACGGCTGGCCCTGCACCCCGGGCGGGCCGGGCCCGTCGAGGGGGCGGTGCTGGCGGGCGGATGGGGGCTGAGCCTGCTGCCGGTGCACTGCGTACCGCAGTCCGGTGCGGGACGGCCCGGCCGCCATGGACCGCGGGCGCCTCAGATTCCCGGCGGACGGGGCCCGGGCTGGCAGCGCGGACACCAGTAGGTGATCCGCTGCCGCGAGACCGGGTGGTCCGCCGCACCCTGCGGCGCGGGCGTATCGGCCCGCTCCGCCGCCCGGGCGCCTTCGGCCGCATCGGGCAGGTCGCGGTCGGTGGCGCACACCGGAGTGCCGCAGCGCCGGCAGGGGCGCCCCTCCCGCCCGTACACCCACAGTCTGCGGTCGGTCCGCGTATCGGCGGTGGTGACCCGGGCCAGACGGTCCTTGTTGGCCTCCAGCAGCTTTCTGGCCAGGGTCACCAGGCGCTCGGGGTGCGGGAGTTCCCCGATCGGCAGCCAGGGGGAGGACCGCAGCAGGAAGCACAGCTCGCTCTTGTACACATTGCCGATCCCGGCGAGGTTGCGCTGGTCCAGCAGAGCGGCACCGAGGGGGCGGGTCGGATCGGCGGACAGCCGGCGCAGCGCCTCCCGCGGATCCCAGTCCGGGCCCAGCAGGTCGGGCCCGAGATGGCCGACCACCTGCCCCTCGTCGGCGGTGCGCAACAGGTCCAGCACCGGCAGCCGGTAGCCGACCGCGGTGTGCTCGGTGTTCGCGAGGACCGCCCGGATCTGGTGCCCCGGCCCCCCGCTCCACCGCTCACCGGCCCGGTAGATCCGCCAGGCACCGTCCATCCGCAGATGGGAGTGGAGGGTCAGGCCCCCTTCGACCCGGACGAGCAGATGCTTGCCGCGCGGCACCACCTCGAGGACCGGGCGTCCGGTCAGATCGGTGGTCGCCAGCCGCGGCACCCGCAGATCCCAGCGGACCAGGCGCCGGCCGGCCAAGGCGGCGTGGAGCCGCTGAGCCGTCCGCCAGACGGTGTCTCCCTCGGGCATACGCCCATGATGCCGGGGCGGTCCGCCGCACGGCACCCGGCCGGGCGGGCGCCTCCACCGGTACGGGGCGCGGCACCGGTCGGGAGGACCTTCACCATTACGGGGCGCGGCACCCGGCCGGGAGGACCTTCTCCGGCACGGGGCGGCGCACCCTGCCGGGCGGACCTCATCCGGCAGAGACCCGGCGCGGCCTCAGGGCGCGCGCAGGCGGAAGCCGCGCGGGGTGGGATGGAAACCGGACGACTCCAGGGTGCGGCCCATGGGGGAGGAGAGCGCCGGTACGCCGTTGACCCGCTCCACCGTCACCGTACCCAGCGCCCCCGCCCGGCCGGCCTCGCCCAGCGCCTGGACCGCCGCCGACAGCCGGGCGTCGTCATCCGGAGACTCCGCCTCCGCCGGGCCGGCGGGCCAGGCGAGCAGGGTCTTGCCGCCGCGCTCCAGGTACAGCACCAACTCGCCGTCGACCAGCACCACCAGCGAGCCGGCCTTGCGGCCCGGCTTGTGGGCCGCGCCGGTGGGCGGCTCGGGCCAGGGCAGCGCGGCCCCGTAGGCGTTCGCCGGGTCGGCGGCCGCCAGCACCACCGCCCGCACGGCCGGGGGAGCGCCGAACACCTCCCCGCTGTCCGCGGCCAGCCCGGCGGCCCGGTCCCGGGCGGCGCTGACCGCCCGCAGCCGGTCCACCGCACCGTCCATCGCGAACTGCGCGGCCCCCAGCCCCTCGACCACATAGCCCCGCCGCGCCTGGCCGCTGTCCTCGAACGCGGACAGCACCCGGTACGCGGCGGAGAAACCGCCCTCCACCCCCTCGGCGGCGACCATGCCCCGGGTGACCACCCCGTGGCGGTCCAGCAGCGTGCGGGCCATGGCGTGCGCCCGCTGGGTGGGGTCCGGCTCCCGCTCGGGCAGCAGCGCCCACCGGCCGGCCACCGTGGGCGGTCCGCTTCGGGACGCGGTGGGCCGGCCGGTCCGCCCGGTGAGGGAGCCGTATCGGCCGCGGGGCACGGTGCGCCGGGCGCGGTGCGCGGTGGCGCCGGCGGTCCGGCCCGAGCCGAGCAGCGAGCGCAGCGGGGCGAGGGTGTCATTGGTGAGCCGGCCGGACCAGGCCAGGTCCCAGACCGCGTCGGCCAGCTGCGGGTCCGCGCACTCTGGGTGCGCGGCGCGGACCTGCTCGGCGATCTGCCGGAAGAAGAGGCCGTAGCCGCCGGCGAGGGCGTCCAGCACGGCCTGGTGCAGCGGGCCGATCTCCAGCGGATGGGCGGCGGGCAGCAGCAGCGGCGCCGCGTCGGCCAGGTGCAGGGAGACCCAGCCGTCCTTGCCGGGCAGCGCGCCCGCACCCGCCCAGACCACCTCGCCGCCGGCCGTGAGCTCGTCCAGCATCGCGGGCGCGTAGTCGGCGACCCGGGACGGCAGCACCAGCTTCTCCAGGGCGGAGGCCGGCACCGGCGCGCCCTGCAACTGCTCGATGGCGCGCACCAGCCCGTCGATGCCGCGCAGGCTGTGGGTGCCCAGGTGCTGCCACTGCGGCAGGAAGGCGGCGAGCGCGGCGGGCGGCACCGGCTCCAGCTCCTGGCGCAGCGCGGCCAGCGAGCGGCGGCGCAGCCTGCGCAGCACGGCCGCGTCGCACCACTCCTGCCCGATACCGGCCGGGTGGAACTCGCCCTGCACCACCCGGCCCGCCGCCGCCAGCCGCTGCAGCGCGCCCTCGGTGACGGCCGCCCCCAGGCCGAACCGGGCGGCGGCGGTGGCCGAGGTGAACGGGCCGTGGGTGCGGGCGTAGCGGGCCAGCAGATCGCCCAGCGGATCCCTGACCGGCTCGGTGAACGCCTCGGGCACGCCCACCGGCAGCGCGGTGCCCAGCGCGTCGCGCAGCCGCCCGGCGTCCTCCACCGCCGCCCAGTGGTCCTGGCCCGCGATCCGGACCGCGATGGCACGGCGGGCCGCGGCCAGCTCCCGGACCCACTCCGGCTCGGCCCCCCGCGCGGCCAGCTCCGCCTCGGTCAGCGGGCCCAGCAGCCGCAGCAGGTCGGCCACGCTCTCGACGTCCTTGGCCCGCCGGTCCTCGGTCAGCCACTGCAGCTCCCGCTCCAGCTCGGCCAGCACCTCCGCGTCCAGGAGTTCGCGCAGCTCGGCCCGGCCCAGCAGCTCGGCCAGCAGCCTCGAGTCCAGGGAGAGCGCGGCCGCGCGCCGCTCCGCCAGCGGGGAGTCCCCCTCGTAGAGGAACTGCGCCACGTAGCCGAAGAGCAGCGAGCGGGCGAAGGGGGACGGCTCCGGGGTGGTCACCTCCACCAGCCGCACCCGGCGCGCCTCGATGTCGCCCATCAGCTCGGTCAGGCCCGGTACGTCGAAGACATCCTGGAGGCACTCCCGGACCGCTTCCAGCACGATCGGGAACGAGCCGAACTCGCCGGCCACCTGGAGCAGCTGCGCGGCGCGCTGCCGCTGCTGCCACAGCGGGGTGCGGCGGCCCGGGTTGCGGCGGGGCAGCAGCAGGGCGCGGGCGGCGCACTCGCGGAAGCGGGCGGCGAACAGGGCCGAGCCGCCCACCTGGTCGGTGACGATCTGGTCGATCTCGCCCTGCTCGAAGACCACGTCGGCGGCGCCCACCGGGGACTGCTCGGTGTCGTGCTCCCGGCCCCGCTCGGTGGGATCGGCGTCCAGGAGGTCCAGGCCCATCAGGTCCGCGTCCGGCAGCCGCAGCACGATGCCGTCGTCGGCATGCATCACCTGCGCGTCCATGCCGTACCGCTCAGCGAGCCGGGCGCCCAGCGCCAGGGCCCAGGGGGCGTGCACCTGGGCACCGAACGGGGAGTGCACCACCACCCGCCAGTCGCCCAGTTCGTCGCGGAACCGCTCCACCACGATCGTCCGGTCGTCGGGCACATGCCCGCAGGCCTGACGCTGCTCGGCCAGGTAGGACAGCACATTGCCCGCCGCCCAGTCGTCGAGCCCCGCCGCGGACAGCCGCTCGCGGGCGGCCTCCGGGGCCATCCCGCCGATCTCCCGCAGGAACGCGCCCTGCGCCCGGCCCAGCTCCAGCGGGCGGCCCAGCTGGTCACCCTTCCAGAACGGCAGCCGGCCGGGCACCCCCGGGGCGGGGGAGACCAGGACCCGGTCCCGGGTGATGTCCTCGATGCGCCAGGAGGTGGTGCCCAGGGTGAAGACGTCGCCCACCCGGGACTCGTAGACCATCTCCTCGTCCAGCTCCCCGACCCGGCCGCCGCCCTTCTTGGGGTCGGCCCCGGCCAGGAAGACGCCGAACAGCCCGCGGTCCGGGATGGTGCCGCCGGAGGTGACCGCCAGCCGCTGGGCCCCCGGCCGGCCGGTGACCGTGCCGGCGACCCGGTCCCACACCACCCGCGGCCGCAGCTCGGCGAAGGCGTCGGAGGGGTAGCGGCCCGCCAGCATGTCGAGCACCCCGGTGAACGCCGACTCGGGCAGGGTGGCGAACGGCGCGGCGCGGCGCACCACCGCCAGCAGTTCGTCCACCTCCCAGGTGTCCAGCGCGACCATCGCGACCAGCTGCTGGGCCAGGACGTCCAGCGGGTTGGCGGGCACCCGCAGCGCTTCGATGGCCCCGGTGCGCATCCGCTCGGTGACCACCGCGGCCTGCACCAGGTCGCCGCGGTACTTGGGGAAGACCACCCCGGTGGAGACCGCGCCCACCTGGTGTCCGGCCCGGCCCACCCGCTGCAGGCCGGAGGCGACCGAGGGCGGCGACTCCACCTGCACCACCAGGTCCACCGCGCCCATGTCGATACCCAGCTCCAGGCTGGAGGTCGCGACCACGGCCGGCAGCCGGCCGGCCTTCAGGTCCTCCTCGACCAGTGCCCGCTGCTCCTTGGAGACCGAGCCGTGGTGGGCGCGGGCCAGCACCGCGGGAGCGCCCTTGGCCGCGCCGGAGCCGCCCATCAGCTCGGCGGGCGAGTGGTGTTCCGGCAGGGTGCCGGTGGCCCGCTCGTAGGCGATCTCGTTCAGCCGGTTGCACAGCCGCTCGGCCAGCCGCCGGGAGTTGGCGAACACGATGGTCGACCGGTGCGCCTGCACCAGGTCGGTGATCCGCTCCTCCACCTGCGGCCAGATCGACGGCTTCTCCCCGGTGTCCCCCTCCTGGACCGGGGAGCCGCCCAGCTCCCCGAGGTCCTCGACGGGCACCACCACCGACAGGTCGAACTCCTTGCCGGACGCCGGCTGGACGATCTCCACCCGGCGCTGCGGGGAGAGGAAGCGCGCCACCTCGTCCACCGGGCGGACGGTGGCGGACAGCCCGATGCGCCGGGCCGGCCGCCCCGCCCCCGGGCCGGCGGATCGGCGCAGCTCGTCCAGCCGCTCCAGGGAGAGCGCCAGATGGGCACCGCGCTTGGTCCCGGCGACCGCGTGCACCTCGTCCAGGATCACCGTCTCCACCCCGCTGAGCGCCTCCCGCGCGGAGGAGGTGAGCATCAGGAACAGCGACTCCGGGGTGGTGATCAGGATGTCCGGCGGGCGGGTGGCGATCGCGCGCCGCTCGGCGGCCGGGGTGTCCCCCGAGCGGATGGCGACCCGCACCTCGGGCTCCGGCAGCCCCAGCCGCACCGACTCCTGCCGGATGCCGGTCAGTGGGCTGCGCAGATTGCGCTCCACGTCCACCGCCAGGGCCTTGAGCGGCGAGACGTACAGCACCCGGCACCGCCTGCGCGCCTCGGCCGGCGGCGGGGTGCTGGCCAGCTGGTCCAGCGCGGCGAGGAAGGCGGCGAGCGTCTTGCCCGAACCGGTGGGCGCCACCACCAGGACGTCGGAGCCCGCGCCGATCGCCCGCCAGGCGCCCTCCTGCGCGGCCGTGGGCGCGCTGAAGGCCCCGGTGAACCAACCGCGGGTCGCCGGGGAGAAACCGTCGAGTGCTGTCCTCGCCATGCCCCCCATCGTGCACCGCACCACCGACAACCAGCCCGGTCCGCGGGTCGGCGCCGCTTCGCCGGGGCCCGCAGAATGGAGTCATGAGCAGTGCGGGGAGCCGGAACGGGGCCGCCGGCGGCCCCGGCGGCGGGCGGACCGGCCGGGTCGGCGCGGAGAGCGCGCGCTACTGGCAGCATCCCGAGCTGCCCGGCCTGGACCTGCTGCGGGCCCGCTACATCCGCAAGAACTTCGTGCCGCACACCCACGACACCTTCGTCCTCGCGGCGATCACCGCGGGGGTCGAGGAGTTCCGCCACGGCGGCGACACCCTGCGGGTCGGGCCCGGCGGGTTGGCGCTGCTCAATCCGGACGTCCCGCACACCGGCCACGCGGGCGTGCCGGAGGGCTGGGCCTACCAGGTGCTCTACCCGGCGCCCGAGCTGATCCAGGACATCGCCGCCCAGACCCTGGCGCTGCGCGGCTCGGCGGCCTTCCAGGAAGTGATCATCGAGGACGACCCGCGCAGCCACCGGCTGCTCACCGAGGTGCACCGGGCCGCGGAGGTGGGGAACGCGCTGGCCGCCGACAGCCTCCTGCGGATCGCGCTGGCCGGGCTGCTGCGGCGGTACGGAGCGCCCGCCGCCCCGCGCTCCGTGTCCAGCGCCGGGGCGCGCACCGCGCTGCGCGCCCGTGAGCTGCTGGAGGAGCGGATGGCCGACCCGCCCTCGCTGGACCGGCTCGCCGCCGAGCTGGGCACCGGCCCCTTCGCACTGCTCCGGGCCTTCCGGGAGATCCACGGGATGCCGCCGCACACCTGGCTCACCAACGCCCGGGTGCGGCGTGCCCGGCTGCTGCTGGACGCGGGCTCCGCCCCCGCCGAGGTGGCCGTCGCGGTCGGTTTCACGGACCAGCCGCACCTCAACCGGCACTTCACCCGCATCGTGGGAGTCCCTCCAGGCGCGTACCGGCGCGGGCGCGCTCCGGGGCGCACTGTCACCACCAACCAGGCGCCCGGCGTGGAACCGCGCCCGGGCGCAAGAACGTACAAGACCGCCGGTGGGCGCGCTCCGTAGCGTCCTCGGGGTGAGAGAACCCACAGAGATATCCGACGGCGCCGGCGCCAGGCCGGACCGCGCCGTCATCCGCGACGCGCTCGGCGTGGGCGTCGCGGTCGGCCTGTCCGGCTTCTCCTTCGGGGTGACCTCGGCGGGCGCCGGCCTCGATGTGCTCCAGACCTGTGCGCTGAGCCTGTTCGTCTTCACCGGCGCCTCGCAGTTCGCGCTGGTCGGTGCGCTGGCGGCGGGTGGCAATCCCTTCACCGCGGCCGCCGGGGCGTTCTTCCTGGGCATCCGCAACGCCTTCTACGGGCTGCGGTTGGCCGGACTGCTGCGGCTTCCCGCGGCGATCCGGCCGCTCGCCGCGCACTGGGTGATCGACGAGACCGCCGCCGTCGCCTTCGCCCAGCCGGACCAGCGCTCCGCCCGGCTCGGCTTCACGGTGACCGGAGCGAGCGTCTTCGCCCTGTGGAACCTCACCACGCTGGCCGGAGCGCTGGGCGCGTCCGCACTGGGCGACACCGACGCCTGGGGACTGGACGCCGCCGGCCCCGCCGTCTTCCTGGCCCTGCTGGCACCCAAGCTGACCAGCGCCACCGACCGGGCGGTGGCGGCGCTCGGCGTCCTGCTGGTGCTGGTCTGCGTGCCGCTGCTGCCCGCCGGGGTGCCGGTGCTGGTGTCGGCGCTGGCCGCCCCCGCCGTGCTGGCGGTACGGGGCCGGGCCGGAGCCGGTGAGCCGCCGGCGTCAGACAGGCACGGGGCCACGGCGCCCGAGGAGTACGGGGCCACGGAGCCCCGGGAGGTACGGAGCCAGGAGGCCGGGGAGCGCGGGGCCACGGCGCCCCAGGAGGCCCGGGCCCGGGAGACCGAGGAGAGCGCCCGATGAGCATCTGGATCGCCATCGCCGTGACCGCCGCAGGCTGCTACCTGGTCAAGCTGCTGGGCCTGTCCGTCCCCTCCGGGGTGCTGGAGCGCCCGCTGGTCAAACGGCTCGCCACCCTGGTCCCGGTGGCCCTGCTGGCCGCGCTCACCGCCCAGCAGACCTTCAGCACCGGCCACAGCCTGAAGCTCGACGCGAGCGCCGCCGGGCTCGCGGCCGCGGCGCTCGCCCTGCTGCTGCGCGCCCCGTTCCTGGTGGTCGTCGGCGCCGCCGTGGTGGTCACCGCCCTGCTGCGGGCTCTGACCGGCTGAACGGCGCGGGTCGCCGAACCGTCGGTAGGGTCCCGGCCACGGGAGGGGCGGGGCGGTACGGGGCGCCGCCGATCAAGCCACGGGGCGGCCGTAGGCGCGCAGGGTGAGCAGTGCGTCGACGGTGGCGATGGGCCGGGACTCCAGCTCGATGGCGGGAGTCCACCCGGTGCCGGTGCCCGGCGCCTCGCCCAGCCCCGGCGCGGGCGCCGGCCAGCCGCCGTCCGGCCGCTGGGCCGCCGCCAGGAAGTCCAGCGCGCGGTCGACCTCGGCGTCGGTGAACCAGCGGCGGGCGAGCGAGGCGGGGGTGCGGGCGATCTCGTACAGCGGAAGACGCGGCTCCTTCGGCCCGCCCTCGGCCGGACGCCCCGGGTCCAGCCGCACCAGCCGCCGCTCCCGCACGCTCCGCCCCAGCCGCTCGGCCAGCTGCTCCGCCCGGGGCCGGTCCGGCGCCCCGTCCAGGAAGGCGACGGCCGCCGCCACCTCGCGGGGGTCGGCCTTGGCGCCGTCCGCCAGTGCCCCGACCGAGGCCCAGCAGAAGTCGGTGGCCCGGAACAGCCACGCGTGCCACACCTGGCTTCGGTGGAGCAGCCCCACCACCGGGCCGGTGGTCAGCAGATCGCTCGGCGGATGGTCGCGAAGGGACAGCCAGGGCGCCACCGGGTAGCCGCGCAGCGAGGGATGGAGCGCGGGGAGGGCTCCGTCCGAGGTGGAGACGCCGGTCAGATAGCGGCAGATCCGCTCCACCCGCCGACCCTGGCAGTGCCCCGTCTCGGCCAGCAGGTGCAGTGCCCGCACCACGTGCCAGGGTTGGCTCACCGGGCCGCGCAGCTCCGGCTCCAGCGCGTGCCCGAACCCTCCGTCGGGCCGCTCGTAGGCGGTCAGCGCGGCATCGACCGCGTCGGCGGCCCCGCCCAGGAAGTGGTAGGCGAACCGGTGCTGCTCCAGCACCCGGGCGGTCAGCCAGACGAACCGCTCGGCACGGGCGAGCGGAGGGGATGAGGCTGCTTCGGAACGGTCCATGCCCCGACCGTAGGCGGGACGGGCCGGGACCACCGGCCGCTCCGGCACCGCAGCACTCTCAGGAGCGGGATACTGGTCGCATGCGGTTGACGGTCTTCTGGCAGCGAATGGCGGACTACTTCGGCGAGTCCTACGCCGACTCCTTCGCACGCGACCATGTGATGTCCGAGCTCGGTGGCCGGACCGTGCACCAGGCACTGGAGGCCGGCTGGGAGGCCAAGGACGTGTGGCGCGGGGTCTGCCGCGCGCTGGAGATCCCGTACGACAAGCGGTGAGGCGCGCGTTCCGCACCGTTCCCGTGTCCTTCACTCCCCGGTTACGGTCGGCAACCGATGGCGGGGTGGCCGGATCCTTGCGGCGGCAGTACGCCACACTGGGCCGGTGGCCATGACAGAAGAGACGCTCCCCCCACCGGACGACAGCAGCCCCGGCAGGCCGGCGAACCAGGCCGCGCGCATGCCCGGCTGGCTACCGCGCGCCATGGTCCTGGCCCTTGCTCTCGTGGCCTGTTTCCGGCTCGCCACCTGGGCCTTCGATCAACTCACCGGGCTGTTGCTCAACATCCTGATCGCCTTCTTCCTCGGGCTCGCGGTCGAACCGGCCGTGGACCGGATGGCGGCGCGCGGCGTGCGCCGGGGCGTCGCCACCGCGCTGGTGTTCCTGGGCATCCTGATCTCCGTCGCGGGCTTCTTCGCCCTGCTCGGATCGATGCTGGCCGACCAGATCGTGAAGATGGTCGAGGACTTCCCGAAGTACCTGGACCAGCTGATCAGGTGGGCCAACGAGACCTTCCACACCGATCTGTCCCGGGTGCAGATCCAGGACAGCCTGCTGCACTCCGACTGGCTGCAGAAGTACGCCAAGGACAGCGCCGACAACGTGCTGGACGTCTCGACCGCGGTGCTCGGCGGACTCTTCCAGGTGCTCACCGTCACCCTCTTCGCCTTCTATTTCGCGGCCGACGGCCCCCGGCTGCGCCGCGCCCTGTGCTCGGTACTCCCGCCGCACCGGCAGACCGAGGTGCTGCGCGCCTGGGAGATCGCCGTCGCCAAGACCGGCGGCTACCTCTACTCACGCGGTCTCATGGCGTTGATCTCCGGTGTCGCCCACTACGTCCTGCTGCAGTGCCTGGGCGTGCCCTACGCCCCCGCGCTGGCCGTCTGGGTGGGCCTGATCTCGCAGTTCATCCCGACCATAGGCACCTATCTGGCGGGCGCGCTGCCGATGCTGATCGCCTTCACGGTGGATCCCTGGTACTCGGTGTGGGTGTTCGGCTTCGTCGTGGTCTATCAGCAGTTCGAAAACTACTTGCTGCAGCCGCGCATCACGGCCAAGACGGTGGACATCCACCCGGCGGTCGCCTTCGGCTCGGTGATCGCGGGCACCGCGCTGCTCGGCGCGGTGGGGGCGCTCATCGCCATCCCGGCGACCGCCACCCTGCAGGCGTTCCTCGGCGTCTACATCAAGCGGTACGAGGTCACCGACGATCCCCGGGTGCGGGGCGGGGCCAAGCGGGAGCGCGGCGACTCGACGCTGACCCGGCTGCGCGGAGCGCTGTCGCGGCGCGGTTGACACGAAAATCGAACATCCATTCTCATGGGTTTCGGGCCGGGGTTATCCACAGGCCGGCCGCCGTCTCGGCGCGTTGTCAGTGGCACGCGTTAGCGTCGTGGACGTGAAGCGATCGAACCAAGCAAACCGGGTGGAACCCATGGCAGGAACCGACCGCGAGAAGGCGCTGGACGCCGCGCTCGCACAGATTGAACGGCAATTCGGCAAGGGCGCCGTGATGCGCATGGGCGAGCGGCCGAACGAGCCCATCGAGGTCATCCCCACCGGATCGACCTCCCTGGACATCGCCCTGGGGGTGGGCGGCCTGCCGCGCGGGCGCGTGGTCGAGGTGTACGGCCCGGAGTCCTCCGGTAAGACGACCCTGACCCTGCACGCGGTGGCCAACGCCCAGCGGGCCGGCGGCACCGTCGCCTTCGTGGACGCCGAGCACGCCCTCGACCCGGACTACGCCCAGAAGCTCGGCGTGGACACCGACTCCCTGATCCTGTCCCAGCCGGACAACGGCGAGCAGGCGCTGGAGATCACGGACATGCTGATCCGCTCCGGCGCGCTGGACCTCATCGTGATCGACTCGGTGGCCGCGCTGGTGCCCCGTGCCGAGATCGAGGGCGAGATGGGTGACTCGCACGTGGGTCTCCAGGCCCGCCTGATGAGCCAGGCGCTCCGCAAGATCACCGGTGCGCTGAACCAGTCCAAGACCACCGCGATCTTCATCAACCAGCTCCGCGAGAAGGTCGGGGTGATGTTCGGCTCCCCGGAGACCACGACCGGTGGCCGGGCGCTGAAGTTCTACGCCTCGGTCCGGCTGGACATCCGGCGCATCGAGACCCTGAAGGACGGCACCGAGGCGGTCGGCAACCGCACGCGCGTCAAGGTGGTCAAGAACAAGGTCGCCCCGCCCTTCAAGCAGGCCGAGTTCGACATCCTCTACGGCCAGGGCATCAGCCGCGAGGGCGGCCTGATCGACATGGGTGTGGAGCACGGCTTCATCCGCAAGTCGGGCGCCTGGTACACCTACGAGGGCGACCAGCTGGGCCAGGGCAAGGAGAACGCCCGCAACTTCCTCAAGGACAATCCCGACCTCGCCAACGAGATCGAGAAGAAGATCAAGGAGAAGCTGGGCATCGGGGTCCGGCCGGAGGAGCCGGTGGCAGAGCCCGGTGCCGATGCCGCGGGATCGGCCGGCGCGGCGGCCGCACCGGTGAAGGCGGCGCCCGCCACGGCGGCCAAGACCGGGGCGAAGGCGGCCAAGGCCACCGCGGCCAAGAGCTGATCCGGTGACACGGCGCACCGACTGGCCGGAACCCCCGCAGCGGCCCTTCGGCGACCCCGGCCGCACCACCTCACGGGAGGGCGGTCGAGGTCGCGGCTCCGCGGACGGCGAGGACCGCTCGGCCACCGCGCCCCCCTTCGGGGAGGTGGGCGCCGAGGCCGAGCCGGGGCCGCCACCCGACCCGGAGGAGCAGGCGCGGGCGATCTGTCTGCGCCTGCTCACCGGGACCCCGCGCACCCGCAAGCAGCTGGCGGACGCCCTGCACAAGCGGGGCATACCGGATGAGGTGGCCCAGGAGGTGCTCTCCCGGTTCGAGGACGTGGGGCTGATCGACGATGCGGCGTTCGCCGGTGCCTGGGTGGAGTCCCGCCACCACAGCCGGGGCCTGGCCCGCCGTGCTCTCGCCCGCGAGCTGCGGACCAAGGGCGTGGATTCGGCACTGATCGACGAGGCGGTCGGGCAGCTCGACTCCGAGCAGGAGGAGCGGACCGCTCGCGAGCTGGTCGAGCGCAAACTGCGGTCCACCCGCGGTCTGGACCGGGACAAGCGCCTGCGCCGGCTCGCCGGGATGCTGGCCCGCAAGGGGTACGCGGAAGGCCTGGCCCTGCGGGTGGTGCGGCGCGCCCTCGAGGAGGAGGGCGAAGATCCCGAGCTGCTGGACCAGCACCTCCCCGACTTCTGAGCCACCGCGGGGCGGGCCGTCGCGAGGGCGGCATCGCCCGGCGTACGTCGTGTGCGGATCCCGCGGACGCGCTGGCCACATCGCCCGGCATGGGTCGCGTGCCGGGTCCCACAGGCGGGTGCCCATCACCCGGCGTCGCTGTGTGCCGGGGCCCCCACACGCCCGAGGGCCAGGCATCCCGCACCGAGGCGGACGTTCGCCTCGCCGCCTGCTGCCGGATGGCTCGGCGTGGGTGGTATGCGGGGTCTCACGGGGGAGAGGCCCGCGCCTTGCTCGGCGTGCATCGTGTGCCGGATCCCATGGGGCGGGTGCCACCGCCTGGTGCCGCTGTGCGGCGGGTCCGACCACGCCCGCGGTGCCGGGCATTCCCTGCCTCGGCCGGTGGTTCGCCGCCTGCCGCCACGAAGGCAAGGCCACCGGCGCCTGTGACGCCGGTATGCCGGTGACGCCCGGGCGGCGCCCCTACCCGCCTACCGACCGGCCGCGGCCTCCGCGTCCCGTCCCGCCTTCCGGGCGCCCTGTGCCGAGCCACCGCCGCGCACCGCGTCGGCGCAGGCCTGGAGTTCGTCGGGCCGGACCCCGGACAGGGCCGCCACCAGGTAACCGTCCGGGCGCACCAGCAGCACGGTGTGCGGGGCGGCGCCCGGATACTCCTCGGTGATCAGCAGCTCCGCGGCCACCGGGAGCGCGGTGACGGCGGCCGAGAGCCGCGGCATCAGGCCGGCACGCAGCCAGTGCCGCCGCTCCCACACCCCGGTGCCCGGGGCGACCAGCACCACCAGCAGGTCGCCGCCCAGCCGGTCCCGCAGCCGTGTCACCGAGCCGTCCGGCGCGGTCACCGCCACGTCCGCCGCCGGCGCCCCGATCGCGGTGCCGACCGTGACACTGCCCTCCGGGGGGTCCGGGAGGGCCAGCGGGGTGCGGTCGTACACCGGCGGCGCCCCGAGCGGGCCCCGCCCCAGTTGCCCGTCGGTGAGCAGCGCGTCATGGCCGCGGGCCGCTCCGGGGAGCACCGTGCGCCGCACCGAGGACCAGCCGCCGGCCGACCGTACCGAGGGCAGCGCGCGGTCCGCGGCCCGCAGCCGGGCGCTGACCGCGGTGCGCCGTTCCGCCTGGTAGCTGTCGAGCAGCAGATCCGCGTCGGCCGGCCCCTGATGCCAGGCCAGCGCCAGCTTCCAGGCCAGGTTGCCGACGTCGCGCAGCCCCTCGTCCAGGCCCTGGGTGCCCAGCGCGCCCAGCAGATGGGCGGCGTCCCCGGCGAGGAAGGCCCGGTTCACTCGCCAGCGCAGGGCGAGCCGGTGGTGGATGGTGTGCACCCCGGTGTCCAGCAGCTCGTACCCCGGCGCCGGATCACCGCACCAGCCCGTCAGGGTGTCGTCGATCCGGGCGAGCAGCGCGTCCGGGGTGACCAGTTCGCGGCCGGGCGGCAGCAACCAGTCCAACCGCCATATGCCGTGCGGCAGCGGGCGGGCGGTGATCTCCGCGTCGGCGGCTCGCCAGGGGGGCGAGCGGTGCAGCAACGCCTCACCGGGCCAGGGCAGTTCGGTGCGCAGTGCGGCGACCGCGTGCCGTTCCACGGCGGTACGCCCCGGGAAGCGCACCCCCAGCAGCTTGCGGACGGTGGACCGGGGTCCGTCGCAGCCGACCAGATAGCTTCCCCGCCACCAGGTGCCGCCCGCGCCGCGGGTGCGCACCGAGACGCCCGAGCCGTCCTGTTCCAGGGAGTCCACCCGGTTGCCGGTGGCGAGGGTGACCAGCTCCGGGCGGGCCAGGAGCGCGAGTTGGGCGCGCAGTGCCCGGGTGAGCTCGTGCTGTGCCAGGTGCAGCGGCGCGGGCACCGGGCCGTCGGCGCCGTCCTGGGGCACGGTGCCCGGGCTCGCGAAGGCCACCTCGCACACCGACTGGCGTCGGCGCATGGTGCGCCAGCCGGTCCAGTTCCGGTCCCCGAAGGCGTCCGGTCCGGTCAACCGGGCGAGCGCGGCGGCGGTGTCCGGCCGCAGTACGGCGGTCCTGGCCGGGCGGCGCTCGTCGCCGGTGCCCTCGTCCAGCAGGATCACGGGGACGTTCCGGCGTGCCAGGGCGAGGGTCAGGGCGAGGCCGACGGGCCCCGCCCCGACGATGATCACCGGATCCACGGAAGGGCTCCTTGCGCGGTGGCGGCCGGGCGGTCGCCGGCGCCGAGCGGCTCACCGGACCGCGGACCTGGGGCGGCGGGACCGGGAAGGGCGCGCCCGGCGTGACGGGTGGGCGGAAACACGA
>NZ_SRID01000701.1 GCF_004684805.1 Streptomyces palmae
TGGAGGCGATGAAGATGGAACAGCCCCTGAACGCGCACCGGGCGGGCACCGTCAAGGGCCTGAGCGCCGAGGTCGGCTCCACCATCACCGCCGGCGCGGTCATCTGCGAGATCAAGGACTGACCCAGCCCCCGACCCCCACACGAGACAGGCCCGGCCAGGCCCACCCGGCCGGGGACCACCGCACCCCCACCCCGATTCGGGGCGGGGGTGCGGTCAGTTCGCCCGTCCGCCACCTCGTGGACACCGCCCCCGTGATCCGGCAGCGGGTGGCATCCTTGACCCACGGGGAGCCAGACGAAGGGAAGGACCGGCGATGGCGACCGACACCGCACGGGAACACGGCCTCCGGGCGGGCCGCCCGATGCGCGCCGACGCCCGCCGCAACTACGACCGGCTGCTCGCCGAGGCCCGTACCGCGTTCACCGAACACGGCACCGACGCCTCGCTGGAGGACATCGCGCGCCGCGCCGGCGTGGGCATCGGCACCCTCTACCGGCACTTCCCCAACCGCACCGCTCTGATGGGTGCCGTCTTCTACGGCGAACTCGACGCCCTGCTGGCCCGTTCCCGGGAACTGGCCGAGGCCGAACAGCCCTGCCGGGCCCTGGTGGACTGGCTGCGCGCGATCATCGACCACGCCACCACCTACCGCGGGCTGTCCCGCGCCTTCCTCTGCGCCGCCGCCGAGGAGTGCACCGAACTCGCCCGCTGCAGCGAACCGATGCAGGAGGCCGGGAGCAGACTGCTCGCCCGAGCCCAGCAGGCCGGCTCGGTGCGGGGCGAGGTGGACATCGCCGATCTGATGCAGCTGACCAACGCCATCGCGCTGGCCGTGGAACAGTCCCCGGACGACCCGGAGTTGGCCGACCGCCTGCTGACCCTCACCTTCCACGGCCTCAAGGCCCGCTGACCGACGGCCCGGAGAGGGCACCGCCCTCCGGTCAGGGCCCCAGGCAAGGCTCCCCGGCCACCGCCCCAAGAAGGCTCCGGCCACCGGCCGACGCCCGGAGAGCACTCCCCTGACCACCGGCCGCGGAAAACCGCTCCCGCTCCCTCACCACCGACCCCGCCCAAGGCTCCGGCCTCGGAGAGGAGCGCGCGGCCCCCACGGCCGGCGGGAACGCGCTACCGCCGGCGCGGGGCCAGATCCGCCACCCGGCCGCCGCCCCCGCCGTCCACCACCGGCACCGCCC
>NZ_SRID01000702.1 GCF_004684805.1 Streptomyces palmae
TCCCGCCCCTCAGGAAGGACTCCGCCCCATGACCGAGCTGATCACCACCCCCGCCCAGAACGCCATGACCGGCCACGGACTCACGGAGGCTGTGACCGTCCTGGACGACTCCCGTACGGCCGTCGCCTACACCGTCTTCTGCCCGGCCACGAGCCGCTACAGCGTCCTGACACTGGACGGCCGTTGGGTGATCCCGGGCAAGGGCGACGGGTACGCGGCCCGCGGCGCGGCCACCCGCTACGTCCGGACCCACGTGGATGAACTCCGCCCCGAAGCGCTGGTCATTCTCGAACCGGTGCGCCACAACGGACGGTTTGCGGCCACGTCCATGGGGCGCCGTTCGGGGACATGCCGGAAGCAGGTTGGCATCTCGACCGATTGGCGCTCCGGCTACGCCTGTGGCTGCGGCGGACAGGTGTCGGCTGAGGCGGCACACCGGGATGGCTGGACCATCGTGCGGGACGGCCGCGGCACGCACACCGTGAGCTACGCCCTTGACCGGTCGCACGCCCGGCCGTTCGGGGAGACCGACCCCAACGGCCGCAACGTCGTCATGTCGGACAAGCCGATCGCGGTCGAGACGGCTGAGGCCCTGGCCAAGCTGGACGTAGAGCGCTCCCTGATCGTGGCCAAGGCGGAGTCAGTCAAGACGCTCGCGGTCGAGGCTGAGACGGCGGCCGAAGCTGCCGCGGAAGCCAAGGACCGGACACTGTCCGCGGTGAACGTGGTCGAGGCTCACGACAGTGCCAAGGATGCCGAAAATGCCGCGCGGACAGCGTCCGAGCTGTTCTCCCTCGCCTCGGCGCGGGCGGACGCGCTGGCCGATCTGGCCACGGCGTTCGGAGACAAGATCAGAGAAGCGCCGTGGTCCGTCAGGGACGAAGTGACCGCGCTGTGGGACGACGTCACGGGTGCGCGGGCCGACGCGTGGGAGTACGAGGGAAGGGCTGAGACGGCGCGGGACTACGCTGCCACGGACGCTGAGACGGCAGCAACGGAGTACGCGCGCCGGTGCGCCCGTTGCGGCTCGTGGTACCGCGAGTTCCAGACGTCGACCGCCCCGGGCAGGGAAGTCCTGTGCCCGTGCATGCCGCTGTACGCGGGCAGCGTGGAGGACGTCGCCGACCCTGCGGACGCTGTGGCCCCGTGGGAGTGCGCCGGACAGCTCAGCATGGATGACCTCCCCCCCGCCCC
>NZ_SRID01000703.1 GCF_004684805.1 Streptomyces palmae
GCTGACCACCAAGCTGCACCTGGCGGTTGAGCAGGGGCAAAAGCCGATTTCGCTGCTTGTCACCGCTGGCCAGCGGCACGACAGTCCGCAGTTCCAGCCGGTCCTGGAGGGCATTCGGGTGCCCCGCATCGGTCGGGGCCGGCCGCGAACCCGGCCAGACAAGGTCCGCGCCGATAAGGCGTACGGCTCCCGCGGGAACCGCGCATACCTGCGCAGACGCGGCATAGGCTCCACCATCCCGGAAAAGGCTGACCAGGTCCGCAACCGCAAGAAGCTCGGCTCTCACGGAGGCCGTCCGCCGAAGTTCGACAAAGTCGATGACAAGGAGCACCACGCGGTGGAATGCGGCATCAACCGCCTCAAGCGCCACCGCGCGGTGGCCAGGAGATACGACAAGCTCGCCGTCCGCTACGAGGCGACCGTGCTGATCGCAGCCCTCGACGAATGGCTCTGACCGGCAGATGGCCTTCCGGTCGTCGCTCACCAGTCCCGGGTGGCGATCAGCTCCTCTACATCCGCGTCCGTGAACCCGTATGCCGACGCCACGAACCAGAAGTCCTCAGCGATCACCTCGCGCGCAACCGTCTCGATCTCACTCCCGGCTGCCTCGAACTCTTCTTCCAGACTGTTGAATTCCTCCGTTGCGGCCTGGCTGAGGGCATACAGAGCCTCCAGATCCGACGGCTGCTCAGCCTCAATCCGCTCGCACAGCCGCAACAGGATCGCCCTGCCCCGGTCGACGACGTGATCGGGGAAGTACGAGTCCGCATACATCTGCCGCAGGAACATGTGCCCTGCTACCTGCTGGTTCGTGATCGGCATGGCGCTTCCCCATCCCCGTAGAAGAACTGACGCGCCGATCATGCACGACACCACTGACAACGACGCCGCCCACGTACGCCAGGCTGGTCGTCCGGCACTTTCACAACAGGCCCCAGT
>NZ_SRID01000704.1 GCF_004684805.1 Streptomyces palmae
GCGCCGGGCGGCGGGGCGCTCGGCATCGGCGGCGGGCTACCCGGCTGGGCCGGGTAGGCCGACGGGCCGGGTTGCCCCGCGGGCCGCTGCGCGGGCGGCTGCGGGAATCCCTGCTGCGGCTGCTGCCCCTGCTGCGGGTTCTGCGACTCGCTGGCGGCCAGGGTGCGGCTGCGCACCCGGTACAGCCCGGTGTCGAGGTCCTCGGCCTTCTGCAGGTGCACCTTGATGGCGCCCATGAAGGTGTAGCGCTGCTGTTTGGCGTAGTCGCGGACCATGCCGGACAGCTCGTCGCCGAGCTGTCCGGAGTACGGGCTGAGCCGCTCGTAGTCCGGGGTGCTCAGCTCCACGATGAAGTCGTTGGGGACGACCGTCCGGTCGCGGTTCCAGATGGTGGCGTTGTTGTCGCATTCACGCTGCAGCGCGCCAGCGATCTCCACCGGCTGTACCTCGGACTTGAACACCTTGGCGAAGGTGCCGTTCACGAGACCTTCGAGTCGCTGCTCGAAGCGCTTGAGTACTCCCACGGGGCACCTCCTTCCTCAGTCGTCCTCAGTGTCGTCCTGATACTGCTTACTGATCGTATCCACGCGTCGGGAAATCGGGTGGTTCCCCTTCCTGGCCCTGTGGAGCAGTGTGACCTCTCACAGGCGATCGTAGAGGCGCCGTCCAAACAGTGTCCCGCAACCGGCGAGGTCTTCGAACGGCTGGGGCGCAGAACGGGCCGGACCACGTCGCGGGAGGGCGCGGGCCGGGGCCCGCGGGCGGTACGCCAGTGGTTCGCGGGGCGGACCAGGGGGGTGGGACGGGAGCGTATCGGTTGCCGGGTCGAGGACCGACCGCACGGGGGCTCGGGCGCGGTCCGGCCCGGTTCGGTTCAGTTCTTTTCGGTCCGGTTCGGTCCGTGGAGCCGGGGTGGCTTCGGTGGGAGCGGTCCGGTCTGTGGAACCGGCGTGTGGTGCGGCCCTGGGGCGGGTCATAGGTCACCGGGACAGGCCGGGGTGTGGGCTCGGGTGGAGGGTCGTGCTCGGGGGATCCGGGCGGCCGCCGCTGTGTAAGGGGTAAGGGGAGACGGGTCACGGGGCGTCCAGGGGCCGGAACCGGGTCGGGCGGCCTGGGCGCGTACGGAGCGGGACGGGGCCGAGGGGGCTCGGGGCGGGCTTCGCGCGGGGGGGGGGGAGGCGTTGGG
>NZ_SRID01000705.1 GCF_004684805.1 Streptomyces palmae
GCGGCGGGCTACCGCCGGTCGCCGAAGATGGTGCGGTGCCAGTCCTTCTCGGCCGCCTTGGTGTTCTCGTACATCACATGCTTGATCTGCGTGTACTCCTCGAAGGAGTACGCCGACATATCCTTACCAAAGCCGGATGCCTTGGCTCCGCCGTGGGGCATCTCGCTGATGATCGGGATGTGGTCGTTGACCCAGACGCAGCCGGCCCGGAGTTCGCGGGTGGCGCGGCCGGCGCGGTAGACATCGCGGGTCCAGGCGGAGGCGGCCAGGCCGTAGGGGGTGTCGTTGGCGAGCGCCAACCCCTCGTCGTCGCTGTCGAAGGGGAGCACGACCAGCACCGGGCCGAAGATCTCGGCCTGGGTGATCTCGCTGTGCTGCGGGGCGCCGGTGATCAGTGTGGGCTGGTAGTAGGCGCCCTTGGCGAGGTCGCCCTGGGGGGCCTGACCGCCGGTGACCACGGTGGCGTAGTCCCGGGCGCGGTCCACGAAGCCGGCGACCCGGTCCCGCTGGGCGTGCGAGACCAGCGGCCCCAGGTCGGTGGCCGGGTCGAGCGGGTGGCCCAGCCGCACCGTGGCCATCAGGTCGGCGACGCCGGCGACGAAGGCCTCGTAGAGCGGGCGCTGCACATAGGCGCGGGTGGCGGCGGTGCAGTCCTGTCCGGTGTTGATGAGAGCGCCGGCCACGGCTCCGTGCACCGCTGCCGTCAGGTCGGCGTCGTCGAAGACCACGAACGGGGCCTTGCCGCCGAGTTCCAGGTGGAGCCGCTTGACGCTGCCGGCGGCCAGGGCGGCGACCCGCTTGCCGACCGCGGTGGAGCCGGTGAAGGAGGTCATGGCGACGTCGGGGTGGCCGACCAGGTGCTCGCCGGCCTCCGGTCCGGTGCCCGCGACGATGTTGACCACACCGTCCGGCAGG
>NZ_SRID01000706.1 GCF_004684805.1 Streptomyces palmae
GGTCCATCGGCCCTCGGGGGCTGCTGCCCGTGCCGGGGGCGGGCAGCAGCGGGGCGAGCGCCTGGTAGACCTCCTGGGCGCCGCTCGGCCGGTGCTGCGGGTCCTTGGCGAGCAGCCGCAGCACCAGGGCCTCCAGCGCCTCGGGCACCTCGGGCCGCAGCTGCCGCACCGGCACCGGCGGCTCGTACAGGTGGCGGTGGAGCACCCCGAGCGCGGTCGATCCGGCGAAGGGGACGTTGCCGACCAGCAGTTCGTGTATCAGCACGCCGAGCGCGTAGAGGTCGGTGCCGGGGCTGACCGCGCCGCCCATCGCCTGCTCCGGGGCCATGTAGGCGGGGCTGCCGATGGGGGACCCGGTCTGGGTGAGGCGGGTGGTGTCGGTGTCCAGTACGGCGGCGACGCCCAGGTCCAGCACGGTGACCGTGCCGTCCTGCCGGACCATCACGTTCCGGGGCTTGAGGTCGCGGTGCACGATCGGCACCGCGTGCACCGCGGAAAGCACCGCGCACAGCTGGGCGGCCACGCAGACCGCCCACTCCCAGGGGTAGGGGTCGTTCTCGGCCAGGTGGTCGGCCAGGTCGGCGCCCTCCACCAGGCTCATCACCAGGTAGAGGTCCTCCCCGTCGCTGCCCGCGTCATGGACCGTCACCAGGCCGCGGTGGTCGACCTGCGCGGTGACCCGGCACTCGCGCACGAAGCGGCGGCGCAGCTCCTCGGCGGGGTCGGCGGTGCCGGCGGTGACGGGTCCGGCCATCCGGTCCGGGCGCAGGAGTTTGACCGCGACCCGGCGGTCCAGCCGGCGGTCGTAGGCGGTCCACACCTGGCCCATGCCGCCCTGCCCGATGAGGGTCGCCAGCTCGTAGCGGTCCGCGACCAGACGTCCGTTCACCTGTCCTGCTCCCTGCGGAGGAGGTCGCTGAGCTCGTCCAGCTCGGCGCGGACCTGGTCGATGCGGTGCGGCTGCTGAGGCTGGGGCGACGGGGGTCCGGCCGGCCGGAGGGTGGGGTCGTACGGCACGGGCGGCGCCGGATGCCGCGGCACGGTGGGGTGCCCCGTCTGGGCGAACGACGGGTCCGCCGGTTGCGGATGGGGCGGCGGATAGCCGTAGCCGGAGGCGGGACCGCCGGGGACGGGACCCGGCGCGGCGTAGGCCGGGTACGGGCCCGGG
>NZ_SRID01000072.1 GCF_004684805.1 Streptomyces palmae
GGATGGCCGGGGGGCGGTGCCGGGTGGTGGCTCGCGTCCTGGGTCCAGTCGGCACCGGGTGGCTGCCCTGGCCCATGGGGCGGTGGCAGCGGGGCTCCCACTGGGTGCTGCATCCGGTGGCACTCCGTCTCGTACGGCGATCTGTTCGACGACCGGGTCGCCGGCGTGGCCGTTGGGCCGG
This sequence comes from Streptomyces palmae, assembly GCF_004684805.1. Lineage (GTDB taxonomy): Bacteria > Actinomycetota > Actinomycetes > Streptomycetales > Streptomycetaceae > Streptomyces > Streptomyces palmae. Next base: position 182 of record NZ_SRID01000072.1, read on the forward strand.
TCCTACCGAACCGTACCTGCCCCGTCCGGCGCCGAAGGGCGCCCCCGGCCGCGGGCGCCACTGTACCGGTGACCGGTCGGGCCGGTCAGGAGCCGCCGGGTGCCCCCGGAAAACACCGTCAGTCGGACAATTCACCCGCCAGCGCGCGCAGGGCGAGCCGGTAGGAGCCGATTCCGAAGCCGGCGATGGTGCCGCTGGCGACCGCAGCGATGACAGAGTTGTGACGGAACTCCTCACGCGCGTGCGGATTGGAGATGTGCACCTCGATCAGCGGCGCGGTGCGCTGGGCCGCCGCGTCCCGCATGCCGTACGCGTAGTGGGTGAAGGCGCCGGGGTTGATCACCACCGGGATCCGGCCGTCCGCCGCCTCGTGCAGCCAGCGGATCATCTCGCCCTCGTCGTTGGTCTCGCGCACCTCCACCGCGAGGCCGAGCTCCCTGCCGAGCACGGTGCACTCCTCGACCAGCCCGGCATAGGAGGTGGCGCCGTACACATCCGGCTCCCGGCTGCCCAGCCGCCCCAGGTTGGGGCCGTTGAGCACCAGCACCCGGCGGGTCACTCGGCGACCTCCCCGTAGGCGGCGAGCAGCACGGCCGGGTCCGGGCCCTCCAGCACGATGGGCTTGGCCAGGCCGTTCAGCACGATGAAGCGCAGCAGGTCGCCCCGCGACTTCTTGTCCACCTTCATGGCCTCCAGCAGCCGCGGCCACTGGTCGTAGCGGTAGCTCACCGGCAGGCCGACGGACTCCAGCACGCGGCGGTGCCGGTCGGCGGTGGCATCGTCCAGCCGGCCCGCGAGCCGGCCGAGCTCGGCGGCGAAGAGCATGCCCACCGAGACGGCGGCGCCGTGCCGCCAGTTGTAGCGCTCGTTCTTCTCGATGGCGTGCGCCAGGGTGTGGCCGTAGTTGAGGATCTCCCGCGGCCCGGACTCCTTGAGGTCGGCGGAGACCACCTCGGCCTTGACCCGGATGGACCGCTCGATCAGCTCGGCGGTGTGCGGCCCGGCGGGGGTGCGGGCGGCGGCCGGGTCGGCCTCGATGAGGTCGAGGATCACCGGGTCGGCGATGAAGCCGGCCTTGATGATCTCGGCCAGTCCGCTGACGTAGTCGTGGACCGGCAGGGACTCCAGCGCGGCCAGGTCGCAGAGCACCCCGGCGGGCGGGTGGAAGGCGCCCACCAGGTTCTTGCCCTCCGCGGTGTTGATGCCGGTCTTGCCGCCGACCGCGGCGTCCACCATGCCGAGCACCGTGGTGGGTACGGCGACCCAGCGCACCCCGCGCAGCCAGCTGGCGGCCACGAAGCCCGCCAGGTCGGTGGTGGCGCCGCCGCCCACGCCGACGATCACGTCGGTGCGGGTGAAGCCGGTCTGCCCGAGCGCCTTCCAGCAGTACGCGGCGACCTCGGCGGTCTTGGCCTCCTCGGCGTTGGGCACCTGGATGGCGATGGCCTCGTAGCCCTGGGCGGCAAGGTCGTCGCGGATGGCGTCCCCGGTGCCGGCCAGCGCCTCGGGATGGATGATCGCCACCCGCTTCGCACGCTCCCCGATCAGGGCGGGGAGCTCGCCCAGCAGCTGGTGGCCGACCAGCACCTCGTAGGGGTCGCTGCCGCTGCTTCCCCCGACCTGGATCCGGGTGGGTGTGGTGTCGCTGGTCATGCCTTCCTCAGTTCCAGTGCGTCGAGGACCGCCTCGGCGACCTCGTCGGGGGTGCGGCCCTCGGCGGAGACCTGGGCGCGCGCCACCTCGGTGTAGTACGGGCGGCGCTGCTCCATCAGCTCGCGCCAGCGCTGCCGGGGGTTGATCATCAGCAGCGGGCGGGGGGTGTCCAGGCCGGTGCGCCGGACGGCCTCGGCCACGCCCATCTCCAGGAAGACCACCGGCAGCCCGGCGAGCAGTGCCCGGGTGCCCTCGTCCAGCACCGCGCCGCCGCCCAGCGCCAGCACCCCGGGGTGGTCGGCGACCGCCTCCCGCACGGCCTGCCGCTCCAGCTCGCGGAAGTGCGGCTCGCCGTCCTCGATGAAGATCTCCGAGATCTCCTTGCCGGTGGCCGCGACGATGTCGGCGTCGGTGTCGCGGAAGGTGGTGCCGAGCCGCTCCGCGAGCAGCCGGCCCACCGTGGTCTTGCCGACCCCCATCGGGCCGACCAGGACGACCGCCGGGCCGCTCATCGGATCGTCAGGTGGTCGAGGTAGCCCCGCACGTTGCGCCGGGTCTCGGGGACGCTGTCGCCGCCGAACTTCTCGGCCACCGCGTCGGCCAGCACCAGGGCGACCATCGCCTCGGCCACGATGCCGGCGGCCGGCACCGCGCAGACGTCCGAGCGCTGGTGGTGGGCCTGGGCGGCCTCGCCGGTGGAGACGTCCACGGTGGCCAGCGCGCGCGGCACGGTGGCGATGGGCTTCATCGCGGCCCGCACGCGCAGCAGCTCGCCGGTGGTCAGCCCGCCCTCGGTGCCGCCGGAGCGGCCGGAGGCGCGCCGGATGCCCTCGCTGGTGGCGTGGATCTCGTCGTGCGCCTGGGAGCCGGGCACCCGGGCCAGCTCGAAGCCGTCGCCGACCTCCACGCCCTTGATGGCCTGGATGCCCATCAGGGCCGCGGCCAGTCGGGCGTCCAGCCGCCGGTCCCAGTGCACATGCGAGCCCAGGCCCACTGGCACCCCGTAGGCCAGGACCTCGACCACACCGCCCAGGGTGTCGCCGTCCTTGTGGGCCCGGTCGATCTCGGCCACCATCGCCTCGCTGGCGTCCGGGTCCAGGCAGCGCACCGGGTCGGCGTCGAGCCGCGCCACGTCGGCGGGCACCGGGTGGACGCCGTAGGGCGCCTTGGCGGAGGCCAGCTCCACCACATGGGAGACGATCTCGATGCCGGCCGTCTCCTTGAGGTAGGAGCGGGCGACGCTGCCCAGCGCCACGCGGGCGGCGGTCTCCCGGGCGCTGGCGCGCTCCAGGATCGGCCGGGCCTCGTCGAAGCCGTACTTCTGCATCCCGGCGAGGTCGGCGTGGCCGGGGCGGGGGCGGGTGAGCGGGGCGTTGCGGGCCAGCCCGGCCAGGGTCTCCTCGTCCACCGGGTCGGCGGCCATCACCTGCTCCCACTTGGGCCACTCGGTGTTGCCGACCATGATCGCCACCGGGCTGCCCAGGGTCAGACCGTGCCGTACGCCGCCGAGGAAGGTGACCTCGTCGCGCTCGAACTTCATCCGGGCACCGCGCCCATAACCGAGCCGCCGCCTGGCCAGCGCGTCCGCCACCATCTCCGTGGTGACGGGCACTCCGGCGGGGAGTCCCTCCAGCGTCGCGACCAGCGCGGGGCCGTGCGACTCCCCCGCGGTCAGCCAGCGCAACCTGCTCAACGGTGCTCCTCTTGCGCGCGCCTCGGCGACAGACGGCGCGCCGGGGGCGCGGCCCGGCCGCCACCCCGATCCTCCCACGTCCGCGGCATGACCCGGACACGGTCTCAGCAGATGGACCCGGTGGCTCAGCCCTGGCGGGCCGCCAGCGCCTGCTCGCCGGCCGCGCGCATCGCGGCCAGCGGCGCCGGCGCCCGGCCGGTCATCTGCTCCACCTGGAGCCCGGCCTGGTGGACCAGCAGGTCCAGACCGCCGAGCACCGCGCCGCCGCGGGCCGCCCAGGCGGCGGCCAGCGGGGTCGGCCACGGGTCGTAGAGGACGTCGAAGAGGGTGCCCGGCCGGTCCGGGACGGCCTCGGAGAGTGCGTCGGTGGCGCCTGCCGGGGTGGTCGCGATCACCAGCGGGGCGCCGAACGCCCGGGCGGCGTCGGACCAGTCGGCGGTGCGCACCGCCACGCCCAGCCGGTCGCCCCACTGCCGCATCTCGACCGCCCGGGCGGCCTTGCGCACATACGCGGTGACCTCGCCGGTGCAGACCCGGGAGAGCGCGGCGAGCGCGGAGGCGGCGGTGGCCCCCGCACCCAGCACGGCGGCGCTGTCCACCTGTTCGATGCCGCGCTCGCGCAGTGCGGCCACCATGCCGGGGATGTCGGTGTTGTCGCCGATGCTGCGGCCGTCCTCGGCGAAGACCACCGTGTTGACCGCCTCCACCGCGGCGGCGGTGTGGCCGATCTCGTCCAGCAGCGGGATGACCGCGCGCTTGAGCGGCATGGTCAGCGACAGCCCGGCCCATACCCGGCGGTCCAGGCCGCGGACGAAGTCGGGCAGCCCGGCCTCGTCGACCTCGAAGCGGTGGTAGGTCCACCCGGTCAGGCCCAGCTCGGCGTAGGCGGTGCGGTGCAGGACCGGGGAGAGGGAGTGGGCGATGGGCGAGCCGAGCACTCCCGCTCTGCGGTTGTACGTCATGGTGTGCCGGCTCCTCAGTTTCCCTGCCGGTTCTTGTTGAACTCGTTCACCAGCTTGTCGTGGTCGGCGAGGGTCTTGGTGAACTTGGTGGTCCTGCCGTCCAGCGAGATGAAGTAGTACCAGCCGTCGTGGCTGGGGTTCTGGGCCGCCTTGAGCGCCACATCGCCCGGGTTGCCGATGGGACCGGGCGGCAACCCCTTGTAGAAGTAGGTGTTGTAGGGGTGGTCGAAGTTCTTGATCTCGGCCAGTGAGATGTCGATCTTGCTCTGGTTCTTGATGTAGTTGTACGTCGAGTCGAACTGGAGCTGGCCGAAGGTCTGCACGTTGTCCGGCTTGAGGCGGTTGTAGACCACCTCGGCCATCTTCCGGAAGTCGTCGTGGGTCACGCCCTCGGCCTGTACCAGGCTGGCGACGGTGACCAGCTGGAGCGGGGAGTCCAGGCCCAGTTCCTCGGCCTTGCCGGCCAGGTCGTACTTGGCGTACTGCACCTTGGCGTTCTTGACCATCTCGCGCAGCACGGTGGCGGGCTTGGCGCCCTTGGCGGCGCTGTAGCGGCCGGGGTAGAGGAAGCCCTCCAGCGGGTCCCTTATCTTCGCGTTGTCGTCCGCCCAGTCGGGCAGCCCCAGGTTCTTGACCTGGCTCTTGGCGACGCCCTTGGTGGTGCCCGGCTTGAGGTGCAGCTTCTTGTCGATGGCCGTGTAGACGTTGGCATTGCGCATGCCCTCGGTCACGATCAGCGCGTTCATGCTGGCCGGGTCGGTCATCATGGTCACCGCCGCCTCGGCCGACATGTGCCTGCGCAGGGTGTACGAGCCGGGCTGGATGCGCTGGCCGCGGTCGTCCTTGCCCGCGGCCTCGATGAAGGCGTCGGTGCTCTTGACCACGCCCGCGCGCTTGAGGATGTTGCCGATGTCGGCGACGACCGCGCCCTTGGGCACCTCGATGGCCACCTGGCCGGTGCCCTCGCCGGAGTAGTCCGGCGGCGCTCCGAAGCGGCTCTGCCAGAACTGGTAGCCGTAGTAGCCGCCACCGCCGACCAGTCCGGTCAGCACCACGGCGACCACCAGGCAGGCCATGCCGTTGCGGCGCTTGGGCTGCTTGCCGCGGCCCTCCCGGCCGCCGCCCGCGGTCTCCTCCTGGTCGGGGTCCTCGTCGGGGTCCTCGGCGTGCTCGTCGGGGTGCTCCGCGGGGAACTCCTCCGCCTGCCGGTCCGGCAGTACGGTGCCGGGTGGCTGCGCGGCCAGGTCGGCCTCGGGGCCGTCGGCCCCTGCCACCGGGCCCCCGGGGCCGCCCGGGGCTCCGGCGAGCGCCGGCTCGGCCTGTCGCGGGTCGGGCGCCTCGCCGCCGTGGTGCGGGTAGGACGGGCCGGGCGGCGGATAGGCGCTCTCGGCCGCGTAGTGGTCCTGCTGCCCGCCGGCGTACGGGTCGGCCTGCTCCGGGGGCACCTCCCAGCGGGACCCGGAGGAACCAGAGGAACCAGAGGAACCAGAGGAACCTGAGAAATACGGATCGGCCGGCTCCTGGCCCTGGTAGCCGGGGTCCCAGCCGCCGTTGCCGTACTGGGCCTGGGCCTGCGGATGCCCGGCCGGGCCACCCGCCCACTGCTGCTGGCCCTGCTGCTGGTGGCCCTGCCGCGGAGCGCCCTGCTGGGGGTATGCCTCGGGGTACGGCTCGCCGGGGTAGCCGGCGTCGTAGGGGTGCTGCTGCCCGTACCCGTCCTGCCCGCCTGGGTACTGCTCGTACGGCTGCTGCCCCTGCTGAGGGCCGGGGTGCTGCCCGTGCTGCTGCGGGTCGTACGGCTGGTGGCCCTGCTGGGGCTGCCCGTAGGGCTGCTGCCCCAGCGGGGCCTGAGCGTAGGGATCATGACCGACCCCGGCCTGCTGGCCCTGCCACCCCGGGTCCCCGTACAGGGGGTCCTCGGGGTGCCAGGGTTGGGAGCCGGGGCCCCGGTCGTACTCAGTCATCGATCCCCTAGTTCCGCGGGTCGGCAGCAAGGGGGCGCGTGCGCTACTGGCGGGCGCCGGTGGCTGCCTTGGACGCGCGGAACGTTACCGTATCGCGATCAGAGGGCGACCTCGACGCCCTCTCCGGGTGGCATGCCGGACACCCGTTCGGTCTCCAGCGCGCTCTGCAGGATCACCACGGCCGCGGCCTGATCGACCGAGGCGCGGCCCTTCTTGGCGCTGACGCCCGAGGCCCGCATCGACTGGGCCGCGGTGACGGTGGTCATCCGCTCGTCGACCAGCCGCACCGGCACCGGCGCCACCCGCCTGGCCAGGTTCTGCGCGAAGGCGCGCACCTTGGCCGCGGCCGGGCCCTCCCGCCCGCTGAGCGAGCGGGGCAGCCCGACCACCACCTCGATGGGCTCGTACTCCTCGACGATCGCCGTCAGCCGCCGCTGGGCGGCCGGGACGTCACGTCCCGGCACGGTCTCCACCGGGGTCGCCAGGATCCCGTCGGGGTCGCAGCTGGCGACCCCGATCCGGGCGTCCCCGACGTCGACGGCGATCCGCCGGCCGCGCCGCCAGCTCATGCCTGCTCGGCCACGAGGCGCTCGACGGCGGCGATGGCCTCGCCGACCGCCTCCGGGTTCTGGCCGCCGCCCTGGGCCACGTCCGGCTTGCCGCCACCGCCGCCACCGAGGGTCTTGGCGGCGGTACGCACCAGGTCGCCGGCCTTCAGGCCGCGCTCGCGGGCCGCCTCGTTGGTGGCGATCACGGTCAGCGGACGGCCGCCCGCGGTGGTGAACAGGGCCACCACGGACGGGCGGTCGGCGGGAATGCGGCCGCGCACGTCCAGGACCAGCTTGCGCAGGTCGTCGGCGGTGGTTCCGTCCGGCACCTGACCGGTGACCAGGGCCACGCCGCGTACGTCGCGGGCGCCCTCGGCGAGTCCGGCGGCGGCCTGCAGCACCTTCTCGGCGCGGAACCGCTCGATCTCCTTCTCCGCGTCCTTCAGCTTGGCGAGCATCCCGGCGATCTTCTCCGGCAGCTCCTCCGAGCGGCCCTTGACCAGGTTGGTCAGCTGGGCGACCACGGTGGCCTCGCGGGCCAGGAAGTTGTAGGCGTCCACGCCGACCAGGGCCTCGATACGGCGCACCCCGGAGCCGATGGAGGACTCGCCCAGCAGCTTGACCAGGCCGAGCTGGGCGGTGTTGCCCACATGGGTGCCGCCGCACAGCTCCTTGGAGAAGTCGCCGATGCTGACCACGCGGACCTGCTCGCCGTACTTCTCGCCGAACTCGGCGATGGCGCCCTGCTTCTTGGCGTCGTCCAGGCTCATGATCTCAGCCTGCACGTCGAGTTCGCGGGCGAGCACCTCGTTGATCTTCTGCTCGACGTCGGTCAGCACGGTGCCGGGCACGGCACTGGGCGAGCCGAAGTCGAAGCGGAAGCGGCCCGGGGAGTTCTCCGAACCGGCCTGGGCGGCGGTCGGGCCCAGGGCGTCGCGCAGCGCCTGGTGGGTCAGGTGGGTGGCGCTGTGGGCGCGGGCGATGGCCCGGCGGCGCTTGACGTCGATGGCGGCGTGGGCGGCGGCGCCCAGGGTGACCTCGCCGACCTGGACGACGCCCTTGTGCACGCTGACGCCGGGCACCGGCTGCTGGACGTCCCGGACCTCCACCACGGCGCCGGAGTCCAGCCGGATCCGGCCGCTGTCGGCGAGCTGGCCGCCGCCCTCGGCGTAGAACGGCGTGCGGTCCAGGACCACCTCGACCTCGTCGCCCTCGGCGGCGGCGGGCGAGGGCAGGCCGTCGACCAGCAGGCCGACCACGGTGGCCTCGCCCTCGGTGCCGGTGTAGCCGGTGAAGACGGTGGTGCCGGCGGTGTCGGCGACCTCGCGGTAGGCCGACAGGTCGGCGTGGCCGGTCTTCTTGGCCTTGGCGTCGGCCTTGGCGCGCTCCCGCTGCTCCTTCATCAGGCGGCGGAAGCCCGCCTCGTCCACGGACAGCCCCTGCTCGGCGGCCATCTCCAGGGTGAGGTCGATCGGGAAGCCCCAGGTGTCGTGGAGCAGGAACGCCTTGTCACCGGCGAGCACGGTGCCGCCGCCGGCCTTGGTCTCGGTGACGGCGGTGTCGAGGATGTTGGTGCCGGCCTTGAGCGTCTTGAGGAACGCGGTCTCCTCGGCGAGGGCCACCGTCTCGATGCGCTTGCGGTCGGTGACCAGCTCCGGGTACTGCTCGCCCATCGTGGTGATGACGGTGTCGACCAGCGCGCCCACCACCGGCTCGGTGGCGCCCAGCAGCCGCATGTTGCGGATGGCGCGGCGCATGATGCGGCGCAGCACATAGCCGCGGCCCTCGTTGCCGGGGGTGACGCCGTCGCCGATGAGCATGACCGAGGTGCGCAGGTGGTCGGCGACCACGCGCAGCGAGACGTCGGAGGTGTCGGCGGCGCCGTAGCGGACCCCGGTGAGCTCGGTGGCCTTGTCCATCACCACGCGCAGGGTGTCGGTCTCGTACATGTTCTGCACGCCCTGCAGGATCATGGCGAGGCGCTCGAGGCCGAGACCGGTGTCGATGTTCTTGCTGGGCAGGTCGCCCAGGATCGGGAAGTCCTCCTTGCCCGAGCCGGCGCCGCGCTCGTACTGCATGAAGACCAGGTTCCAGATCTCCACGTAGCGCTCGTCGTTGACGGCCGGGCCGCCCTCCTCGCCGAACTCGGGGCCCCGGTCGTAGTTGATCTCGGAGCAGGGGCCGCAGGGGCCGGGCACGCCCATGGACCAGAAGTTGGGGCCCATGCCGAGCCGCTGGATGCGCTCGGCGGGCACCCCGACGACCTCGCGCCAGATGCGCTCGGCCTCGTCGTCGTCCTTGTAGACGGTGATCCAGAGCTTCTCCGGCTCCAGCCCGTAGCCGCCGTCCGCCACCGGGGTGGTCAGCAGCTCCCAGGCGAGCTTGATGGCGCCTTCCTTGAAGTAGTCGCCGAAGGAGAAGTTGCCGCACATCTGGAAGAACGTGCCGTGCCGGGTGGTCTTGCCGACCTCTTCGATGTCCGGGGTGCGCACGCACTTCTGCACGCTGGTGGCGCGCGGGAAGGGCGGCTTGACCTCGCCCAGGAAGTAGGGCTTGAAGGGCACCATGCCCGCGGGGACCAGCAGCAGCGTCGGGTCGTCCGCGATGAGCGACGCCGACGGCACGACGGTGTGCCCGCGCTCCTCGAAGAAGCGCAGCCAGCGGCGGCGGATTTCAGCCGACTCCATCAGTGGTCCTCATTTCCAGTGGTGCGGTGGTTGGCGGGATAGGTCTGGACGAGCCGGGGGCGGCCGGGGTCCGCGGCCGGCTCGGGGTCGGGCGGTGCGGCCAGGCCCAGGGCGTCCCGGAGCGCGGCCTCGCGGTCGGCCATGCCGTCGCGTACGTCGAGGGCGAACAGCTTGACCCGCCGGCCCGCGAGCACCGCCCGGTCGGCGGCCTGGGCCGCCAGGCTCTCCGGGGCGAGCTGGGCGAGCTTGCGGTTGACCTTGGCGGTGGCCCAGACGCCGGCTGCGACGCCGGTGGTGAACCAGAACGTGCGGCGGAACATGGCGGCCCCTCAGCCCTTCGATGCGCGGTTGCGGCGACCGCCCAGGCGGGCGGACGGCAGGGTCTTGCCAACAAGGACCGTGCGGTCGGCACGCTCGGACCGCGCGCCCGGCTCGGGCGCGGCGGCCTTTCGGCCGATGGCGCGGCGCACCCCGTAGCCGAACGCGGCGACCTTGACCAGCGGTCCGCCGAAGGCGGAGGACACGGTCGAGGAGAGCGCGGAGGCGTTCGCGGTGACCTCCTGCACGTCCGCCGCGATCGAGTCCACCCGGGCCAGCTGGGTGTTGGCGGACCGCACGGTGGCGGATGCCTCGCTGAGCAGCGGGACCGCCTGTTCGGTCACGTCCGCGACCAGCTTGGTGGCGGCCTTGAGGGTCTGCGCGAGCCGTACCAGCGCGAGCGCGAGGAACGACACGAGGATCGCCCAGAAGACGGCCACCAGGATCCCGGCCACCTCTCCACCGGACACGTTGCACCGCTCCTTGCAGGTCGTCGTATGGCTGGGTTCGACTTTATCGCGCCGGGGCCGCGCGCCCGTACCGGATAACCCGGTGCCGGCGGCGGCCCTGGGGCCCGGCCCTCCGGCGGGATTGTACGGTCCGCGTACCCCTCGGTACGCCGGGTGTTCCCCGCCGGACGGCCGGCCCCGGCGGACGGGGACGGGGACGCGAAACGGCCCGCGTCCCCACCGACCGGGGTCGGGGGCTCGCGGGCCGGGTGCGCGAAGTGGTGCGCGCCGCCGGGTCAGCGGGCGTAGTACTCGACGACGAGCTGCTCGTCGCAGATCACCGGGATCTCCTTGCGCTGCGGGTCGCGGTCCAGGCGGAACGCCAGGGCCTGGAGGTTGACCTGCAGGTAGCGCGGGGTCTCGCCGTCCAGGGCGTAACCGCCCTCGCGGGCGACCTGGAAGGGGTGCTTCTCGCGGCTGCGCTCGCGGACCATCACCACGTCGTCCGGGCGGACCCGGAAGGACGGCTTGTCGACCTTGCGGCCGTTGACCTCGATGTGGCCGTGCACGACCATCTGGCGGGCCTGGTAGATGGTGCGGGCCAGGCCGGAGCGCAGGACGAGCGCGTCCAGACGGCGCTCGAGCTCGATGATCAGCGCCTCGCCGGTCTTGCCCTCGACCTTGCGGGCGCGGTCGTAGGCGCGGGCCATCTGGCGCTCGCTGATGTCGTACTGGGCCCGCAGGCGCTGCTTCTCCAGCAGGCGGACCTTGTAGTCGCTGTTCTGCTTGCGGCCGCGGCCGTGCTCACCCGGCGGGTACGGGCGGGCCTCGAAGTACTTCACAGCCTTGGGGGTCAGCGCGATGCCGAGCGCACGCGACTTCTTGACCTTGGGACGCGACTGGTTCACGGGGAACGAACCTCCGAACTAATTAGGTGAGCCTTACCTTAACTGAGGGATGGCGCGCCTCGACCGGGGATCCCTCCGCTCGGTGCCTCACGGCGCCGAGAAGAGTCAGCCGCGCCCCATGGAAGACGCCCCGCGGCCCACGGCGGCGGAGCGTGTACGCATCTCTCGGTTCCCTCCAGGCTACGGCGTCGCCGGCGGTGCCCGGCCCCGGGAACGGCGGCGCCCTCGCCCCCGCGGAACCCGCCGCGCGCCTCCGGATCCCCGCCGATGACCTGCTATTTCCGTTGTGCGACGGGTCCTTGGCGGTCCGGCCGGGCGCCCGTGCCCGCAAGGGCCGACCGGCCCGCGTGATGGAGATCACGAGCCCGGGCGCGGCCCCGACCGCCGGTACCCCGCCGCCACCGGTCGGCTCACCCCGTACCGCCTGCGGGGGCGCTGCTCAGGGGGCGCCGGGAGCCGGGCCGGCGGACGGCCCGACGGCCGGGGCGACCCGAGTCCCTGCGGCGCGGGGCGGGTGGCCCGGGCGGTGGCAGGCCCTGGTGGTGGCCGACCCGCACGGTAGACGGCCCAGGCGGTGGCGGGCCCGGACGGTGGCCGGCCCAGGCGGCCGGCCCGGGTGGTCGGTCAGCCCTTGGCGCGGCGTCCGAAGTGCACGGTCTCCGCGGTCAGCAGGTACAGGTCCTCACGCTGGTCCACGCCCGCCGGGTCGTCCGGGTCCAGCAGCCGGTCCAGGGTCGCCGCGTCCTCGGCGTCCAGCAGCTCGCCGAGCACGGCGCGGTGCCGCTCCAGCGCGCGCCGCACCGTACGGCGCGGGCCCTCGGCCAGCGGGGCGGGGTGGTCCACCAGGTAGGTCCTGCTGTGCACCTCGGTGAGGCCGGCGGCGCGCAGCATGCCCGGCCAGTCCTCGACGACCGCGACCGAGCCGGGGAGTTCGGCGCGCATCCGCGCGAAGCGCTCGGCCGACACCGCGTCCAGCCGGGCCTCCAGCCCAGGTCGCCCGAAGCCCAGGTCGCGCGGGAGGCGGCGGATCGGCAGCCCGCCCTCCACGATGGCCAGCACGCCGCCGGGCTCCAGCAGCGCGGTCAGCCGGCGCAGCGCGTCCTGCTGGTCGCCGACGTGGTGGACGACGTGCCCGGACCACACCAGGTCCGCCGTTCCCAGGCCGGTCAGCCCCTCCGGGAACTCGGCCGACTCGGTCCGCAGCCGCACCCCCAGCCGCGCGGCCCGCTGCTCGGCCCGGGCCAGCAGCTCCGGCGTCCCGTCCACCGCGGTGACCTCGGCCCGCGGGAAGGCCTCCGCCATCCGGCAGGCGGCCACCCCCGGGCCGCTGCCGATGTCCAGGATCCGGCGCGGGTCCAGATCGGGCAGCTCGGCGAGATCGTCGAGGGCCTGCCGCACATACGAGCTGTGCGCCTCCCCCTCCAGTTCCAGCAGGTCGGCCATCGCGGCCCAGTCGAAGTCGTTGTCATGCATCGCGTAGCACCTCCGGGGCGACCCTGCCCGCACTCCTCGGGGAGTGGCAAGTCCTGTTGCCGTTCCCGCAATAGACTCCCGGCATGGACGAGGCGACGGACAGTGCGGCGGACGGCGGGATGGACGAGGTGCTCGCCGCGGTGGGGCCGCGGCTGAGGCGGCTGCGCCGGGAGCGCGGCTGCACCCTGTCCGCCCTCTCCCAGTCCACCGGCATCTCGGTCAGCACGCTCTCCCGGCTGGAGTCCGGGCAGCGCAGACCGAGCCTGGAGCTGCTGCTGCCGATCGCCCAGGCCCATCAGGTGCCGCTGGACGAGCTGGTCGGCGCACCGCCGGTGGGGGATCCGCGGGTGCGGCTGAAGCCGGTGCGGCGCGGGGACTCCACGGTGGTGCCGCTGACCCGGCAGCCGGGCGGCCTGCAGGCGTTCAAGATGGTCATCGACGCCACCCGCAGCGAGGCCGAACCGCGCACCCACGAGGGCTACGAGTGGCTCTACGTGCTCCACGGCAGACTGCGGCTGGTGCTCGCCGAGCACGACCTCGTGCTCGCCCCGGGGGAGGCCGCCGAGTTCGACACCCGGCTGCCGCACTGGTTCGGCTCCACCGGTCAGGGATCGGTGGAGGTGCTGAGCCTCTTCGGGCCGCAGGGCGAGCGCATGCATGTGCGGGCCCGGCCGCACGGACCCCACTGACCGTCCCGGCGCGGGCTCAGGGGGCCGCGTCCCCCTGGGGCCGGTCTCCGCGCAGCCGCTGCCGGACCCGCTCCACCACGTCCGCGTACCGCGCCTCGGCGCCGTAGCGGGTGGGCTGGTAGTAGCGCTTGTCCCGCAGGGCGTCCGGGGCGTACTGCTGGGCCGCGATCCCGCCCGGCAGATCGTGCGGGTAGAGGTAGCCCTGGGCGTGCCCGAGCTTCTTGGCGCCCTGGTAGTGGCCGTCGCGCAGATGCGCCGGCACCGGGCCGGCGAGCCCCTTGCGAACGTCCTCCAGGGCCGCCCCTATCGCCGTGGTGGCGGAGTTGGACTTGGGGGCCAGGGCCAGCGCGATGGTGGCGTGGCTGAGGGTGAGCGCGGCCTCCGGGAAGCCGATCAGGGCCACCGCCTGGGCCGCGGCCACCGCGGTGGGCAGGGCGGTGGGGTCGGCCAGGCCGATGTCCTCGCTGGCGGAGATCATCAGGCGCCGGGCGATGAACCGGGGGTCCTCCCCCGCCTCGATCATCCGGGCCAGGTAGTGCAGCGCCGCGTCCACGTCCGAGCCGCGGATGGACTTGATCAGCGCGCTCGCCACGTCGTAGTGCTGGTCGCCGGAGCGGTCGTACTTCACCGCCGCCCGGTCGACCGCCTCCTCCAGGGTGCCGAGCGTGATCTCCTCCTCGCCCTTGGCCAGTGCGGCGCCTGCGCCGGCCTCCAGGGCGGTCAGCGCCCGGCGGGCGTCCCCGCCGGCGATCCGCAGCAGATGGCCCTCCGCGTCCTCGGGCAGCGAGACGGCCCCGCCCAGACCACGCTCCTCGGTGAGGGCCCGGTGCAGCAGCGAGCGCAGGTCGTCGTCGGTGAGCGGCTCCAGGGTGAGCAGCAGCGAGCGGGAGAGCAGCGGGGAGATCACCGAGAAGTACGGGTTCTCGGTGGTGGCCGCGATCAGGGTGACCCAGCGGTTCTCCACGGCGGGCAGCAGCGAGTCCTGCTGGGCCTTGCTGAAGCGGTGGATCTCGTCCAGGAAGAGCACGGTGTCCCGGCCGTACGCGCCGGAGGAGCGCCGGGCGCCGTCGATGACCGCCCGCACCTCCTTGACCCCGGCGGTGATGGCGGACAGCTCGACGAAGCGCTTGTCGGTGGCCTTGCTGACCACGTACGCCAGGGTGGTCTTGCCGATGCCGGGCGGGCCCCAGAGGATCACCGAGGAGGGGCCGGCCGGGCCCTCGGCGCCGCCGACCAGTCTGCGCAGCGGGGAGCCGGGCCGCAGCAGGTGCTGCTGGCCCACGACCTCGTCGAGGGTGCGCGGGCGCATCCGCACGGCCAGCGGACTGCCCGCCGGATCCTTCTCCTGGCGGTCCTCGGCGGCGGCGGTGAACAGGTCTGGCTCCACGCGGGAAGCCTATGTCACCCCACTGACAGACGGGCCGGGGCCGGACCGGTCAGACCTGGCCGCCGGTCCAGAAGTCCCACCACCTGGTGAGGATCAGCATGCCGATGACGCCCATCCACAGCACCGGCACCACCCAGTGGAACTCCAGCAGCCCGCGGCGCAGGCCCGCGGGGGCGGGCAGGAAGTTGTGCTTGATGTTGTAGCCGGTGACGTAGCAGAACATCACGATGGTGGCGGCCCAGGCCAGGCAGCACCACAGGCACAGGGAGCCGATCACGTACAGCGACTGGTACTGGAGCCAGGTGCAGAATCCGACACCGAACAGGCAGCCCGCGTTGAAGGTCAGCCAGTACCAGCGCGGGAACCGGGCGCCGGACAGCAGCGACATGCCCACGCAGATCACGATGCCGTAGGCGACCAGTCCCATCATCGGGTTCGGGAAGCCGAACGCCTGGGCCTGCTTGCTCTCCATGATGTTGCCGCAGGAGACGATCGGGTTGAGGCTGCACCCGGGGGTGAAGGTCTTCCCCGCGACCTTGGCTTCCAGGATCTTGTTCTTGTCGATCGTGATGACCCAGGCGGCGAGCAGCCCCAGCGCACCGGTGATCACCAGCAGCCACCCGAAGGCGCGGCCGCTGCCGACCCTCGCCGGGGACTCGTCCCCCGCCTCGTCCGTGTCCACGCCGTCCATCACTGTCGTCGCCATATCCCGATCCGTCGCTCCCGCAACCACGCGGCCATGCCGCACGCCAAGTGTGCTGTCGCCCTGAGAGGCAGGGTCATTGTGCCCCACCGACGCCCTCGTGACCGCCCCGTGGCAGCCCGGACCATCCTGCCGTGTCCGTCGTTCGTTGGACATAAGCGTGCACCACGCACCGTTTCCTCACCGTCCCCGCCGTCCCCGCCCCCGACCTGGCGGGTATCGCCGACCGGGCCGTGCCCCGGCCGGCACGGCGGGGTCCGGTGTCACCGGATGGAGGATCGCCCCGCCGGATGAATCCCAGCGCCCGGAGATGACGCCGAAGGGCCCGGTGGACCGGCCCCGGACGCGGGCGGGCCCGTACCGCGGTGGCGGTACGGGCCCGGGGTGCCGAGCACTCGGTGGGCTAGCCGAGGCGGTCGCGGAGCTCCTCGGCGACGGAGGCCAGCGGCACCGGGGTCTGCTCGCCCGACTCCAGGTCCTTGAGCTGGATCACGCCCTCGGCGAGGTCCCGCTCGCCGGCGATGACCGCGAACCGGGCACCGGAGCGGTTGGCCCCCTTCATGGCGCCCTTCAGGCCGCGCCCGCCGAAGGCGAAGTCGGTGGCGATGCCGGCCCGGCGCAGCTCGGTGACCACGCCGAACAGCGCACGGCGCGCCTCCTCGCCCAGCGGCACCGCGTACACGCTGGTGGGGGCGGGCAGCTCCAGCTCGATGCCCTCGGCCTCCAGGGCCAGCACGGTGCGGTCCACGCCCAGCGCCCAGCCGACCGACGGCAGCTCGGGGCCGCCGATCATCTCGGAGAGGCCGTCGTAGCGCCCGCCGCCGCCGACCGCGGACTGCGAGCCGAGGCCGTCGTGCACGAACTCGAAGGTGGTGCGGGTGTAGTAGTCCAGGCCGCGCACCAGCTTGGGGTCGTCCTGGTAGGCCACGCCGGCCGCGGTGAGCAGCTCGCGGACCTGCTCGTGGTAGGCCTTGCACGCCTCGCACAGGTGGTCGCGGAGCAGCGGGGCGCCGGTGAGCTGCTGCTGGACCGCCTCCCGCTTGTCGTCCAGGACCCGCAGCGGGTTGATCTCCACCCGGCGCCGGGTGTCCTCGTCCAGGTCGAGCCCGCGCAGGAACTCCTGGAGGGCGGCCCGGTAGGCGGGGCGGCACTCCTTGTCGCCCAGCGAGTTCAGCAGCAGCCGGAAGTTCCTCAGGCCCAGGGAGCGGTAGGCGTCCACGGCCAGGATGATCAGCTCGGCGTCCAGGGCCGGGTCCTCGGCACCGATGGCCTCGGCACCGACCTGCGAGAAGTGGCGGTAGCGGCCCTTCTGCGGGCGCTCGTAGCGGTAGTACGAGCCGGAGTACCAGAGCTTGACCGGCAGGTTGCCGCCCTTGTGGAGATTGGCCTCCAGCGCGGCGCGCAGCACCGAGGCGGTGCCTTCGGGGCGCAGCGCCAGCTGGTCGCCGCCCTTGGTGGTGAGGGTGTACATCTCCTTGGTGACGATGTCGGTGGACTCGCCGACACCGCGCGCGAACAGCTCGACGTTCTCGAAGCCGGGGGTCTCCATGTAGCCGTAGCCGGCACGCTTCAGCGGCGCGGCGAGGGCCTCGCGTACCGCCAGAAAAGTGGCGGAGACCGGCGGAATCAGGTCATAGGTGCCCCGAGGGGCCTTGAAGGTACTCACGAAGGTTCTTGTCACATTCCTCGTCGCGGAGCGGCGGTCGGGGTGCCGCTTCCGAGGCCGGCGGCCACCTGCCGCAGATACGGGTTGGTGGCGCGCTCGCGGCCGATGCTGGTCTGGGGGCCGTGGCCGGAGAGCACCACGGTCGAGTCGTCGAGCGGCAGGCACACCCGGGCCAGCGACTCGAGTATGTCGGCGTGGCTGCCCCCGGGCAGGTCGGTGCGTCCGATGGAGCCGGCGAACAGCAGGTCGCCCGAGAAGAAGACGGGCGGGATGTCCGCCTGTTCGGGCATCCTGAAGGTCACCGACCCCTTGGTATGGCCGGGCGCGTGGGCGACCGTCAGCTCCAGTCCCGCGAGGTTCAGCCGGCTGCCGTCGGCCAGCTCGTGCACGTCGTCCGGCTCCCCCACGGTCAGCTCGCCCAGCAGCGGCATACCGATGGACCGGCCCAGCGCCTTCTCCGGGTCGCTCATCATGTAGCGGTCCTCGGGATGGATGTAGGCCGGTACGTCATGGGCGCCGCAGACCGGCACCACCGAGGCGACGTGGTCGATGTGGCCATGGGTGAGGACGACGGCGACGGGCTTGAGCCGATGCTTGGCGAGGGTCTCCTCGACGCCCTGGGCCGCCTGGTGGCCCGGGTCGATGATCACGCACTCCTCACCGGCGGCGGGGGCGACCAGGTAGCAGTTGGTCCCCCAGGCCCCGGCGGGGAACCCGGCAATGAGCACGATCGTCCTTCTCACAGTCGTCGGCGGAAGATTTCCGGCTGCCGCAGAGCCTACCGGCGCGGGTGGGCCGGCGGCGAACCCGTATACGGTACGGCCAGGTGATCGACGGAACGACGGGTCGATGTCACGACGTATCTCGGAGGAGTCCTCGGTGGTCAGTAACGAGCAGCGGCGGAGGCAGCTCGCACGGGAGAAGGCGGAGCGGCAGCAGCAGCGCCGGGAGGCGGCGCAGCGCAAGGCGCGCCGCCGCAACGTGGTGATCGCCACCGGTCTCGCCCTGGTACTGGCCGCGGGCGTCACCGCCGCCGCGGCCGGCGCGCTGGGCGGCGACGGCGGGAAGTCCGACGGCGGCGGGCCCACCGAGCCCGCCGAGCAGCCCACCCCGACCGAGAAGCCCGAGCCGTCGATGACCATCGACAAGAAGGCCCGGTACACCATGGACCTGCGGACCGACCGCGGGGACGTCGCCATCGCCATGGACGCGGCGAAGACCCCGCACACGGTCAACTCCTTCCAGCACCTGGCCGCCAAGGGCTTCTTCGACGACACCACCTGCCACCGGCTGACCACCGAGAACATCTATGTGCTGCAGTGCGGCGACCCGCAGGGCGACGGCCGGGGCGGCCCCGGCTACACGCTCCCGGACGAGAACCTGGACGGCCTCGGCAAGCCCGGCGCCGACGGGCGGGTGACCTACCCGGCGGGCACCGTGGCGATGGCCAACCGCAACGCCCCGCACACCGCCGGCAGCCAGTTCTTCCTGGTGTACAAGGACAGCAAGCTGCCGCCCGCGTTCACCCCGTTCGGAAAGATGGACGCGGACGGGCTGAAGGCGGTGCGCGCGGTCGCCGCCGCGGGAGTGAAGGGCGGCAAGCCCGACGGCGCTCCCCAGCAGGCGGTCACCGTCGAGAAGGCCGTCGTCGAGAAGGACTGATTTGGGTCGCGCTGGATGCGGACAGCCGACCCACCGGTCGCCTATGTTGGCGTTGTGCAGGGTGCCCGCTCCGACGGCTGCCGCCCTGCGCGGGACAGCACATCACCCCCGGCACCGGTCGGCGGGTAGCAGCAGCTCGTCGGACCGGTCAGGGCGCGGCTCGGCCGGAAGAAACTGTGGACGATGCCCGCGGGCCGCACGCCCGTGGCGGCATCATGTGGAGGAGGCGCTGTGAGCAGCGACCCATGGGGCCGCGTCGACGAGACGGGGACCGTGTACGTGCGTACCGCGGACGGCGAGCAGGTCGTCGGGTCGTGGCAGGCGGGCACTCCCGAGGAGGCCCTGGCCTACTTCGAGCGCAAGTACGAGGGCCTGGTCGTCGAGATCGGCCTCCTGGAGCGCCGGGTCAGGACCACCGACCTGTCGGCCAAGGACGCGATGACCGCCATCGACCACCTGCGCCGGCAGGTCGACGAGCACCACGCGGTCGGCGACCTGGCCGCGCTGGGCAAGCGGCTGGACACGCTCGTCACCGAGGTCGAGGCGCGCCGCGAGGAGCGCAAGGTCGCCAAGGCCAAGCAGTCCGAGGAGGCCCGCCAGGCCAAGGAGGCGCTGGTCGCCGAGGCCGAGGAGCTGGCCGCCAGCGACCAGTGGCGGGTGGCCGGCGAGCGGCTGCGCGCCCTGGTGGACACCTGGAAGGGCCTGCCCCGGCTGGACCGCAAGTCCGATGACGAGCTGTGGCACCGCTTCTCGCACGCCCGCTCGGCGTTCTCCAAGCGCCGCAAGGCCCACTTCGCCTCGCTGGACGCCCAGCGCGAGGAGGCCCGCAAGGCCAAGGAGAAGCTGGTCGCCGAGGCCGAGGCGCTGTCCGCGTCCACCGACTGGGGGCCACCGCCGCGCGCTACCGGGAGCTGATGGCCGACTGGAAGGCCGCCGGCCGGGCCCAGCGCGAGGCCGAGGACGATCTGTGGAACCGCTTCCGCGGCGCCCAGGACGTCTTCTTCCAGGCACGCGGCGAGGTGTTCGCCGAGCGCGACGCCGAGCAGCGGGAGAACCTGACGCTCAAGGAGGAGCTGGCCGTCGAGGCCGAGAAGCTCCTGCCGATCTCGGACCTCAAGGGGGCCCGGGCGGCCTTCCGCTCCATCAACGAGCGGTGGGAGGCCATCGGGCATGTGCCGCGGGACGCCCGGCCGAAGATCGAGGGCCGGATGCACGCGGTGGAGCGGGCCATCCAGGAGGCCGAGGAGGCCGAGTGGCGGCGCACCAACCCCGAGGCGCGGGCCCGTGCGCAGGGCCTGACCGGGCAGCTTCAGGACGCGGTGGACAAGCTGCGCGGCCAGGTCGACGCCGCGCGGGCGGCCGGCAACAACGCCAAGGCGGACAAGCTCGCCAAGGAGCTTGAGGGCCGCCAGGCGCTGCTCGACCAGGCGCTGAAGGGCCTGGAGGAGTTCGGCGGCTGAGGTCCGCGGACCTGAGGTGGCGGCCCCGGCCGGTCGATGGTGTCATCGACCGGCCGGGGCCGCTGTCCGTTCTCCCGGCGAGGGGCCGCTCCGGGTTCCTCCGGTCCGCTGCCGTGTCCCGCTCCCCCGGCGGCGGGGCGGTGTCCGCCCCGCCGCACGGTTCAGCGCTGGCGTGCGGAGGTCACCCGGTACACGTCGTAGACGCCCTCCACGGAGCGCACCGCCTTGAGCACGTGCCCCAGGTGCTTGGGGTCGCCCATCTCGAAGGTGAAGCGGGAGGTGGCCACCCGGTCGCGGGAGGTCTGCACGGCCGCCGACAGGATGTTGACGTGCTGGTCGGACAGGACCCGGGTGACGTCCGACAGCAGCCGGGACCGGTCCAGCGCCTCGACCTGGATGGCGACCAGGAAGACCGAGGACTGGGTGGGCGCCCACTCGACGTCCAGGATGCGCTCGGGCTGCTGGGAGAGCGAGTCCACGTTGACGCAGTCCGCGCGGTGCACCGAGACGCCGCTGCCGCGGGTGACGAAGCCGATGATCGGGTCGCCGGGCACCGGGGTGCAGCAGCGGGCCAGCTTCACCCAGACGTCCTCGACGCCCTTGACCACCACGCCCGGGTCGGCGCTGGAGCGGCGCTTGGTGCGGGTGCGGATCGGCGCGCTCTCGGCGATGTCCTCGTTGGCCGCCTCCTCGCCGCCGAGGGCCTGGACCAGCTTCTGCACCACGCTCTGCGCCGAGACATGGCCCTCGCCGATCGCCGCGTACAGCGAGGAGATGTCCGGGTAGCGCATCTCGTGGGCGAGGGTGACCAGCGAGTCGCCGGTGAGGATGCGCTGGATCGGCAGGTTCTGCTTGCGCATGGCCCGCACGATGGCGTCCTTGCCGTGCTCGATCGCCTCGTCGCGGCGCTCCTTGGAGAACCAGGCGCGGATCTTGTTCCGGGCGCGCGGGGACTTGACGAAGCTCAGCCAGTCCCGGGACGGGCCGGCGCCGTCCGCCTTGGAGGTGAAGACCTCCACCAGGTCGCCGTTGTCCAGGGTGGACTCCAGCGGCACCAGGCGTCCGTTGACCCGGGCCCCTATGGTGCGGTGCCCGACCTCGGTGTGCACCGCGTACGCGAAGTCGACGGGGGTGGCGCCGGCCGGCAGGGCGATCACATCGCCCTTGGGGGTGAAGACGAAGACCTCGTTGCGGGACAGGTCGAAGCGCAGCGACTCCAGGAACTCGCCGGGGTCCTCGGTCTCCTTCTGCCAGTCCAGCAGCTGCCGCAGCCAGGCCATGTCGTTGACGGCGTCGTCCTTGCCGCCCTTGCGCGGCACGTCCGTACGCACCTTGGAGGCTCCGGCCACGGCCTCCTGCTTGTACTTCCAGTGCGCGGCGATGCCGTACTCGGCGCGGCGGTGCATGTCGAAGGTGCGGATCTGCAGCTCGACCGGCTTGCCGCTGGGCCCTATGACGGTGGTGTGCAGCGACTGGTACATGTTGAACTTGGGCATCGCGATGTAGTCCTTGAACCGCCCCGGCACCGGGTTCCACCGCGCGTGGATGGTGCCCAGCGCCGCGTAGCAGTCGCGGACGGTGTCGACCAGGACCCGGATGCCCACCAGGTCGTAGATCTCGGCGAAGTCCCGGCCCCGCACGATCATCTTCTGGTACACGGAGTAGTAGTGCTTGGGGCGCCCGGTGACGGTGGCCTTGATCCGGGCCGCGCGCAGGTCGCCCTGCACCTGGTCGGTGACGACGGCCAGGTACTCGTCGCGCTTGGGCGCCCGCTCGGCGACCAGCCGGACGATCTCGTCGTACATCTTGGGGTAGAGGATCGCGAAGGCGAGGTCCTCCAGCTCCCACTTGATGGTGTTCATGCCCAGCCGGTGCGCCAGCGGGGCGTAGATCTCCAGCGTCTCGCGGGCCTTCTTCTCCTGCTTCTCCCGCTTCAGGTAGCGCATGGTGCGCATGTTGTGCAGCCGGTCGGCCAGCTTGATCACCAGGACCCGGGGGTCCTTGGCCATGGCGACGACCATCTTGCGGACCGTCTCGGCCTGCGCGGCCTCACCGAACTTGACCTTGTCCAGCTTGGTGACGCCGTCCACCAGCAGCGCCACCTGGTCGCCGAAGTCCCGGCGCAGGGTGTCCAGCCCGTACTCGGTGTCCTCGACGGTGTCGTGCAGCAGCCCCGCCATCAAGGTGGCCGGATCCATGCCCAGTTCGGCGAGGATGGTGGTCACGGCGAGCGGGTGGGTGATGTAGGGGTCGCCGCTCTTGCGCTTCTGGCCCCGGTGCCAGCGCTCGGCGACCTGGTAGGCCCCCTCGATCTGGCGGAGGGTGGCGGCGTCCGCCTTGGGGTCGTTGCCGCGCACTATCCGCAGCAGCGGCTCCAGCACCGGGTTGTACGGGCTGGAGCGCTGGACGCCCAGCCGGGCCAGGCGGGCGCGGACCCGGTTGGAGGAGCCGCCCCGAGAGGAAGAAGCACTCTGGGCCGGGC
>NZ_SRID01000707.1 GCF_004684805.1 Streptomyces palmae
GCTCGTGGGGGCGGCTGGGTGGCTGGGCGGAGGCTCAGTCTTCGGGGGTGGTCGGGGGCTGCGCGTGGTGGATGTGCAGTTCGCCGTTCATCACGCTGAAGACGCTCGCCTGGTCGTTCGCGGTGTTGGTCATCCGGGTCGAGCCGGCCGGCCGCGCCGGCTGGGTGGCCGCCTCCCCAGCGGCCCCCGGCTGCTCCGGCGGGCCGGGCTGTTCGGCCGGCGGTGACTGGTGGACCTCGACCTGGTTGCGGTGGCCGGCCACCACGGGGGCGGACGCGTCGCCGCCGATCCGGATGGAGATCTGGTCGCCTGGTGTGGGTGGCATCGTGCGTACTCCTTCGGGGTGTGGCCGATCACGGGTACGAGAGGCGGGTCCAGGTCTGCGGGCCGCAGTTGTGGCATTCGCCCTGGAGGTCCGGCGGCGCGGCGGGCTCATAGCTCGCGCTGGCGCCGTCCGCTGCGACGGTGATGGTGAAGTCGGTGTGGGTGAGCACCGCGCCGCAGTCCGCGCTGTTCTGGTCGAACACCGGCGCCGAGCCGCGGTAGCTGCCGCCGCTGCCCGTGACCTGCACGGTTTCTCCGGAGCTGGTTCCGCTGCAGGGCGGCACGACTCGGAACACATACGAGCCGGGCCCGGCCGCGACGATCTTGAACGCGTTGCCCTGGGAGTCCTGCCACGCCCCCGCGAGGTCCGTGGGCTCCTGGGTCGACGACGAGGAGGCGTCGCTGCCCGACCCGTCCTGGTGCTTCTGCTGGTACGCGATTCCACCGATGGCCACGGCCGCCACCGCGGCGACCACCGCGAGGATCACGGTGAGCAGCGAGGCCCCCTTGGCGACCGCCGCGCCCGCCACGATCGCCGTGCCGGCGTGCGCGGTTCCCGCGGTGCCGGCGGCCAGGCTGCCGGTCTGCGCCACACCGTGCGGTACCTGCGCGACACCGCTCGGCGTGGCGAGCTGCGACATGTGTGCCGCCACGTGCTGGGAGGCGGCGCCGTGACCGGCCGCGGCATGCCCGGACGCGCCGGCCCCGTGTCCGGCGGCGACCTGGCCAGCCCCGCCGTGCCCGGCGGCGATATGGCTCGCTCCTCCATCCCCCGTCAGAGCGTGGCCCCCGCCACCGTGCCCTGCCGCGAGCTGGCTCCCTCCCCCATCCCCCGTGAGGGC
>NZ_SRID01000708.1 GCF_004684805.1 Streptomyces palmae
ACCCCACCCCCGAGGAACTGGCCGCTCTCACGGCCCTGCTCCACCAGCGTCTGACCGCCACCCGCACCCACCGGACCCGCCGACCACCCGCCGCGGCCCGCTGGCACCGGCAGCAACCCGCCCCCGTCCAGCCCCGCGCCTGGCACAGCGGCCACTTCCAGCGCGCCGCCTGACCCCTCACCCGAGAAAGGGCCCCAAGATGACCACACCCCACGACGAGGCCGGCTTCGAGACCCTCCACCACCAACTACGACTCCTCAACGACCGCCTCGAGCTGACCCAACTGTGCGACCGCTACATCCTCCACCTCGACAAGGACCGCGCCCACGACTCCTGGCTGGAGACGATCTTCACCGAAGACGCCCACCTGACCTTCCCCTTCGGCGAGTTCATGGGCATCGAAGGACTCGCCGCGTTCCAGCGGATGGCCCGCACCAACTTCGCCCGCACCCACCACATCAGCGCCAACCACACCGTCGACCTCGACGGCGACCACGCCCGCGTACACGCCCACCTCATGGCCCACCACGTACCCCGAGCCGACGAACCCGCCGGCCACTTCGACATCGGCGGCCACTTCGAAGCCCGCGCACGCCGCACCCCCAACGGCTGGCGCATCCACCGCTTCGTCTTCGACCTCGTATGGCAGTCGGGCCAACCACCCCTGGCCAACACCGACCACTGAACCACGCGTGTGAGGTGACGCAACGCCCCGATACCCGGGACGCGACGCGTCACCCCGCACCCACCCACCAGCCGACCCCCACTCGTACACTCGAACCCCCCAAGACGACTGCGGAAGGGTGAGTGAGTGCCCACTACAGCCCCGGTCCGCCCCACACGCACCCGAATCCTGGACGCCACCGTCCACCTGCTGACCACCACCGGCCTCCCAGGAACCACCACCAAAGCCATCGCGGCCACCGCCCACTGCTCCGAGGCCACCCTCTACAAGCACTTCACCGACAAGACCGACCTCCTCGCCTGCCTCCTCACCGAACGCCTCCCCAGCACCACCCACCTCCTACCGGATGCCACGGACCAGGACGCGGAATCCTGCTGCGCCCACCTGGCCACCCAACTTCTCGACTTCTACGAACAGTCGATGCCTCTGCTGGGCCCCCTCCTGGCGGACCCCACCC
>NZ_SRID01000709.1 GCF_004684805.1 Streptomyces palmae
CGTAGACCCCGAGCGCCACATTGGAGGCCGGGCAGACCTCGCAGGTCACCTGCCGCTCGGCGAGCCTGCTCAGCAGCCGCGGATCCTCGGCCGCGCGCACCCCGTGGCCCACCCACGCGTTCACCGCCGCCAACAACTCCTCCCGCACCTCCCGCGGCGCGGCCGACCCCCGCACCGACTGCCGGGCCAGCTCGGCCAGCTCCTCGTCGCTGAACCCGTGGTGCTCCCGCACCAACTCGTACTGGGCGGCCAGCCGGGAGCCGAACAGCAGCGGGTCGTCGGCGCCCAGCGCCAGCGGCACCCCGGCGTCGTACAGGGTGCGCAGCGGTACCTCGGAGGGCTTCTCGTAGACCCCGAGCGCCACATTGGAGGCCGGGCAGACCTCGCAGGTCACCTGCCGCTCGGCGAGCCTGCTCAGCAGCCGCGGATCCTCGGCCGCGCGCACCCCGTGGCCCACCCGGGCCGCGCCCAGGTCGTCCAGGCAGTCCCGGACGCTGCTGGGGCCGGACAGCTCGCCGCCGTGCGGCGCGGCCAGCAGACCACCCTCCCGGGCGATGGCGAAGGCCCGGTCGAAGTCGCGGGCCATGCCGCGGCGCTCGTCGTTGGAGAGCCCGAAGCCGACGATCCCCTGGTCGCGGTAGCGGACCGCCAGCCGGGCCAGCGTGCGGGCCTCCAGCGGGTGCTTCATCCGGTTGGCGGCGACCAGGACCCGTATGTCCAGACCGGTGTCCCGGGAGGCGCGATCCACCGCGTCCAGGATGATCTCCAGGGCCGGGATCAGTCCGCCCAGCCGCGGGGCGTACGAGGTGGGGTCGACCTGGATCTCCAGCCAGCGGGAGCCGTCCCGGACGTCCTCCTCGGCGGCCTCGCGCACCAGCCGCTGGATGTCCTCCGGCTCCCGCAGGCAGGACCGGGCGATGTCGTAGAGCCGCTGGAAGCGGAACCAGCCCCGCTCATCGGTGGCCCGCAGCTTGGGGGGCTCGCCGGTGCGGAGCGCCTCGGGCAGGTGGACGCCGTACTTGTCGGCCAGCTCCAGCAGGGTGCCGGGCCGCATCGACCCGGTGAAGTGCAGATGCAGATGCGCCTTGGGCAGCAGGCGCAGATCCCGCTGAGGGCGCGGCGAGTCGGCGGCGGGGGACG
>NZ_SRID01000710.1 GCF_004684805.1 Streptomyces palmae
GAGGGGTCCGGGGCGAGCAGCGCGGCGACGCCCAGGGCGGCCTCGGCCTGGGCCGGGGTGGCGTGCACCCCGACGCCCTCGGCGACCACGCGCAGCGCGCGGGCCAGGTTCTCGGCGCTGGGCCGCTCCTCCGGGCTCTTGCGCAGGCAGCGCTCGATGGCCGTCCACAGCGGCTCGGGCACGGTGGAGGGGCGGCGCGGCTCTTCGCTGAGGTGCCGGTGCAGCACTTCGAGCGCGGTGTTGCCGGCGAACGGGGGGCGGCCGGTGACCAACTCGTAGAGCAGGATGCCGGCGCCGTAGATGTCCACCGCGGAGGTCTGCGGGCGGCCCTCGGCGGACTCCGGGGCCACGTAGGCCGGGGTGCCGACGAACTCGTGGGTGCGGGTCAGCCCCGGGGAGTCGGCGAGCCGGGCGATGCCGAAGTCGGTGAGCATCGGGTGCATCTGCTGGCCCTCGCCGGTGCCGGCGAGCAGCACGTTGGCGGGCTTGAGGTCGCGGTGGACCACGCCGTCCGCGTGGCTGGCGGCGAGCGCGTCCGCGATCTGGGCGGTCAGCAGGGCGGCGGCGACCGGTGTGAACGGGCCGTTGTCGCGCAGGTACTTGTGCAGGTCCGGGCCGTCGACCAGGTCCATCACCAGGGCGAGCAGGTCACCCTCGACCACCAGGTCGCGGGTGCGGACGATATTGGGGTGGGTGAGCCGCAGCAGCACGGATCGCTCGCGCAGGAAGCGCATCACGATCTCGGCGTCGTTCGCGAGTTCCTCCTTGAGGACCTTGATCGCGACGGTCTCGCCGGGCTCCCCGGCGACGGCGGCCTCGGCACCCGCCGTCTCCCGCTGTCGGGCTCGCCAGACGGTGCCCGTGGCCCCGCGCCCGAGCGGCTCCTCCAGGAGGTACTTGCTGCCTACCGGCCGCACGTCATGCGCTCCCTGATCGTGGTCATTACGGTGTACTCGAGTTACCGCGGTCACTTCCACCGCGATCACTTCGCCGCTGTTCCGCGACGGCCGGGGGTCCGGCACTTCCGCCCCACTCTAGTGCCGTGACACGGGAGACGGCGTGGCCTGCGGGCGGCCCCGCCGTGAAGACGCAGGTTCCGGGCGGATGGTTGCCGGGGGCGGGGTCGCCCGCAGGC
>NZ_SRID01000711.1 GCF_004684805.1 Streptomyces palmae
CCGGCATGGGACACCCTGCCCGTGCAGTACGCGGACTACGTCCTGTGGCAACGCGAACTCCTCGGCACCGAGGACGACCCCCACAGCGAACTCAACCGCCAACTCACCTTCTGGAAGAACGCTCTCCGCGACGCCCCCGATCAGCTCGAGCTGCCCTTCGACCGGCCCCGTCCGCAGATCCCCACACACCGCGGCGGCATCGTGGACTTCGCCATCGACCGTGAGTTGCATGCCGGTCTGGTGGCGCTGGCCCAGGAGAGTGGGGCCAGCGGGTTCATGGCGGTGCAGGCAGCGGTGGCCGCGCTGCTGACCCGGCTCGGCGCCGGTACGGACATTCCTCTGGGCAGCGCCATCGCCGGCCGCACCGACGAAGCCCTCGACCACCTCATCGGCTTCTTCATCAACACCCTCGTACTGCGCGGCGACACCTCCGGGGATCCCAGCTTCCGCGAGCTTCTCGCCCGCACCCGGGAAACCGCACTGGCCGCCTTCGACCACCAGGACCTCCCCTTCAACCGACTCGTCGAAGCCCTCAACCCCGAACGCACCCTCAACAGCCACCCGCTCTTCCAGGTCATGGTCGCCTACCGAAGCGACGCGGGAAGCCTGCCGCGGCTGGCCGGTCTGGACACCGGGACTCACCCCGTCCGCACCCATATCGCCAAGTTCGACCTCACCTTCGAGCTGGTCGAGAACGACAGCCCCGACGGTCGGCCGAACGGCCTGAGCGGAAGCCTGGAATTCAGCGCCGACCTTTTCGACCGGGAGACCGCCGAGTCCATCGCGGCGCGCCTTGAACGGCTCATACGTGCCGTGGTCACCAGCCCGGACACCCCGATCACCGCGATCGAGGTCATGTCGGGGTCGGAGCGCACGCGCCTCCTCGCGTTGGGCTCGGGAGCAGTGGAGCGGATGGCACGGGCCGCCTCGGTGCCTGAGCTGTTCGAGGAGCAGGTGGAGCGCACCCCTGACGCGCTTGCGCTCTCAGCGGGCGAGCTGCGTTTGTCGTATGCGGAGTTGGACGCTCGGGCGAATCGGCTGGCGCGGGTGCTGATGGCCGCGGGTGTGGGACCCGAGTCCCGGGTCGGCATGCTGATGCAGCGCTCCGCCGACGTCGTCA
>NZ_SRID01000712.1 GCF_004684805.1 Streptomyces palmae
CGACACCCCCTCCGCCGCCCCGTACCGCTTCTTCGACGCCCATGTCGTCGGCGTCCGGCCGCTGGGCCGCTCCATGGTCCGGATCACCTTCGGCGGCCCCCGGTTGACCGGCTTCGCCTCCGGCGGCCGGGACCAGCGCTTCAAACTCTTCCTGCCGCACCCCGGCCAGGACACCCCACTGGTCCCGGTCGAGGCGGGCGAGGACTGGTTCGCCACATGGCGGACCATGGACCCGGCCGAGCGCGGCGTGATGCGCTCGTACACGGTGCGCGCCCAGCGCACCACCGCCGGCGGATCCACCGAGGTGGACGTGGACTTCGCGCTGCACGGGACCCGCACCGGCGACGGCACCGGGCGCGCCAAGAGCGGGCCGGCCGCCCGCTGGGCCGCCGGCGCCCGACCCGGCGACCGCGCCATCCTGCTGGGCCCGACCGCGCCGGACAACCTCGGCGTGGACTTCCGCCCGCCGGCCGGCACCGAGTGGGTCCTGCTCACCGCCGACGAGACCGCGCTGCCCGCCGTCGCCGGGATCCTGGAGTCGCTGCCGGAGCGGACCCGCGCCCGGGTCTGGATCGAGGTGCCCGACCCCGAGGACATCCAGACCCTGGCGACCTCCGCCGACGCCGAGATCACCTGGCTGGTACGGAGTGCCTCGCCCACCGCCGACCGGCACCTCACCCTGGACGCGGTGCGCGCGGCCCAACTGCCCGCGGGCACCCCGTACGCCTGGATCGCCGGCGAGTCCGGCACCGTACGGGCCCTGCGGCGGCACCTGGTCGGCGACCGCGGCTTCGACCGCGCCGCCATCATGTTCACCGGCTACTGGCGCCGCGGCGCCACCGAGGAGCAACTGGTCGAAGAGGCCGTCTCCGGCACCGGTGCCGCCGAGGACTGACGCTCCCGCGGGGGCGGGGCGCGGTCGGCGCAGGTGCGGCTGGGCAGGTACTCGGTCGGCTGCGGGCCGTTCGGGGCTGGTCGCGCGGTTTCCCCGGACTTCGTCCGGGAGGTGCCCCCAGCGCCCCCGCGGGCGCGGGTGTGAGGCCGGTGGCCTGGCGTCCCGCGCGCCCCCGGGCGCGACGCGGAGGCCGCGGTGGTCCCCTGCCGGCCGCCTCCCACCT
>NZ_SRID01000073.1 GCF_004684805.1 Streptomyces palmae
CCCCAGCCCCTCCCGGTACCGGCCGTCGCGGACCGTACGACCGCTGCGGAGGGTGTGGCTGCCGCGGGCTGTGCGACCGCTGGGGACGGTGCGGCTGTCGCGGACGGTGCGGCCGTCGCGGAGGCGCGCGGGCCACTCACCGGGGCGGTCCCCCCGGCCCGGGCGGCCGTCGCGGACAGGACGGGCGGCGAGCCCGCCCCGCCGACCCGGTCCGCCGAGGACGCGGGGTGCCGGCGCGTACGGCTGTCCGTCGCGGCGGCGCACTCCGACGCCCTGCTGCGCGCCCTGCTCACCGCGCACCCCCCATGGCACATCCGATCCGTGGCGCCGCTCCCGGCCCCGCCGTCGGGGGAGCAGAGCCTCCCACCCGGGCGGGACGGCGGGCGGACCACCGCCCCGCCGGCACCGGGTGACCCGGGGGACGGCCGGCCGCCTGCCCAGGGATCCTCCGCACCCGATCCGGGAGCCGTATGACCGCCCTGCTCCGCTACCAGACCGCCCTGCTGCTGCGCTCCCACCGCTGGATGCCGCCGCTGGTGCTGTACGGCGCGTTCCTCGCGATCGGGGTGCGTACCGGCCAGCCGATCCTCGACTCGCTGGGATACGCGGCCGCCGCCCTGCTCCCCGTCGCCGCCTGGCTGGTGCGGGTCTGCGCCACCATGGAGCCCGCCGCCGCCCGCAACTGCGCCGCCGCGGCGGCCGGACCCGGCCGGGTGCACCTCGCCGGGCTGCTCACCGCGCTGGGCTGCGCCACGGTGCTGGGTGGGGTGGCCGCCGGGTTCGTCCTGGCGACCGGGGACCCGCACAGTGCCGACCACCGGGTCGCGCTGCCGGTCGCGCAGGCAGCCGCCGCGGGCCTGCTCGCCACCCTCGCCTGTGCGCTGCTCGGCACGGCGGTGGGCGCGCTGGGCAACCGTCCGGTGCTGCGCAGCCCGGGCTGGGCCGTCCCCGGCACCCTGGGCGGCGCGCTGCTGACGCTGATCGCCGGCGGTTCGCCCGCCAACGCCGCGGTGACCGGGCTGGTCAGCGGCTCGCAACACGGGACGGTGAGCATGCCGTGGTGGCCGCTGGCCGGCGCCGCCGCGGTGGCGGGCGGGGCGGCGGCCCTCACCTGCGCGCTCAGCTCCCGTCGCGGCTGAGCACGCCCGGGGAGGACGCCAGGGCACGGCCGCCGGCGACCGGGTACGGCCCCGGGTGCGGGGCGCCCCGTACCCCCTGCGGCGTCGGGGCCACCCCTGGGGCGGTCCCGACGCCGTGTCCGGCCGGGCCCGGGCTCAGCGCTGCCAGGGGCCGGTCACCGCGAAGGTGGTGCCGGGGGTGTAGCAGTTGACGTACATGGTGTCGCGGTCGGGGGAGAAGGTGACGCCCGCGAACTCGCCCCACTCCGGCCGCTCCGGGGTGCCGATGTTCTGCGCGCCGCGCGCCATCGGATAGACCTGACCGCGCGGGGTGAGCCCGAAGACGTGCTGGGCGCCGTCGCCGTCCTCGCAGATCATCAGGCCGCCGCTGGGCGCCAGCGTGATGTTGTCCGGGGACTCGCCGGGCAGCCGGACGTCCGTGTTCGGGCCGAAGACCACCACCAGGGTGAGCCGCCGGCGCTGGGGGTCGTACTTCCACACCTGGCCGAAGTGGTCCGCGGCCGAGCCGTTCGCGCTCCTGGCGAAGCTGGCGACGAAGTAGACGCAGCTGCCGCCCCAGTAGCAGCCCTCCAGCTTCTGGGAGTGGGTGACACCGCCGCCTCCGAAGTCCTGGAAGCGGATCGGGGTCTCCTTGGCAAGCGGGTCGGGCACCGGTACCCACTCGATGCCGTCGAAGTGGGTGCCGGTCTCCTGGACCACCGACAGATCGGGCACTCCCGGCACCCGCATCGCCTCCAGCCGGCCGCCCGCGCGCAGCGAGCCCCGGCCGCCGAGCGGCTTCTCCGGCAGGAACCGGTAGAAGAGGCCGAACGGGTGGTCGAAGGCGTCCTCGGTCTCGTAGACCACACCGTTGCGCGGGTCCACCGCGATCGCCTCGTGCTGGAAGCGGCCCATCGCGGTCAGCGGATGGGCGCCGGTGCGCCGCGGGTCGTACGGGTCCACCTCGAAGATGAACCCGTGGTCCTTGGCGTAGCCCCCCTCACCCGCCTTGAACTCGGTCTCCTCGCAGGTGAGCCAGGTGTGCCAGGGGGTGGGCCCGCCCGCGCAGTTGGTGGAGGTGCCGGCGATGGCCACCCGTTCGTCGAGCACCCTGCCCTGCCGGTCCAGGGTGATCGCGGTGCAGCCGCCCGGGGCCTGCGGGTCGTAGGTCAGCCCCTCGACCGTCGGCACCCGGTGCTTGGCGGTCTGCCGGTTCTCGTGGTTGCGGACGAGATGGGTGTGGGCGCGGCCGGGCCGTGCGGGGAAGGCGGCCATGCCGTCGCAGTTGCCGGGCACCAGCCCCTCACCGGACCGCAGCGGCTCGCCCTCCCGGGAGAGCACCCGGTAGCGGAAGCCCGCGGGGAGGTCGAGCAGACCGTCCGGATCCGGGATCAGCGGGCCGTACCCAGCGGTGCCGGTGGCCGCGGCGGCCGAGCCCGCGAAGATCTCGGAGAGGGTGCCGGCGAAGGCGATGCCCGCGCCGAGCGCGCCGGAACGGGCCAGAATCTGACGTCGAGTTGCAGACATGCGGTGACTCCCTGCTGGCGGACAGGAACACGACCGCACGTGTGTATCACGCAGCAGTGCCCGACGCTACGACTCGATCACACGTTGTGCGTCCCGGGCCAGCGCGGTCAGCCGCGAGATGGCCCGGAAGTACTTCTTCCGGTAGCCGCCGCGGAGCATCTCCTCGCTGAACAGGTCACCGAACGGCACCCCCGAGGCCAGCACCGGCACCTCGCGGTCGTAGAGCCGGTCCGCCAGCACCACCAGACGCAGCGCGGTCGACTGGTCCGGCACCGGCCGCACCCCGGTCAGGCACACCGCCTCGATGCCGTCGCACATCGCCCCGTAGCGGCTGGGGTGGACCCGGGACAGGTGCTCCAGCAGGGACGGGAAGTCGTCCAGCGAGGCGCCCGGGGTGCCGTACGCGGCCTTGGTGACCTGGTCGTCGCTGAAGGGTGCCGGTGCCTGCGGCAGTCCGCGGTGCCGGTAGTCCTCGCCATCGATCCGCAGCGTGCGGAAGTGCGCGGACAGCCCCTGGATCTCCCGCAGGAAGTCGGCCGCGGCGAAGCGGCCCTCGCCGAGCTTGCCGGGCAGCGTGTTGGAGGTCGCGGCCAGCGCCACACCCGCCTCCACCAGCTTCCCCAGCAGGCTGGAGACGAGCACCGTGTCGCCCGGGTCGTCCAGCTCGAACTCGTCGATGCACAGCAGCCGGTGCCCCCGCAGGGTCTGCACGGTCTGCTGGAAGCCGAGCGCGCCCACCAGGTTGGTCAGCTCCACGAAGGTGCCGAAGGCCTTCTGCTCGGGCGCCGCCGGGGTGGCGTGCCACAGCGAGGCCAGCAGGTGGGTCTTGCCGACGCCGTAGCCGCCGTCCAGGTAGACACCGCGCGGACCGCTGGGCCCGGCCGGCTGCTCCGCGCGCCGGAACCAGCGGCGCCGGCCTCCACCGGAGGCGGTGGCCCCGCCGTCGATCCGGGTGGCGAACTCGCTCAGCACCTTGACCGCGTCGGTCTGGCTGGGCTGGGCGGGGTCCGGGATGTAGTTGTCGAAGCGCACCGAGTCGAACCTCGGCGGCGGCACCATCTCCGCCACCAGCCGGTCGGCCGGTACCTGCGGGGTGCGGGCGGTGAGCGCGGCGGGGCCCCCGGCGGCGTCGCTCGGGGCGCCGGCTATCGGGCCGGAGGAGGCGGGTGAGGTGTTCGTGGACGGCACAGCTATCCAGCCTAGTCGCTCCCGGGCACCACCCCGTCCGGTGAGCGAGGCATGTCACACTGCCGCCCATGCGCCGTCTGTTCCCCCTGTCACCCGAAAGCTCCCCCTCCGCGTACGAGGACCGCGAGTGGAGCCTCGACGAGCTCGCCGACGCCTACGCCTATCCGGCCGGCGGGTCCGGTGGGTGGCTGCGGGCCAACATGGTCTCCTCGCTGGACGGGGCCGCCCACCACGGCGGCCGGTCGCAGCCGCTGTCCTCGGCCGCCGACATGCGGATCTTCGGGGTGCTGCGGGCGCTGGCGGACGCGATCGTGGTGGGTGCGGAGACCGTCCGCCAGGAGGGGTACCGGCCGGCCCGTGCCCGGGAGGCCTTCGCCGCCCGCCGGGCCGCGGCCGGTCAGGCGCCGGCCCCGGTGATCGCCGTGATCAGCGCCAGCCTGGACCTGGACTTCACGGCGCCGCTGTTCACCGCGCCGCTGGTCCGCACCCTGCTGCTCACCGGTGACGGAGCCGTTCCCGAGCGGATCGCCGCGGCCCGAGCCGCCGGAGCCGAGGTGGTGATCGCCGGCGCCGGGAACCGGGTGGATCCCGCGCGGGCGGTGGCGGAACTCGCCGAGCGGGGGCTGACCCGGCTGCTGACCGAGGGCGGCCCCAAGCTGCTGGGGCAGTTCGCCTCGGCCGGCGTACTGGACGAGGTGTGCCTGTCGCTGGCGCCGCTGGTGGCCTCCGGAGACGCCTCCCGCATCACCAACGGCCCCGTACTGGTCGAACCCGAGCGCTTCGCCCTGGCCTCGGTCCTGGAGGAGAGCGGGTTCCTCTTCACCCGCTACCGCCGGGCCTGAACCTCCGGCGCCCGGGGGCACCGCGGCGGGGCCGGTCCGGCGGGGTGCCCGCGTGCGGACGTGCGGCGAGGGGGCGGGCAGTGCCGGGGTGCTCCCGTACATGCGCCATGGGCCCGTACGCGGTGCCGGGGTACTCCCGCGCGTGCGCCATGGGCCGCACTCGGGCGGGCGCCCCAGGCATGGCGCGGCCATGAGCCGGACAGGTGAATGCCGTCGCCGGTCGGCGGCGGATGATCGGAAGAAGTCCGGAATTTCCCATTCCGTTCAGTCCGGCGGGCAGACTTGAACCGCGCGAGCCCGTGCGGGTGAGCGCAGGATGGTTTCTGTTGGCCCCGTGCCCAGAAGGAAGAAGGGCGTCCGCCGTGTTCACCAGCGTATTGATGATCGAGAAGCCCCTCGCCCCCACCGACGTGGAGTTCGTCACCACCCTGCACGGTGACGACCCGGTCTCCTTCGTGGTCCTCATGCAGCCGCGGGGCGACCAGGACCGGCTGCTCCGCGCACTCGACGACGTGGCCCTCGGTGAACTGGAGGAGGCCGTCCGCGAGGGCGACGAGCCGGAGGGCAGCGAAGCCGTGCGGCCCGCCCAGCGAGCCCTGGCGCACTCCCTCGCCGCCCTGCGCGCCGCCGGCAGCGAGGCCATCGGCGAGATCGTCGAACGCCACCCGCTGGACCTGCTGCGCTCGGTCGTGGAGCAGACCCACGCGGACGAGGTGATCGTGCTCACCGCGCCGCACTTCGTGGAGGAGTTCTTCCACCGTGACTGGGCCTCCCGAGCCCGGCACAAGGTCGGCGTCCCGGTGCTCAAGCTCTTCGCGCACGCCGTCGACGAGGACGAGCCCGCCGGCGGCTGACCGGCGGCCCGCGGCGCGGCGGTGCACCGGAGCGTGCGGGCACCCCGCCCCGAAGTGCGAGAATCGGCGCCGACAGCGAGAAACCGCGAGCCAGGGAGCCCACGCATATGGCAGCCGTTCCGTCCGCCATGGACCGACCGCACTTCATCGGCATCGGCGGCGCCGGAATGTCGGGCATCGCCAAGATCCTCGCCATGCGCGGCGCACAGGTCACCGGGAGCGACGCCAAGGACTCGCCGACCGCCGAGGCGCTGCGGGCCCTGGGCGCCACCGTGCACATCGGCCACGCCGCGGACCACCTCGCCCCGGACGCCGACTGCGTGGTGGTCTCCAGCGCCATCCGCGCCGACAACCCGGAGCTGGTCGCCGCCACCGAACGCGGCATCCCGGTGGTGCACCGCTCCGACGCACTCGCCGCGCTGATGGACGGCATCCGTCCGATCGCCGTCGCGGGCACCCACGGCAAGACCACCACCACCTCGATGCTGGCCGTCTCGCTCGGCGCGCTGGGCCTGGACCCGTCGTACGCCATCGGCGGCGACCTCGACGCGCCCGGCTCCAACGCCCACCACGGGACCGGCGAGATCTTCGTCGCCGAGGCCGACGAGTCCGACCGCAGCTTCCACCGGTACACGCCCGAGGTTGCGATCATCCTCAACGCGGAACTGGACCACCACGCGAACTACGCGTCGCTGGAGGAGATCTACGAGTCCTTCGAGACCTTCGTGGGACGCGTGCGGCCCGGCGGCACCCTGGTGATCTCCGCCGACCACCCCGGCACCCGCGAGCTGATCTCCCGCCTCAAGGGCGCCTCCGCGGCGGACCGGCTCAACCTGGTCAGCTACGGATCCGCCGACGACGCCGACCTGCGCGTCGTGGAGGTCGCGGCCCACGGCCTGACCAGCGAGGTCACCGTCGAGCTGCCGGACGGCGGCGGACAGCTCACCTTCACCGTCTCGGTCCCCGGCCGGCACTACGCGCACAACGCGGTGGCCGCGCTCGCCGCCGGCGCCGCGCTCGGCGTCCCCGCCCGCGAGCTGGCCCCCGCCCTCGGCGCGTACACCGGCGTCAAGCGGCGCCTCCAGCTCAAGGGCACCGCGGCCGGAGTGCAGGTGATCGACTCCTACGCCCACCACCCCACCGAGATCTCCGCCGACCTGGAGGCGATCCGCGGCGGCGCCGGCGAAGGACGGGTGCTGGTGCTGTTCCAGCCGCACCTGTTCAGCCGCACCCAGGAGCTGGGCGCCGAGATGGGAGAGGCGCTCACCCTCGCCGACGCCTCGGTCGTGCTGGACATCTACCCGGCCCGGGAAGACCCGATCCCCGGTGTCACCAGCGCACTCATCATCGACGCCGCCGTCCGGCAGGGCGCGGACGCCATCGCCGAGCACGACAAGGACGCCGCCGTGGCCCGCCTGGCAGGAATGGCACGGCCCGGTGATCTCGTTCTCACCATGGGTGCCGGCGATGTGACCGACCTCGGTCCGCGGATCCTCGCCCACCTGCAGAGCCCGGAGAGCTGAGGAGGGTCGTCCATGCCGTACGAGATCGACAAGCCCGAGGAGCAGTGGCGCGCGGAGCTGAGCCCGCAGGAGTACCACGTACTGCGCCAAGCCGGCACCGAGCCCGCCTTCACCGGGGAGTACACCGACACCAAGACCACCGGCAGCTACTCCTGCCGCGCCTGCGGCGCGGAGCTGTTCCGGTCCGACACCAAGTTCGAGAGCCACTGCGGCTGGCCGTCCTTCTACGACCCGAAGGACTCCGACGCGGTGGAGCTGATCGAGGACCGCTCGCACGGCATGGTCCGCACCGAGGTGCGCTGCGCACGCTGCGGCTCCCACCTGGGCCATGTCTTCGCGGGGGAGGGCTACCCGACCCCCACCGACCAGCGGTACTGCATCAACTCCGTCTCGCTGCGGCTCATCCCCGACGCCACCGCGGACTGACCGGGGACGGGCGGCCGACCCGCGGGGCATCGACCCGGGCGGGTCGGGCCGCGCCGCCCTGGCCGCGGTGCGCGGATGGGTGTGCCGGGACGGGCCGTGCCACCCCCCGCCGCAGTGCCCGCCGGGGGAGGGCATGTGCCGGCACCCTGGCGGTCCTGACCGGTGGGGAGGGCAGGCGCGAGACGATCCCCCGCGCACCCGGCACAGGGAATCCATTGGTGCTGGGAGCATGGCGCGGAGCAGCATGACCGGATGCTCACGACATTCATCGCCTTCCTCGGAGCCTGCCTCCTGATCGCCGCCTCACCCGGGCCCAGCACGGTACTGATCATCCGCCAGTCGCTGCGCAGCCGCAGAGCCGGAATGATGACCGTGCTCGGCAACGAGTCCGGGGTCTTCCTATGGGGCGTGGTGGCCGCCTGCGGTCTCACCGCGCTGCTCGCCGCCTCGCAACTGGCCTACGACGCCATGCGCATCGTCGGTGCCGTGGTGCTCATAGCCTTCGGCGTGCAGACGCTGCGGGCCACCCGGCGCGGCTCCGCCGAGGGCTTCGCCACGGAGCCGTCCGCGGCCCCGGCCGAGATATCCGGATGGCGCTCCTACCGCTCCGGCCTCCTGCTCAACCTGGCCAACCCGAAGGCCGCGGTCTTCGCCATGTCCTTCCTGCCGCAGTTCGTGCCCGCGGGCATGCCCGAGCTGCCCACCATGATCGGTCTGGCGGCCATCTGGGCCGTCTTCGAGGTGGGCTACTACGGCCTGTACGTGTACTTCGTCGGCCGGATGAAGGCAGTGCTCAACCGTGCCGCGGTACGTCGCCGGCTGGAGCAGGTCTCCGGCGGGGTGCTGCTGGCCCTCGGGGTGAAGATGGCGGTGGACGGCTGAGCCGACGCCGCCGGGAGCCCGATCACGGTCACCGCTGCGGCGCTGCGGTCAGCGCTGCAGCGCCGCCATGCCCCTGCGCAGGTCCTCGAAGTCCATCACGGGCTGGTAGGAGACGTCCGCGTCCAGCTCCAGGAAGAATTCCTCGGCGACCGCGGGCATCTGCGAGGACTCCGCCATGTCGAACACGAACAGCGCGGTGCGCCGGCCTCCCACGGTGGTGAAATAGGCGGCCTCCGGCTTCAGCTTCTCCATGGTCTGCTGGACGAGCTGGGCCATCGAACCGT
Organism: Streptomyces palmae; assembly: GCF_004684805.1. Taxonomy (GTDB): domain Bacteria; phylum Actinomycetota; class Actinomycetes; order Streptomycetales; family Streptomycetaceae; genus Streptomyces; species Streptomyces palmae. Next base: position 8,645 of record NZ_SRID01000073.1, read on the forward strand.
TTCTGATCGCCTCGTTGGCGGACTGGGTGTTCATTCGAACGGTGAGCAGGGTGCGCATGACTCTCACTCCTCGCGCACGCACCGCGCCCGGTGCCGGAACCCGCACGCGAAAGGCACGGCCACGTCACCTACCAGCGTCCCGCCCGGCGCCTGCGGTCGCAAGGACGACGGCGGACCGCGGTGCCAGGGGCAGCCTGCCGTCGGGGTCCGGCGGTCCGGCCGACCGCCAGGCGGCCACCACCCGCGCCCCGGCGGCTTCGGCGCCCAGCGGCAGGGTGGCGGGCCGGTCGGCGAGGTTGACGGCGACATGGAACGGGCCGCGCCGGAAGGACACCGTGCCCTCCGGCGCGGCCGCCAGCGCCCCGTACTCCCAGCTCGGGTCGGACAGCGCCGGCTCCCCGCGGCGCAGTGCGATCAGCTGCCGATACCAGTCCAGCAACTCCGCGTGCGGGGCACGGCCCGGCTCCGACCAGTCCAGGCAGGAACGGTCCCGGGTCGCCGGGTCCTGGGGGTCGGGCACCTCCTCCTCGGCCCAGCCGTGTGCGGCGAACTCGCGACGCCGGCCGCGGCGGACCGCCTCGGCCAGCTCGGGGTCCGTATGGTCGGTGAAGTACTGCCAGGGGGTGGTCGCTCCCCACTCCTCGCCCATGAACAGCATCGGGGTGAACGGTGCGCACAGCACCAGGGCCGCGGCGCAGGCCAGCAGGTCGGGGGAGCAACCGGCGGACAGCCGGTCCCCGACCGCGCGATTGCCGATCTGGTCGTGCGTCTGGGCGTAGGCCAGCAGCCGGCTGGCGGGGGTGGTGCGCGGATCCAGTGACCGACCGTGCGAACGGCCCCGGAACGAGGAGTACCCCCCGTCATGGAAGAACCCGCCCGAGAGGGTCTTGACCAGGGCGGCGGCCGGATCGACCGCGAAGTCCGCGTAGTAGCCGTGGGATTCGCCGGTGAGCGCCGTGTGCAGGGCGTGATGGAAGTCGTCGTTCCACTGGGCATGCAGTCCCAGGCCGCCCGACTCGCGCGGGGTGGTGGTCCGTGGATCGTTCCGGTCGGACTCGGCGATCAGGAACAGCGGCCGGCCGGTCCACGCGGCCAGTCGGTCCACGGCCGCCGACAACTCGGCCAGGAAGTGCTCGGCCCGGGTGTCGCACAGGGCGTGCACGGCGTCCAGCCGCAGCCCGTCGAGCCGGTAGTCCCGCAGCCAGGCCAGCGCGCTGCCGATGAGGTAGGCGCGCACCTCGTCCGAGCCGGGCGCGTCAAGGTTCACGGCCGCTCCCCACGGAGTGTGGTGGGTGTCGGTGAAGTACGGTCCGAAGGCCGGGAGATGGTTGCCGGACGGGCCCAGATGGTTGTGCACCACATCCAGCACCACGCCGAGGCCGAGCCGGTGCGCGGCGTTCACGAAGCGCAGCAGGCCCTCAGGCCCGCCGTACGGTTCGTGCACGGCCCAGGGAGCGACCCCGTCGTAGCCCCACCCATGCCGCCCGGGGAACGGGCAGACCGGCATCAGCTGCACATGCGTCACCCCCAAATCGACCAGATGCGGCAGTCGTTCGGCCGCCGAATCGAAGGTCCCGGCCGGGGTGAAGGTGCCGATGTGCAGCTCGTAGAGCACCGCGCCGAGCAGGGCACGCCCGGGCCAGGACGGCTCGTGGTCGAAGAGGGCGGGGGAGACCACCGCGCTCAGGCCGTCCGGACCGTCGGGTTGGCGGCGGGAGCGCGGATCCGGCAGTGTCGGCCCGTCGTCCAGGGCGAAGCCGTACCGCGCCCCGTGCTCCGCCGCTGCCTCAGCCTTCCACCACCCGGCCCGCCCCGGGTCCCGCTCCATCGGATGCCCGCATCCCTCCAGCCGCAGCTCCACTCGTTCGGCATCCGGGGCCCACACCTCGAACAGCACTGGCGACTCCTCATCAGCGACATATCGACGTACCTCTCCCATGCTGGGTGCCTCCGCTCCTCCCCGCACCAGGGCATCCGGCCATGCCGACACCGGCACCTCGGCACGGGTCCCCGGCCCGGCCGACGGCACATCAGCGTCACCGGCACCCACGAAGGGGTGCCCCACCTTGCCTCTCGTCGGCGTCCCTCCGCAGGAACCCCACCCTCGCGGGAGCCGCTAGCCTGCCCAACTCTCGACAGGAACCCCGCCGCTCACGGGTCCCCCGGCCTGCCACGGGGTCCCTGGCCCGTCACCGAGTCCCCGGCGGGTCATGGGCCCCCGGCTGGTCACGGGGGCCCGGCCTGTCGCTGGGTGCTCGGCCCTCATGGGGGAGCCCTCGCCCCTCCACGGGCGCTTGCCTCGTGGGGGAGCCGCCTCCGCTTCCGCGAGCCACGGCCCTTCACCGGAGCTGTCTTCCCCTTCGTGAGCATTCGCCACGTGACGGGGAACCTCCCCGTCACGCAAGCCCCGGCCCCTTGGTGGGACCCGTCCGCCCGCTACCCGGCCGTGCCCCCGTTCCTCAGCAGGTGCCCTCGGCCGCCTGACGGGAGCCGCCCACCCGCGTCTGCACGCAGCTCTGCCACCGCAGCAGGCGCCTGGCAGCGGGCGCCGAGCCGACCCCGCTCGCCCCCGCGCTGTCCGTCAGCCCTCGTCGAGCAGACCCGCGTCATGCGCCAGGAGCGCGATCTGCACCCGGTTGTTGAGCCCGAGCTTGGCGAGGATCCGCGAGACGTGGGTCTTCACCGAAGGGACGCTCATGAACAACTCGGCTCCGATCTCCGCGTTGGACCTCCCGCGTCCCACCGCCACCGCCACCTCCCGTTCCCGATCGGCCAGGCCGCCCAGCAGCTCGCGTGCCCGGTTGCGCCGCAGATCCCGGCCGCCCCCGGCGACATGCGTGATCAACTGCTGGGTCACCGCGGGGGAGAGCACCGGATCCCCCGCCGCCACCCGGAGCACCGCCGACACCAGCTCGGCCGGCGGGGTGTCCTTGAGCACAAACCCCGCTGCCCCTGCGCGCAGCGCCCGCAGCACCTGCTCATCAGCGTGGAAGGTGGTGAGGATGACCACCTCCGGAGGGTTGGCGCGGCGCCGCAACTCCTCGGTGGCCGCCAGCCCGTCCAGCGTCGGCATCCGGATGTCCATCAGCACCACGTCCGGCACATGTTCGTCCACCAGGGCCGCGACCTCCGAGCCGTCCCTCGCCTCGGCCACGATCTCGATGCCGGACCCTCCGCCCAGCATCAGTCGCAACCCGGCCCGCACCAGCGGGTCGTCGTCGACGAGCAGCAAACGGACCGATACGGGTGGAGCAGCCGAAACACTCATGTGGGCCACGGTAGCCAGGCGTACAACCGGAAGTGACCGTTGCCCACCACGCCGGACTCCAGCCGTCCACCGGCGAGCGTGGCCCGCTCGGCCAGCCCGATCAGCCCCGTGCCGGACCCCGGGATCGCCGGTGCCGCCTGCCCGTCCTCACCTCCCTTTGCCGGGACCGTCTGATTGCGTATCTCCACGGTCAGGCCGCGGCCTGCGGCTCCGTCGGTGGTCACGGTCACCGCACCGCCCGGCGCGTGCTTGCGGGCATTGGTCAGTCCTTCCTGGACGATCCGGTATGCGGTCCGTCCGGTGGCCGCGGGCACCGCCAGCGCACCCCCCGCGGGCAGTCGGTCGTGTAGTTCCACCCGCATTCCGGCCTGAGCGGACTCCTCCACCAGGCGGGACAGTTCGGCCAGCGTCGGCTGCGGACGAGTCGGCTCCGCGTTGGTGCTGTCCCCGCTCGAGGCAGCCCCCGGTCCAGGGTCCGACGCCGAGGTGGCCGAGGCGCCCGCTACGGCAGTCCCCGCTGTCTCCCAGCCGGCCGTCTCCGAGCCCGCTGTCTTCAGGCCCGCCGTCTTCTCGCCCGCCGTCTTCTCGCCCGTCGTCTTGGAGCCGTCTGTCCGCGAGCCGTCTGTCCCCGCGCTCTCGCCGACGGGTGCCCGCAGCACCCCGATCACCTCGCGCAGGTCCTGGAGCGCCGCATGCGCGCTGCCACGTATCACCCCCGCGGCCTGGGCCACCTCCTCAGCCGAGGCGTCCTTCCGGTACTCCAACGCGCCCGCGTGCACGCTCAGCAGGGACAGCCGGTGGGCGAGCACGTCGTGCATCTCGCGGGCTATTCGCTCACGAGTCAACCGCTGAGCGTGTTCGGCTCGAAGTCTGGCCTCCGTCTCGGCGCGCCGCGCCCGCTCGCGCAGTGATTCCAGCAGCATCCGCCGGGAGCGCACGAACATGCCCCAGCCGATGACTCCCCCGTAGAGCACGAAGCCGATCAGCGCGGAGGTCACGATGCCCACCTCCGGATCGGGGTGCAGCAGGCTCGAGGCGAGCACCGAGCCGGCGGCCAGCGAGCTGATCGCGGCCACCGTGCGGAACGGCCGGTGCACGGCCACGGTGAAGAGCGCCGCCAGCGTCGGCCCCACCACATAGTGCGAGAGCAGACCGGCCAGGACCAGCACCGCGGCCAGCTCCACCGGCCGACTCCGGCGCAGCCACAGGGCGGCGCAGGCCAGCACCCCGGCCAGCTGATCGGCGAGCAGCTGGCCCGCGGGAATGTCCGGGTCCGAGGTGATCGAATCCGAGGTCATCACGGAGAAGAGGACCGCCAGCACGCACAGCGCGACGTCCACACACCAGTCGCGCGCCGAACGGCGCCCGGCGCGCACTGGAGTAAGGGTCTCGGAACTGCTCATGCCGTCGAATCTAACGAGGGGAACAGCCCCTTGGGCGTCCGCGAAGTCGATCGGCTACCAAAGTCGCCAGCCTCGATACTTTTGGCTGACCCGCTGCCCCACGCGGTCTTCCTAGCCTGGAGACATGAAGAAACTGATCGAGGTGCTCGGGATGTTCCTGCTGGTGACGGGCGTCGCCGGCATCATCCACCACTTCCTGAGCTGGTTCGGGTTCATGGGCCTGCTGCGGAAGATCCCGCTCTTCAAGCACCATGAGCTCCCCGCGAGCATCGGGGCGCTGGTGCTGAGCCTGCTGCTGTTCGTTCTGGCGGACACGCTGGGAAACCGGGCCGCAGGCGTGCAGGGCCGGCTCATATCTGGTGGAGACCGCGCCCGGCAAGAGTGAGGTACGCCTCGCCGACCGCCTCCGACAGGGTGGGGTGGGGGTGGATGTGCTGAGCCACATCCCCGGGTTCCGCTTCCCAGCCGACGACCAACTGCGCCTCGCTGATCATCTCCGACACATGGGGGCCGACCAGATGCACGCCCAGGACCGGGCCGGACGCCTCGGCGACGACCTTCACCATGCCCCCCTTCCCATGCACCATGCCCTTGGCCACCGCGGTCAGCGGCATCGTGTTCACCACCACCTCCCGCCCCGACCGGTGTGCCTCGGCCTCCGACAGCCCGACCGAGGCGGTCTGCGGACTGGAGTAGGTGACCCGGGGTATCGCGGAGTACTCCACCGGGCGCGGCGAGCGGCCCGCCAGGGTCTCGGCCACCACCAGACCCTCGGCGAACGAGGCATGGGCCAGGCCGAGCGAGGGCGGTGGCAGCAGATCGCCCACCACATGGATGCCGGGCACGGGGGTCTCCAATCGGGACCAGTCGGCCGGGGCGACAAAACCGCGGTCGTCGGTGGTGAGTCCGGCGGCGCCCAGCTCCAGGCCGTCGGTGACCGGCACCCGGCCCACCGCGACCAGCAGCCGCTCGGCGTCCAGGACGCGCACCTCACCGCGCAGGGTGCGCACGGTGGCCCGCACCCCGGAAGGCCGCCGCTCGGCCGCCTCCAGCCGGGCGCCGGTCAGCACCTCGATGCCGCGCTTCTTCAGACCGCGGGTCAGATGGCGGCTGACATCGGCGTCCTCCAGAGGGAGCAGCCGGTCCGCCGCCTCCACCAGGGTGACCTGCGCGCCCATCGAGCGGTGCAGCGAGGCGTACTCCACGCCGATCGCCCCTCCGCCGAGCACCAGCACGGAAGCCGGAAGCCCAGGGGCGAACAGGGCGTCGTCACTGGTGACCACATGGCGGCCGTCGGGCTCCAGGCCGGGCAGGGTGCGTGGGCGGGAGCCGGTGGCGAGCACGATCCCACGTCGGGCCCGCCACTCCCGCCCGGCGGGATCACCGCTGGTGAGTCTCACGGTGCGAGGCCCGGTCAGGGCAGCGGAACCACGCACCACCTGCACACCCGCGTGCGAGAGATGGCCCTCGACGCCGCGGTGGTTGCGGGCCACGATGTCGTCGCGCGTGGCGGTCAGCGCCGGCCAGTCGACGGCCTGCAGTGTGGCCCGCACGCCCCAGCGCTCCCGGGCCTCGGCGATCCCGTCCACCAACTCGGCGGCGTGCAGCATCGCCTTGCTGGGGATGCACCCCCGGTGCAGGCAGGTGCCACCGACCAGGTCGCGCTCGACAAGTGCGACTTCCAGGCCCAGGGCGGCGGCGCGCAGTGCGGTGCTGTAGCCACCGGTGCCGCCGCCGATGACGATGACGTCTGTCTCATGCATGAGGCCAGCCTCCGCCGCTCACGACGATGAGTCCAAGGCAATGTTTCTATGGAAGGGATGAATTTTGTTCATGGGGAGCGAGTATGAGTCTGCGGCAGATGGAGTATCTGGTGGCCGTGGTCGAGACAGCCTCCTTCACCCGTGCGGCCGAGTCGCTCAATGTCACCCAGTCGGCGCTCTCCCACCAGATCAAGGCCCTGGAGCGGGAGGTGGGGGGCCCACTGCTGGAGCGGCTGCCGCGCGGAGTGGGACTCACCCCCATGGGGCGGGCCTTCCTGCCACACGCCGAGTTGGCGGTGCGCAGTGCCGGTCAGGCCCGCCGGGCCGCGCGGGCCGCGGCCGGGGCGGTGGGCGGTGAGCTGCGGGTGGCCGGCGTGCACGCCGTCGCGGTCGGTGTGCTGCCGCCGGTCTTCGCGCGCTGGCGCCGGGAGCGTCCGGAGGTCTCCTTGGTACTCCACGAGTACGCCACCACCGAGGAACTGCGGGAATGCATGGAGCGCGGAGTGGCCGATGTGGCCCTGGGCCCGCGGCCCAAGGAGTGGCGCGGGCCGGTCGTCTCGCTCGGGGAGGAGGAGATCATGGTGATCGTGCCGCCCGACGATCCGCTGGTAGGCCGCGGTGCGGTGCGGCTGGCCGAACTCGCAGATCGGGAGTGGGTGCGCTGCGAGCTTGAGCCCGTGGTCCACGGCCAGGCGTGGCTGGACTGGGCCTGCGGCCAGGAGGGGTTCATACCGCGTACCGGGGTGCGGACCGAGCACAGCTCCACCGCGGTCAGGATGGCGGCGGTCGGCGCGGGCATCGTCGCCAGCCCCACCCATGTGGCGGCGGGCGTGGACTGCGCGACGGTGCCCTTGGACCCACCGTGGCGACGCGAGTTGACGGCGTTCTCCCGAGTGGAGCTCACCGGCGCCGCCGCGGCCTTCGTGGAGCTGCTTCGTGACTGCGTCTCCCTGCCCGGGCCTGAGCTGGTCCGGTCCAGGGGCGGTTCTGGGCTGGTCCGGGACGGGGGCGGGCCTCAGCCGGTCGGGGACGGGCGCGGGCCTGAGCTGGTCCGGGATGGAGGACGGGCCTGGGCTGAGCAGGGACGGGAGGGGACTGTGCCGCGGGGTTAGGAGGGGCGGTCGCGAACCAGCAGGGCTACCGGGAGTTCAGCGAAGAGGTCGGCCAGGGGAGCCCGGCCCCGGAGCGCGGTGCCGCTGAGGAGGTCCCGCCAGGTGCCGGGAGGAAGGGGGAGGGAGGTTCCGGCCCAGCCGCCGCGTTCGGCGAGCCGACGGGAGAGCCGGGTGACGGCGGTGATGACCGCACCGGCCCGGGCGAAGGCCACGCAGTGTGCGGCGGCCGAGCCCACGGCGGCCAGCGGTGTGTAGGAGCCCTGGGCGCCGAACCACTCCGGGTGGTGCCGGCGCAGCCGTAGCGCGGTGGCGGTGACCCGAAGTTTCTCGGCGTCCAGGCCGTCCGGGTGCTGCCCCGCGTCCAGGTCGGCCAGCAGCTGCGACCGAAAGCACGGAGGTTGGCGGTTGTCCGGATCGACCAGTGCGCGATAGACGCTCTCGGTGCCCGTATAGAGGTCCGGGACACCGGGCATGGTGAGGTGCAGCAGCGTCGCCCCCAGAGTGTTCGCCCGTGCGGGGGCGGACAGCTCCTGCTCCAACGCGGCGAAGCCCGGACCGGTCACCCCGTTCGGCCCGCACAGGCATGCCTGGGCGAAGGTGGCCACGGCGTCCTCGTACTCGGCGTCCGGTTCGGTCCAGGTGGTGCGCAGACCCGCCTCGCGTACCGCCTTGAGCAGTGCCGGTGTCAGGCGCACCGGGGTCGCGTCCGCCGCTCCCAGGCCCAGCGCGGTCTGCCAGGCGACCCAGACCAGCTGCGGGTCAGGCGCCCGAGGCGCGTCCGCCCCGGGGGCAGTCGTCTGGGGGGCGCGGGACTGATCTGCTGGGGGTGTGCCCGGGCGGGGCTCGGCCTTCTGCGGTGCGTCCGCCGGGGGTTCGCCCAGTTGGGTCGATGTGTGCCGGGTGTGGCCTGGGGATGCGCCCGATGGGGGCGCGCTCGTCCGCGGGACGTCCGTCCGAGGTGCGTCCGTCCGGCGGGCGGCCGTCTGGGGGGCGTGTGCCTGGGCCTGGTCTCGTGGGGGTGTGTCCAGGTGGGGTTCCGCCTTCTGCGGTGGGTCTGGCTGGGGGGCGTCCGGTTGGGGCGGTGTGTGCGTGGCGTCGCCTGGAGGCCCGGCGATCGGGGCCGATTCCAGGGCCTCGGTGAGGAACTGCCGCCAGCGTCGCGGGCACTCGGTCAGCGCCGCCAGCCGGGCCCGGACATCGGCACTGCGCTTGGTGTCGTGGGTGGACAGCACGGTGCCGGTCAGCGGCCAGTCCCTCAGCAGCCGGGTACAGAAGGCGTGGAACTCCTCGGGAGCCACCGTCGGATCCCCGGGGTCGCCTCCGACCTCGGCGGCGGACAGCAGCGGGGTGTAGCGGTAGAAGGCGGTGTCCTCGACCGCCTTGGCACGCAGTGCGGCGGCGGTCTGGGCGAACCGTGCGCAGAACTCCCGGTACGGCGGTCCGTCGCCCAGCCGGCCCAGTGCCGCCGCGCACACCGTGTCCACCGCCCCGGCCTCCTCCGGCACGGTGAACGCGGTCCGGGCCTGCCGGGCCGCCGCCTCCAGCATCGTGCTGTCGGCACTCCGGAGGGGTGTCCCGGGCGCGGCGTACGGCCGGTAGACCGGCAGTCGGACCAGCAGTTCGCGTAGGGCGGTGCGCAGTGCCCAGGGCGCGTGGTCGCGCAGCCGGGGCGTGTCCGCGCAGATCCGGCTGGCACAGCGGACCAGCCGGTCCAGCTCCGCGGCGAGTTCATGGTCGAGCACCTGGCAGGCGGCGCGGCGCACGGTGGCGGGCCAGTCACCGCCCCGGTCGGTGGGCGGTGCGGTCATCGCGCGGTAGACATGGGTGAGCTCCTCGAGTCCGGTCGGGTCGAGGAAGAGACCGTCGATGTGGTGCAGCGCGTCGTAGCCGGTGGTGCCGGCCACCGGCCAGCCGTCGGGCAACCGTTCACACCGGGCCAGGATCTTCTCCACCACGGTCCACCGGCCGCCGGTGGAACGGGCCAGCCGGCGCAGATAGCCCGCCGGGTCGGCCAGCCCGTCGGGATGGTCCACACGGAGGCCGTCGATCACGCCCGCCGCCATCAGCTCCAGGAGTTTGCCGTGGCTGGCGGCGAACACCTCCGGGTGTTCCACCCGCACCGCGATCAGCGTGGAGATGGTGAAGAAGCGCCGGTAGTTCAGTTCGGTGCGGGCCAGCCGCCACCAGCCCAGTCGGTACCACTGCGGCTCCAGCACCTCGGGCAGCGGCAGTTCCTCGGTGCCTGGCCGCAGCGGGAAGGCGTGGTCGTGGTAGCGCAGGACCCCGCCCTCCAGACGCAGCGCCTTGAGCTCCTCGCCGAGCGGTCCGCCGAGCACCGGCAGCAGCACCTTGCCCTGGTGCTGGGTCCAGTCGATGTCGAACCAGCGGGCGTAGCGGGATCCGGGGCCGTCCCGCAGCACCTCCCACAGCGGGTGGTTGAGCCGTTCGGGTACCGGTACGGCCATATGGTTCGGCACGATGTCGGCGATCAGCCCGAGACCGTGGGCATGCGCGGTGTCGGCCAGCTCGCGCAGGGCTTCCTCGCCGCCCAGCTCGCCGCGCACCGAGCAGTGGTCCACCACGTCGTAGCCGTGGGTGGAGCCGGGGACCGCCTCCAGCACTGGGGACAGATGCAGGTGCGACACGCCGAGCGAGGCCAGGTAGGGCACGGCGTCCCGGGCCGCCGCGAACGGAAAGCCGGGTTGCAGTTGCAGCCGATAGGTGGCGGTCGGCGCATCGGGGCGGACCGACCCGGGCGGTTCGGTGGATTCGGGCGTCATATGAGCGTACGTACCCATCAGGGGTGGCCGTCAGGGTGCGGGACGGCAGGCAGCACCCGGATGCGGGCACCGCCCGAGAACCATCCTCCTCCTGGCGCTTCCGCCCTCGGCGGCCCAGCCCCACGGTCCCCGGGACTCGGTCCTGCCGGTCTGCCGCGGTCGAGCCGGCCTGTTTCCCGGGCTCAAACCGTCCGGTCCGTCGCTGCCCAGCCGTCGCGATCGGTGGTGGCTGGGTCCTGCCGGTCCGCCGCGGTCGAGCCGGCCCGATCCCCGATGGCCCAGCCGTCTGGTCCGCCGCTGCCCGACCTCCCGCTCCCCGGCGGCGCAGCCCTCCGCGACCCCGCTGCCCAACCGTGCGGGTTCCCGCGCCTCAGCCGCGGTTCCGGCCGCCCTCGAAGCGCCCCGAGGCCCTGCGGCCGGTGCTCTGGCCCGGCCGCTGGAGCACCATCAGGCTGCGGTCCATCAGGGTGAGCCGGTCACCCGCCCCGACCTTGGCGCCGCTGCCCGGGTCCACCCCGGTGGGCTCCCCGGTGTCCACGACGACCTGCCACAGGCTGCCGTGGTCGACGGGCACCGTGAAGTCCAGCGCCTCGTGGTGGGCGTTGAACATCAGCAGGAAGGAGTCGTCGTGGACGCGCTCCCCGCGCGGGCCGGGCTCGGAGATCGCGGAGCCGTTGAGGAAGACGGTCAGCGACTGGGCGTGCACCGCCTGCCAGTCGCCCTGCCGCATCTCCTCCCCCTCAGGGGTGAACCAGACGATGTCCGACAGCTCGTCATGGGTGCCCTCCACCGGCCGCCCGTGGAAGAAGCGGCGTCGGCGGAAGACCGGGTGGTCCCGGCGCAGCCAGACCAGGGTCCGGGTGAAGCGCATCAGTTCGAGGGCCGCGGCGCCCGCCGGGTCGGCCGGGTCCGGCCAGTGCACCCAGGACAGGTCGCTGTCCTGGCAGTAGGCGTTGTTGTTGCCGCGCTGGGTGCGGGCGAACTCGTCGCCGTGGCTGAGCATGGGCACGCCCTGGGACAGCATCAGGGTGGCGATGAAGTTGCGCATCTGCCGCCCACGCAGGGCCAGGATGGCCGGGTCGTCGGTCTCGCCCTCGGCGCCGCAGTTCCAGGACCGGTTGTGGTTCTCCCCGTCGCGGTTGGCCTCGCCGTTGGCCTCGTTGTGCTTGCTGTCGTACGAGACCAGGTCGTGCAGGGTGAACCCGTCGTGGCAGGTGACGAAGTTGACCGAGGCCAGCGGTCGCCGTCCGTCGCCCTGGTAGAGGTCGGAGGAGCCGGTCAGCCGGGAGGCGAACTCGGCCAGGGTGCGCGGCTCGCCCCGCCACAGGTCGCGCACGGTGTCCCGGTACTTGCCGTTCCACTCCGTCCACAGTGGGGGGAAGTTGCCGACCTGGTAGCCGCCCTCGCCCACGTCCCAGGGTTCCGCGATCAGCTTCACCTGGCTGACCACCGGATCCTGCTGCACCAGGTCGAAGAACGAGGAGAGCCGGTCCACCTCGTGGAACTGCCGGGCCAAGGTGGCCGCCAGGTCGAAGCGGAAGCCGTCCACCCGCATCTCGGTGGCCCAGTAGCGCAGCGAGTCCATGATCAGTTGGAGCACGTGCGGGCTGCGCATCAGCAGCGAGTTCCCGGTGCCGGTGGTGTCCATGTAGTACCGCGGGTCCTCGGCGAGCCGGTAGTACGAGGCGTTGTCCAGGCCCCGGAAGGACAGCGTCGGGCCCAGGTGGTTGCCCTCGGCGGTGTGGTTGTAGACCACGTCCAGGATGACCTCGATGCCCGCCTGGTGCAGGGCGCGCACCGCCGACTTGAACTCCAGCACCTGCTGTCCCCGGTCGCCCCAGGAGGCGTAGGCGTTGTGCGGGGCGAAGAAACCGATGGTGTTGTAGCCCCAGTAGTTGGCCAGCCCCGCGTCCACCAGCCGGTGGTCGTGGACGAACTGGTGTACCGGCATCAGCTCCAGGGTGGTCACCCCCAGTTCGGTCAGATGCTCGATGATCGCCGGGTGGGCGAGCGCCGCGTAGGTGCCGCGCAGCTCCTCCGGGAGCCGGGGGTGCAGCATCGTCAGGCCCTTCACATGGGCCTCGTAGATCACGGTGCGGTGGTAGTCGGTGCGCGGCCTGCGGTCGTCGCCCCAGTCGAAGTACGGGTTCACCACCACCGAGGTCATGGTGTGCGGGGCGGAGTCCAGGTCGTTGCGGCGGTCCGGCCGGTCGAAGTGGTAGCCGTAGACCTCCTCACCCCAGGCGATCCGCCCGCTGACCGCCTTGGCGTACGGGTCGAGCAGCAGTTTGGCCGCGTTGCAGCGGTCCCCGCGCTCCGGCTCGTACGGGCCGTGCAACCGGAAGCCGTACCGCTGCCCCGGCATGATCCCGGGCAGGTAGGCGTGCCGCACGAAGGCGTCGTTCTCCCGCAGTTCCACGGCCGTCTCCGAACCGTCGTCGTGCAGCAGGCACAGCTCGATGCGCTCGGCGGCCTCGGAGAACACCGCGAAGTTCGTACCGGCGCCGTCGTACGTGGCACCGAGGGGGTAAGCCTGTCCTGGCCAGACCTGCATGCGTCGACTCTTCCACTTCTGCTCCGTGCGTCGCGATGACGCGTGAGGGCCCCAGGCCCGCGGAGCGAGCGGCCATCACGGCCCAACTGGCGTCCCGGGGCACCGCTTTCACCAGATCTTCCTCAAAAGCGAGGCAACCTGCGACCACATCGGTTCGTCCTACAGGGTGACTCCGTGTACTGGATCTCATGGTATGCGGCTTTTGGTGCGATACCCGAACTTGGGGGAGATTGTGCGTACGATAGGCCGCCACCTGGGCAAGGTGGTGGCAGGTGTCGGTGTCGGGGTCACCGCCGCGGCGGCCCTGGTGGCCGTGCTGGTCCCGGGCGAGGCCTCCGGCAGCGACCGGGACCCGGGCGCCGGGTCGGCCGCCGGTGAGCCGGAGCGGGGCCGGCCCGCGGTGGTGGAGGAGGCGCCCCCGCAGCGGGAGCGGGGCACCGGGCGGGACCCGCTGACCGACACCGAGCTGCGGCGGGCCGAGCGGATCGCCCTCGGCCAGGGATTCCGGCACAGCGCCCAGGACGTACGGGGGCGACCCGGCCCGCAGCGGATCGCCACCGACCTCGCCGAGCTGACCCCTGACCAGGTCGGCCAGGCGGCGCCGTCCCGACGTGCCGAGGTGGAGCTGTACGACTATCGGACCGACGCCTACATCACCAAGACCGTCGACCTCGCCACCGGCGCCGTCCGGCACACCGACACCCAGCGCGGAGTGCAGCCGCCGCCCACCGGCGAGGAAGTGCGCGAGGCGGCCCGGCTGCTGATCGCCGATCCGCTCGGCAGCGGCCTGAGGGAGGACTTCGCCGACGCCACCGGGAAGCCGCTGACCAGCCCCGACCAGCTGACCGTCACCGGATTCGTGTACCGCGTCGACGCGGAGAACCCCGGGCCCCGGGCGCTCGCCGACTGCGGCCGGCACCGCTGCGTCCGGCTGTTCACCCGAGTGGTCAACGGCCCGTGGATCGATTCCCGCCCCCTGGTGATCGACCTCAGTGACCGCAAGGTCGCCCGGCTCGGCTGACCACCGCGCCGGCATCCCAGACCTCGTACGTCCCGGTACAGGAGCCCCTTCATGCGTGATCGCAAACCCCCCACCACTCCCGGCCGGCTCGCCGCGGCCGCCGGAGCCTGTCTGCTGCTCGGCACCGCGAGCGTGGCGGCCGGACCGGTGGGCGCCGCCCAGGCCACCCCCGCCTCCCC
>NZ_SRID01000713.1 GCF_004684805.1 Streptomyces palmae
CCCCCGCGCCAGCCCCCGGCCCCGTGCGCCAACGCACGCACCCGGCGACGGACACGCGCCAGGGCCGCACGGATTGGGCCCCCACCCCAACACACCCGCACCCGGCGACGGACACGCACTCGAACTGTAGGGACTGCGTCCACACACCCGCACCCGGCGACGGACACGCGCCGGGGCCGCACGGATTGGGCCCCCCAAGACACCCGCACCAGGCGACGGACGCGCACTCGAACCGTAGGGACTGGGTCCGCGCACCCGCACCCGGCGACGGACACGCGCCGGGGCCGCAGGGATCGGGCCCCCAAGACACCCGCACCCGGCGACGGACACGCACTCGAACCGTAGGGACTGGGTCCACGCATCCGCACCCGGCGACGGACACGCGCCGGGGCCGCAGGGATCGGGTCCTGGACGATGACGTGTATTTGTGGCGCTATCACCGCGTTTCCAGCGGTCCGGGGTACTCGCGCCGTAAATATACGGTCCAGGACCCGATCCCGGAGGCCCAGGCAACACCCCCCACCCGCCTGGCTCCGTATCCTCGGCACCAGCAGGATCGATTCAGCGCAAGGAGGCCAGGCGGGTGGACCCCTCGCCAGACGTACCCGTAGGGCGATCCGACCTGCTCAACCGTCTGGAGCGAGCCCTGGCCGAGCACGGCCGAGTGGTGCTCACCGGCGCCGCCGGAGTCGGCAAGACCGCGATCGCAGCAGCCGCCGCCGCCCGTGCCGAACGCCGAGGCGAGACCGTGCTCTCCCTGGTCCCCGAGGAGGCCGACCGGCACATACCCGGTGCCGCCACCGCCACCCTGCTCGCCGCCGCCCCGGCCGACCTCATCGCCGAGCTCCCCGAACCCCAGCGGCACGCCGTCGCCGTCACCCTGCGCCAGCGCCCGGTACCCGAATCCGGCGGGGACCCGCTCGCCCTGCGCCTCGCCGTCGCCGGCGTCCTGCGCGGCCTCAGCACCCCCGCCCCCGCCCTGCTCATCGTGGACAACGCCCACTGGCTGGACGCCGAGAGCGCCACCGTCCTCCGCTTCGCCCTGAACCTCGCCCCCGCCCCCCTGCGGGTGATCCTCGTAGAGCAGCTGCACGGCACCAGCCCACCCCAGGAA
>NZ_SRID01000714.1 GCF_004684805.1 Streptomyces palmae
GTGGTGGGGCGTGAGGGTGCGGGGCTTCGGGATCCGGGGTCCGGTGGCGCCGGCCGGGGCGGCGGGCCGGGCAAGGCGCGCGGGGCCACCTACAAGGCGCTGATGAACGGTGTCTCCTTCATGATCCCGTTCGTGGTGGTCGGCGGCTTGCTGATCGCGGTGTCGCTGGCGCTCGGCGGGCACACCACGTCCGAAGGCATCGTCATCCCCGAGGATTCGGTCTGGAAGTCGGTCAATGACATCGGCGTGATCGGCTTCGCCCTGATGGTTCCGATCCTGTCCGGATACATCGCGTACGCCATCGCCGACCGGCCCGCTCTGGTGCCCGGCATGGTGGGGGGCTGGATAGCGGCCCATGGCGAGCTGTACGACAGCGAGGCTGGCGCCGGCTTCATCGGGGCGATCGCCACCGGCTTCCTGGCCGGCTACCTGGTGCTGGGGATCAAGAAGGTCAGGGTCCCGAAGTTCGCCCGGGCGGTCATGCCGATCATCGTGATCCCGATCGTGGCGACCTCGGCGCTCGGACTCTTCTTCATCCATGTGCTCGGCCGACCGATCGCCTGGCTGTTCGAGCACCTCACCGACTGGCTGAGCGGACTCACCGGCACCAGTGCGGCGCTGCTGGGCATCGTCCTGGGGCTCATGATCGCGTTCGACATGGGTGGGCCGGTCAACAAGACGGCGTTCCTCTTCGGGGCCGGGTTGGTCTCCGAGAACCCGGAGGTGATGGGGGCGTGCGCGGCGGCCATTCCGGTGCCACCACTGGGTCAGGGCCTGGCCACGTTGATCCGCCGCCGGCTCTTCGACGACCAGGAGCGGGAGACGGGGCTGGCCGCGCTGTTCATGGGGTTCTTCGGGATCACCGAGGGGGCCATCCCGTTCGCCGCAGCACGGCCGGCCCGGGTGATCCCGGCCAACATGCTCGGCGGCGCGGCGGCGGGTGCGGTCGCCGGGCTGGCGGCGGTCGAGGACTCGGTGCCGCACGGCGGGCCGATCGTGGCGCTGCTGGGCGCGGTGGACGGGGTGCCGATGTTCTTCGCCGCGGTGCTGGTCGGTACGGGGGTCACCGCGTTGGCGACGGTGGGGTTGATGTCGGTGCGGTGGGGGGTGCGGG
>NZ_SRID01000715.1 GCF_004684805.1 Streptomyces palmae
CGGGAACGGCGGTCGGGGGAACGGCGGCTTGCGCGGGCGGTCGGTCAGGGGGCGGATACACCTTCGAAGATCATGATCGTGCCTCGGGTGTTGCGCGCTCGCAAGGGAAGGATCTCCTGGTAGGCGGGGGATTCATACCACCGGCGGGCGGCTTGTGGGGTGGGGAACTCGATGACGCCGGTGAATGCCTTGCTCTCGCCTTCGAGGACCTGCCAGGGGGCGCCGCGGACCAGGTAGCGGCCGCCGTGGGGCTCGATGGTGGAGACCAATTTGGCGCTGTAGTCGGCGACCACGCGCGGGTCACCGGTGAGTTCGGCTTCCGCTATGACATAGGCACTCATGACTGTCAGGTCCTCTCGGCGGCGGTCTGGGGCGTGGTGGTGCGGTGGGTGATCGCGGAGAGGGCCAGGAGGCCGAAGGCCGCGATCGCGGCGAGGGTGCGCACCAGGTGGGAGGTCTGCCATGTGTCGCGGACGTCGGCCCAGTCGGATGGGGGCGCGGTGGCGTTCCAGTCGTTCTGGTCGGCGTTGATGGGGAGGTTGACGATCAGTGTCAGGACCAGGATCAGCAGCAGGAGGGTGAGTGCCGCCAGGGGGAGCCACAGGTCGCGGCCTTTGGCCTTGAGGGCGGCGAACACGAGGATCGCCGTGGCGATGATGGTGGGGATGAGGGTGGCGGAGGCCAGGGTGTCCAGGGAGTCGAGCTCGACCTGTCGTACTTGGGTGTAGACCTTGCCGTCGTAGTCGCGCAGGGAGTTCTCGAGGACGAGTACGCAGACGAGGAAGCCGGTGAAGATGCCGCCTAACAGCAGTCCTGCCCAGCGTGCGAACGAGTACAGCGGTCCTTGCTTCAATTCAGGGCTCCTGGTGGGTGGTGGGTGGTGTGGGCAGTGTCAGGGCGGCTGCGACCATGCGGGCCACCGCTGTCGTGAACTGCCGGGACGGGTGGGGCTGGTGGTCTGGTGCCAGGGCCGCGAGTGCGGCTCGGTGGAAGCAGGTGCCCAGGAGGAGGGCGGCCGCGGTGGGTATGTCGGCCTGGGCGGGGATCTGTTCGCGGTCCCGTAGGCGGGTCAGGCGGTGGGTGACCGGTTCGAGC
>NZ_SRID01000074.1 GCF_004684805.1 Streptomyces palmae
GGGTGGGGCGGCCACCGCGGGTCCGGCCAGGGCCAGGGTGGAGACCAGGGCGCCGAGGGCGCCGATGCGGGCGATGCGTGGGGGGATCCTCATGACCGACAGGATGACGCGCGTAGATAATGGCATGTCAACGCCAACTCGGTAAGATTTCCCAGGAGTTCACAGCCTCGCCGCACCTCGGTCAAGGCTCCGACACCGTTCCGTCGCGACTGCGTTCGGCCGCCGTACCGTTCCCCGACGACACCGTTCCGCCGCCACACCGCCCAAGCCCGCGGAGAACGGCACCCGGCCGCGCGGCGGCACCCGCGCGCCGCACCCGGGAGGCGTGAGCGGCCCCGAAGGCGGGGCGTGGACCGAAACCCTCCCCAAGGCCAGCCTTACCTGCGCTTTTGCCTGTGAGGCAAAACTTTTGCCTAAAGCCGCGCGGCTCGTTATACCGGAGGTATGACCTCGCCCCCCGAGGGTGCGGGCGGTCCTCTGCCCGCCATCGCCCCCCGACTGCGCGACCTGCGGCGGCGCAGCGGCCTCACGCTCGAGGCCGCGGCCCAGCGGGTCGGGCTTTCACCGGCCCATCTGTCCCGGTTGGAGACGGGGCACCGCCAGCCCTCGCTGCCGATGCTGCTGGCTCTGGCCCGTACCTACCGCACCACGGTATCCGACCTGCTCGGCGAGGTGGCCCCGGAACGGGACCCGATCATCCGGGCGGACCGGATGGAGGCCTCCGAGGCCGGCGGCTGGACCTACTGGCGGGCGGGCGGTTCGGCCCGGGCCATGCAGGCGCTCCGGGTGCACGTACCGATGCACCAGAGCCGCCAGGAGGACCTGGTGCGGGTGCATCCGGGCGAGGAGTGGCTGTACGTCATGCGGGGACGGCTGCGGCTGGTGCTCGGCGAGTCCGCGCATCTGCTGGAGCCCGGGGACGCCGCGCACTACGACTCCTTCACCCCGCACCGGATCTCGGCCGTCTCGGCCGGCGGCGCGGAACTGCTGTTCGTCCACACACTGATCCAGAGCGGAGCCGTCGAGTTGTGCCTCGGCGAGCCCGCACCTCACGAATGGAGGGCCATGCCGTGAACGAGGCGACATCGCACGAGGAGGAGAAGGCCCCCGGCGGGGTCATCTTCCGGGTCTTCATCTACCTGGTGGGGGTGCACGTCATCGCCGCCTTCTTCTTCCTGATCTTCTACCTGGGCGGCGCCAAGTGACCCGGCGGACGGCCTGACGGCGCCCGCCCGCCGGGCGGTGCGGTGATCACGGCGGACCCGCGGAAGGCCGTCAGCCCGCTCCCCCGGAGAACAGCCCGCCGGTGGGTCCCTGCTTGTCCCCGCCCTGCGCCTTCTTCAGGGCGTTGGCCAGGCCCTCGATGGTGAGCGACTGGAGGATCACCCGGCCGCTGCCCTCCAGGGTCGCCAGCGACAGGCCCTCGCCGCCGAAGACCGCGTTCATCAGGCCCTGCCGATTGAGCCCGCCGACGCGCTGCACTCCGTAGCGGATGCCCTCCTCGAAGGCGACGACGCAGCCGGTGTCCACCTCGATCCGGCCGCCGAAGTCGGCGGGGTCGAGGTCGATGAAGTTGCCCGCGCCACAGATGATCACGGTGCCGCGGCCGGTGAACTTCTCCAGGACGAAGCCCTCGCCGCCGCTGCGCCCGGTACGCCCGCCCTGGAAGGCGATGCCGAACTCCACCGTGGACTCGGCCGCGACGAAGGCGTCCTTCTCGGCGAACCAGGCGCGCCCGCCGTCCAGCTCCAGGGCGCGCATCTCACCGGGCAGCACCCCGGCGAAACCCACCGTGCCCTCGCCGCCCTGGGCGGTGAAGTACTGGAAGGCGAGTGACTCACCGGCCAGGGCCCGCTGGCCGACCTGCATGGCGGTGCCCATGGCCTGCCGCAGCATCCCGCCCATCCCGGTGCCGCCCCCGCCCGACGGTGCGGCACCGCCCTGGCCGGACGGCCCGGTGAGCCGGGTCTCCATCGTCACGTTGGCCGTCTTGAACAGGAACTTTCCCGCCTCGCAGTAGACGGTCTGACCGGGTTGCAGTTGGCAGACGGCCATCTGCATGGCGTTCCCGACGATCTCTTGCCGCAGCGTCACGGCCGTCTCCTCCTTGGGGTGCGGGGGGGTGGATCCGCCCGGTGAACGAGGGATCAAGGCGGGGAGGTTCCGCTGTTTACTCTGATTTCCCCTGGCTTCCCCTGATTTTCCCCCGATTTCCCTCCGAACGCGGGCGCGCCCGATCCGCGGTCGCGCGCCCCACCCGGGTCCGGGGCCCGCTGCGCCCGCCCGGGTCGGCGGGAAGCCGAAGATCGCCTGTGCACGGGGCCGCGGATCTGCCACGGTGTGGGCATGACCATGGACACGGCGGCTGACGGCGCCCCCGACCCCGAGATCGGTCCGCGCGCCCTGTGGACCCTGTTCGAGCCACTCCACGCGGTCACCTACTTCGCCCCCCAGGCGCGCACCGCCTTCGAGGCGGCGGGGCTGCGCGGATACTGGCGCGGTTACTTCGCGGGCCGCGCGGCGCCGCTGGGTGCGGTGGGCCCGGAGCCGGTGGTGGCCGCGTTCTTCGGTTTCGCGCCGCGGATGGCGGCCCGGGGGCTGCCCGCGCTCTGGCGGACCACACCCCCGGAGCAGGCGCTCCAGGCCCGGCTGGCCGGTGCCACCGCGGCGCTGACCCACCTGCTGACCGGCCAGGAGGAGGCGGTGGCACGGGCGGGCGAGACGCTCCTGCCGGCCGCCCTGGGGCTGGACTGCTCGGGCCGGGTGCTGGCCGCCGCGAACACCGCGTTGGACGTCCCGGAGGATCCGTACGGCCGGCTGTGGCACGCGGCCACGCTGCTGCGCGAGCACCGCGGTGACGGGCATGTGGCGGCGCTGGTGGCGGCCGGTCTGGACGGCTGCGAGACGCTGGCGCTGCGGGCCGGCACCGATCTGCCGCGCGATGAACTCCAGCCCTACCGCGGCTGGACCGACGAGGAGTGGGCCGCCGCCCAGCAGCGGCTGGTCGAGCGCGGGTGGCTGACGCCGGAGGGCACCGCGACCGCGGCGGGCCGGCAGGTGCTGGCCTCGGTGGAGGAGGCCACCGACCGCGCCGCCCGACGCCCCTGGCAGGCGCTGGGCGCCGAACGGACCCGGCGGGTGGCGGCGCTGCTGCGGCCCCTCGCACACGCCTGCGGCGCCGCCCTCCGCTTCCCCAACCCGATGGGCCTGCCGAGGACGACCCCGGCGGCGGAGGGCGAGTGACGGGACCCTCGGTGGGACTACGCAGCGACGTCCTGCATGGCCAGTGCGTCCCGCGCGCGGACGGCGTCCGGCCACCGGTTCGTCCGGGCGCCGTCGGCGGGTTGGCGGGGCTTCAGGAGGCGGTCACCGCGCGGGTGGCAAAGGCCTGGACGGTCCCGGTGGTGGCGCCATGGTTGAAGGCGCCCCTCACGCAAAGCACATTCCCATAGCGTGCCACGGAGGACATCGGCATGACCTCCGGCCACCTCCTGCCACTGAGCCGTCGGTCGTCCCCACTCCGTGGGCGCGGCATCGCCGGATCCAGGAACAGGTCCCACAACGCCCACACAGCCGAGTCCTCAGCGGCCGCCTCATGGCCTGCGCCGGTGTGTGCCGGTCCTGCTCGCAGTGCAGCCGATGCCCGCGGGGCCGGTCGTCCCGAACATCGTCTCCGCCGGGAACCCGCTGGCGTGGTGCGCGGGCCAGCCCGGATCGGCGGTTCGACTCAGCCGCGCTGCCCGAGCCGCTCGGCGCCCTTGGGGGTCAGCGAGCCGTGGAGGCGCAGGCGGGCGATACCGCCGTCCGGGAAGATGTCGATCCGCACATGGGTGGCGGCGGGGACCGCCTCCGGCAGGAAGCGGTGCACGGTGTCGGGCTGGAGGCGGGTGCGGGGCAGGATTTCCACCCAGGGGGCGGCGCGGTCCGCGGGGTCTGCCCCGGTGGTGGCGTCCAGGGCGTACAGCGCCGCCCAGCCGGCCGCGTTGCCCTTGAACTGGCCGGTGTCGATCTCCACGGCGCGGATCAGGGCCTGCTCGGTGAGCCGGTAGCGCACCCAGTCGTGGCCCTTGTCCCGGCGCCGGCGGGTCTCCCAACCCTCGTTCATCCTCCGGGACCTGCCCGGCCGGATGGTGTTGCCCGGTGGCGCGAAGAAGCGGTCGGAGGCGTCCTCGACGATGCCGCCGTTCTCCAGTGCGGCCAGGTCGAAGGTGCCCAGGGCGGTCAACCACGCGGGGTCGGGGGCCACCTCGCCGTACACCCGCAGCCGGGCGATGCCGCCGTCCGGGTGCTGGCACAGCCGCAGATGGGTGTAGCGGTGGGGGTCGGCCACCGGGAAGCCGTTGGCGGCGTGGCCGCCGACGGGGGTGCGCGGGACCAGTTCCGTCCAGGCCACCTCCGGGGCCAGCAGTTCCTCGGGCGAGGGGGTGCCGGGCAGCGCGGTGGCCTGCACGCTGACGGACTGCGGGTGGTTGCCGCGGAAGTGGGCGGTGTCCACGAGGATGCCGCGGATGACGCCGGGCGCGCCGAGGCGGATCAGCGCCCAGTCGTGATCCTCCTCGGCGGGGTGCGGGGTGTCCGGGCCGGCGCCGCGGCGGCGGCGGGTCTCCCAGCCGTCCATGATCTTGCCCTTGTGTCCGAAGGCCTCCGGGTCGAAGCGGGCGGCCTCGGGGTCGAGCAGGTTCTCCCGCTCGGCGAAGAACTCGTCGTTGGCGGCGATCACGCCCGCGCCCAACCGGCGGTCGGCCAGGTCCGCGTGGTGGGTGAAGGGGAGGTCGGCGGTGCGGTAGTCGGCGTACGGGTCGCCGCCGGTGTACGGCTTCGCGGCCCCGGTGAAGGAAGGTGTCGCGGCGCTCATGCCTCGGGCTGCCTTTCGAGGAGTCGGCCGGTGGGCTCGGTGGGGGTTCCATGGTCGGCGATCTTCGTACCGCGCAGCCAGGTGGAGCGTACGAGGCCGTACAGGGTCTTCCCGGCGTAGGCGGTGACGGGGTTGCGGTGGTGGAGGTCGGCGGGGCGCACGGTGAAGCTCTCCTCGGGGGCGAGCACCGCGAAGTCGGCGTCCCGGCCCGGCTCGATGGCGCCCTTGGTACGCAGGCCGACCAGTTGGGCGGGGGCGGTGGACATCCAGCGGGCCACCTCCTCCAGGGTGTGGCCGCGGCGCCGGGCCTCGGTCCAGACCGCGGGCAGTCCGAGTTGGAGTGAGGCGATGCCGCCCCAGGCCCGCCCGAAGTCGGCGCTCTTGAGGTCGGCGGTGCACGGGGAGTGGTCGGAGACCACGCAGTCCAGGGTGGTGTCGGCGAGCCCGGCCCACAGCGCGTCCCGGTTGGCGGCCTCGCGGATGGGCGGGCAGCACTTGAACTCGGTGGCGCCGTCGGGGACTTCCTCGGCGGTGAGGGTGAGGAAGTGCGGACAGGTCTCGGCGGTGATCCGTACGCCCTCCCGGCGGGCCGCGGCGATCAGCGGCAGCGCCTCGGCGGAGGACAGGTGCAGTACGTGCACCCGGGCGCGGTGCCTGCGGGCCAGTGCGATGAGCCCGGCGATGGCCCGGTTCTCGGCTTCGCGCGGGCGGGAGGCAAGGAAGTCGGCGTAGCGGGGGCCGCTGGGCGCGGCGGCGCCGGCGATCAGCCGGGGGTCCTCGGCGTGCACGACGAGCAGCCCGCCGAGATCGGCGATCTCGGCCAGCGCGGCGTCGAGTTCGGCCGGGGAGAGCTGCGGGAACTCGTCCACCCCGGAGGGCAGCAGGAAGCACTTGAAGCCGAAGACCCCGGCCTGGTGCAGCGGTTTCAGCTCGGGGACGTTGCCGGGCACCGCGCCGCCCCAGAAGCCGACGTCGACATGGGCCTGGGGGCGGGCCACGGCCCGCTTGGCTTCCAGGGCCCGGACTGTGGTGGTGGGCGGGATGCTGTTGAGCGGCATGTCGATCAGGGTGGTGACGCCGCCCGCGGCTGCGGCCCGGGTCGCGGAGGTGAAGCCCTCCCAGGCGGTGCGGCCCGGGTCGTTCACATGGACATGGGTGTCGACCAGTCCGGGCAGCAGGGCGTCGTCGCCCAGGTCCACCAACCGCGCCCCACCGGGGGGCTGGGCCTGGTGGGGAAGGACCGCGGTGATCCTTCCGCCGGCCACGGCGACGGAGGCCGCGCGCACACCACTCGAAGTGATGACCCGTGTCGATCGCAGCACCAGCCCCACGTCGGCCACCAGACCTCCCGCGCATCGCCCGCCGGACAGGAAACCCCGCACCCTTTCAACGATCTGTTGAAGTCTTCATCGGGGCACCGGTGGCGTCAAGGCCCGGAAGGAGGACGCTCCTTCGGCCTGATCGAGGTCTTCCACGACCTGGTCAGCCGGCCCCGCACGCCGTCACCGACGGGACTGGCGCCGACTGAGGCGGCCGAGGACTGTCGGTGGCTGCTGGCAGGATCGCCGGCATGGGCGATTCCGTGCACCAGAAGGCGACCTCCGCGCTGCGGAACGGGTGGTGAGGCATCGACGGTCGTCCGGGCCCGCTCCCACGACCCCGCCCGCACCTCGCAAAGCGCCTGTGACCGGCCACAACAGCCTGGCCATGCCGGTGTGGGGAGCACCGGGAGACGGGTAGGCTGCCGATGCCGGTCGGCCGGGTGCCCCGCGCGGCTGACCCCATCCGCCCCGAAAGGAACGCGCTGTGCCGCCGTCCGCCGAGCCCAAGACCGCCAGCAGCTCTGGCGGCGTCCAGTCGCTGGAGCGCGCCTTCGACCTGCTGGAGCGAATGGCCGACGCCGGCGGCGAGGTGGGGCTGAGCGAACTCTCCACCAGCAGCGGGCTCCCCCTGCCGACCATCCACCGGCTGATGCGCACCCTGGTGACCTGCGGCTGTGTACGGCAGCAGGCCAACCGGCGGTATGCGCTCGGCCCCCGGCTGATCCGGCTCGGGGAGAGCGCCTCCCGACTGCTGGGCACCTGGGCCCGGCCGCACCTGGCGCGGCTGGTGGAGGCGACCGGCGAGACCGCCAACATGGCACTGCTCGACGGCGACGAGGTGGTCTATGTCGCCCAGGTGCCCTCGCGGCACTCGATGCGGATGTTCACCGAGGTCGGCCGCCGGGTGCTGCCGCACACCACCGGCGTCGGCAAGGCGCTGCTGGCCCACGCCCCGGCCGAGGAGGTACGCGCCCTGCTGGCCCGTACCGGAATGCCGGCCGTGACCCCGAGGACCATCACCTCGCCGGACGAGTTCCTGGCCGCCCTGGAGCAGGTGCGCGAGCTGGGCTACGCGATGGACGACAACGAGCAGGAGATGGGGGTGCGCTGCCTGGCCGTGCCGGTGCCCGACTCGCCCACCCGCGCCGCCATCTCCATCTCGGGGCCCGCCGGGCGGGTCACCGAGGAGGCGACCGGGGAGATCGTTCCGGTGCTCAAGGAGGTCGCGGCGCGGCTGTCGGCCACCCTGGCGGACACCGGCACCGGCTGACCTGCCGCCTCCCGGCCTTTCGCGACCCCCGTCGGGGCCGTCACGCGGTCCGGTGCTCAGTCCCGGCCGCGGCCCGGCGGCAGTTCGCCGAACAGGTCGATCGCCCGCCGCACCGCGCCGAGGGCCAGGGCCAGCGCGCTCACCGAGCCGATGGCGCCCGCGATGACCAGCAGTGAGTAGCGCAGCCGGGGCGGCTCCGGAGTGCCGGAGGCGGCCATCGCGGCCAGCGCGGCGAGCTCGTCCTCGGCGATCGCGCGCTCGGGTAAATCCGCGGGATGGACGGCGAGTTCCCGGCGCAACCGGGCCACGGCCGACCCCAGCTCTCCGGCTCGGGGGTCCCCGCCGGCCCCGATGGCGCCGGTCCTCACCGGGACCGCGCCCTCCATCACATGGACCCCGGGCAGCCGCCCGAGTCCCTGACGCTCGTCGGACAACACACGCCTCTCCCCCTTGCGCGCCCTTGCGCAAGTCCCTCGCCCTGCATCATGGGCCTGCTCCGCGCCCAGCGGGTCGCGAGCGGCCACGCGGTTCAGTTAACGCCACTCCGCACACGCCGCGCTACACGGAGTGCGAAATTCAGGTCTCCGCTTTACTTCACAATGACCCATGCGCGCCCCCCGCGCGCCCCATTTCTGCCGGTGAGGGTGTCCAGGCCCCGCCGGGACCGGAAACGGCGAGGTCCAAGGGCATGCCTCCCGGCGGTGTCAGGCGTCGCGGCCGCGCGCCCCCCGAGGGTCCGGGAGGAGTGCGGGGGCGGACCGCGTCACGGAGAGGAAGGCCAGGGCCTATGGCAGGAACGGTGCGGGACGGGAGCGGTGGGGAGGCGGCCGCGGACCGGCCGGCGGTGGCCGGGCTGCTGCTGGCGGCCGGCGGCGGACGGCGGCTGGGCGGACGCCCCAAGGCCCTGCTGCCCTATCGGGGGCGCCCCCTGGTGGAGCGGGCGGTGGCGGCGCTGCGGGCGGGCGGCTGCGCCCCGGTGCAGGTGGTGCTGGGCGCGGCGGCGGGGCGGGTGCGGGAGCGCGCCGAGCTGACGGGGTGCCGGGTGGTCGAGAACCCCGACTGGGCCTCGGGCATGGGGTCCTCGCTCCGCGCCGGGCTCGCCGCGCTGGAGGGCACGGACGCGGCGGCGGCGCTGGTGATGCTGGTGGACCAGCCGCGGATCGGTCCGCGGGTGGTGGCCCGGCTGCTGGCCGCGCACCGGTCGGGGGCGGAGCTGGTGGCGGCCTCGTACGGCGGGGAGCGCGGGCATCCGGTGCTGTTCGGGCGGGGGTTGTGGGCCGAGGTCGCGGCGGACGCGGAGGGCGACCGGGGGGCCCGCGACTTCCTGCGCGCCCACCGCTCCCGGCTGCGCCTGGTGGAGTGCGCCGACATCGCGGCCCCGGACGACATCGACACCCCCCAGGACCTGGCGCTCCTGGAGTGAGGGCCCCGCCGGGTCCGGCCGGCGGCACCGCGCCACTGCGCGGTCACCCATACGGAGGAGGGACGTCGACACCGGCGCGCCGTCCTCCACGCGGACGGCGGGGCCCGGCGGCGCCGACGCACAGCCGCCATCCGCCCGTACGGCAAGGGCCCGCACCACCGGCGTCCCGTCACCGTCCGCCCCGAGGGCGAGGGCGCCTTCACCACCGGCGTACCGCCCCAGCCCTCCCCTACGGCAGAGGCGTCACCACCGACGCACCGCCACCATCCACTCGGACGGCAAAGGCGTCACCACCGGCACACCGTCACCATCCGTCCGGAGGGCCCACCGCACCGCGCCATTGAACTTCCACCATGAGGAACTTATTCTCCACTGGCGAGAAGCACCCCTGAGCCTCGGACGGCGCCGGCGACCGCCCGGGAGGCGGCGGCGGCCTGCCGCCCTCACCGAAGGAGTGAGTGCCCATGTCCGCACCGACGCCGGTTCCGCCGGCCGTCGTGGAGGCCGAACCGCTGGAGCGCCAGGGCGAGGTGCTGACCCCCGAGGCCCTCGCCTTCCTGGCCGAGCTGCACCGGCGCTTCACCCCGCGCCGGGACGAACTGCTCGCCCGCCGTGCCGAGCGGCGCGCCGAGATCGCCCGTACCGGCACCCTGGACTTCCTCCCCGAGACGGCGCACATCCGAGCGGACGACAGCTGGCGGGTGGCCCCCGCTCCGCCCGCGCTGAACGACCGGCGGGTGGAGATCACCGGCCCCACCGACCGCAAGATGACCGTCAACGCGCTCAACTCCGGGGCCCGGGTCTGGCTCGCCGACTTCGAGGACGCCTCCGCTCCCACCTGGGAGAACGTGATCCATGGCCAGCTCAACCTGATCGACGCCCGGGAGCGGCGGATCGACTTCACCACCCCGCGGGGGAAGAGTTACGCCCTGCGGCCGGCCGAGGAGCTGGCGACCGTGGTGGTGCGCCCGCGCGGCTGGCACCTGGCGGAGCGCCACCTGCGGGTGGACGGACGTCCGATGCCCGGCGCCCTGGTCGACTTCGGGCTGTACTTCTTCCACAACGCGCGGCCGCTGATGGAGCTCGGCAAGGGCCCGTACTTCTATCTGCCCAAGACCGAGTCGCACCTGGAGGCGCGGCTGTGGAACGAGGTCTTCGTCTTCGCGCAGGACCGGCTGGGCATCCCGCGGGGCACGGTGCGGGCCACCGTGCTCATCGAGACCATCACCGCGGCCTATGAGATGGAGGAGATCCTCTACGAGCTGCGCGACCACGCCTCCGGGCTGAACGCCGGCCGCTGGGACTACCTCTTCTCCCTCGTGAAGAACTTCCGCGACGCCGGCGCCGCGTTCGTGCTCCCCGACCGCAACGCGGTGACCATGACCGCCCCCTTCATGCGCGCCTACACCGAGCTGCTGGTGCGCACCTGCCACCGGCGCGGGGCGCACGCGATCGGCGGGATGGCCGCGTTCATCCCCTCCCGCAGGGATCCCGAGGTCAACAAGGCCGCCCTGGAAAAGGTCCGGGCCGACAAGGACCGGGAGGCGAAGGACGGCTTCGACGGCTCCTGGGTGGCCCACCCGGACCTGGTGCCCGTCGCCCTGGCCGCCTTCGACGCGGTGCTGGGCGACCGGCCGCACCAGAAGGACCGGCTGCGCGAGGACGTCCGGGTCACCGCCGCCGAGCTGATCGACATCGGCTCGCTGGACGCCCGGCCCAGCTTCGAGGGGCTGCGCAACGCGGTCCAGGTCGGTGTCCGCTACATCGAGGCGTGGCTGGGCGGGCTGGGCGCGGTGGCCATCTTCAACCTGATGGAGGACGCCGCGACCGCCGAGATCTCCCGCTCGCAGATCTGGCAGTGGATCAACGCCGGGGTGGAGCTGGAGCACCAGGGGCGGACCGTGCCGGTCACCGCGGAGCTGGTCCGTACCGTGGCCGCCGAGGAGCTGGCCGCCGTCCGGGCCGAGATCGGCGAGCAGGCGTTCGCCGCGGGCCACTGGCAGCAGGCGCACGACCTGCTGCTGAAGGTGGCGCTGGACGAGGAGTACGTGGACTTCCTGACCCTTCCGGCCTACGAGCTGCTCGACTGACCGGTCGACGGCGCGTTCGCGGCCGGTGCGGGCCCGGGGCGGCGTCCCGGGCCCGCACGGGGCCGATCAGCCCATGGCGGCGATGCGAGCGAGGCGCCGTGCCTCGTCCCGGGTGCGGCGGGCGATGGTCTCCTCGTCGACGGTGGTCAGACGGCCGTCCTCGACCACGGGCTCGCCGTTGACCAGGGAGAGGGTGACCGGGGCGGCGGGGCCCAGGACCAGGGCCGCCACCGGGTCGGCGATGGAGGCGTGGCCGATGCCGTCCAGCTTCCACAGCACCAGGTCGGCGAGTTTCCCGGGCTCCAGGGAGCCGATCTGCTCGGCGCGGCCGAGCACCCGGGCGCCGCCGTGGGTGCCCAGCCGCAGCGCCTGGCGGACGGTGAGGGCCCGCTCCCGGTGGCTGCCGAGCCGGTTGATGAGCAGCGCGTTGCGCAACTCGGTGTGGAGTTCCCCGGACTCGTTGGAGGCGGTGCCGTCCACGCCGAGGCCCACCGGCACTCCGGCGGCGAGCATGTCCGGGACCCGGGCGATGCCGGCCGCCAGCCGGGCGTTGGAGGAGGGGCAGTGCGCCACGCCGGTGCCGGTGCGGGCGAAGGCGGCGATGTCGGAGTCGTTCATGTGGACGCAGTGCGCCATCCAGACGTCCTCGCCCAGCCAGCCGGTGGACTCGAAGTAGT
This sequence comes from Streptomyces palmae, assembly GCF_004684805.1. GTDB lineage: Bacteria > Actinomycetota > Actinomycetes > Streptomycetales > Streptomycetaceae > Streptomyces > Streptomyces palmae. The sequence goes on from NZ_SRID01000074.1 coordinate 11,638, forward strand.
CGGTGGGGCCCATGCCGAAGAGTTCATGGCAGAACTTCTCCTCCTCGACGGTCTCCGAGCCGTGGGTGTGGAGTCGGACGCCCTTGCGGCGGGCGAGTTCGGCGCCCTGCCGCAGCAGTTCGGTGGAGATCGAGAACGGCGAGCAGGGGGCGACCGCCACCTGGGTCATGGCGTCGAAGGACGGGTCGTGGTGGTGGTCGACGGTCTGCTCGGTGGCGGCCAGCGCGCCCTCCAGGGTCTCCACCGCGAAGTCCGGCGGCAGTCCGCCGTCACTGGCGCCGCGGTCCATGGAGCCGCGCGCCAGGGTGAACCGGACGCCCATCTCGGCGGCGGCCCCGATGATGGTGCCGGACAGGTCGCCGGAGCCCTTGGGGTAGACGTAGTGGTGGTCCATGGCGGTGGTGACCCCGCCGCGGGCCATCATGGCCAGCGAGCCCTGCGCCGCCGCGTGCACCATCCGCTCGTCGATCCGGGACCAGGTCGGGTAGAGCGCGACCAGCCAGTCGAACAGGTTGGCGTCCTGGGCCAGGCCGCGGGTGATCCACTGGTAGAAGTGGTGGTGGGTGTTGACCAGGCCGGGGGTGGCCAGGTGGCCGGTGCCGTCGATGCGGCGGGCCACATCGGCCAGGTCCCGGGGGGCCGGCCCGGCCCCCACCGATTCGATGCGGTTGCCCGCGACGACGACATGGCCCGAGGGGTACTCGGTGTCGTCGGCGTCCACGGTGGCGATGGCGCAGTTCTCGATGACGATGCGCGAAGCTGCCATGGGATGTCCTCGTTCTTTCCCGGTGGTTCCGCGGGTCCGGGAGGTCGAGCGGGGTGACGACCGGACCCGCGGTACTGCTTGAGGCTGCGCAGATGCCCCCGCTCGTCCCCTGGGAGTGACGCCGGCGCCCGCGTCGGGGATGGGCCGCCAGGGCCCGGTGTGCAGTTCTACAGGGTGGCCGGATCGGCCGGGATCCGGGGTTCGGCTCCGTCCCGCAGCATGGTGGCCTCGATCAGGCCGTAGGGCCGGTCGGCGGCGAAGTAGACCTCGTTGTCGTTGCCCAGGCCGAAGGGCTCCAGGTCCACCAGGAAGTGGTGCTTGTTCGGCAGCGAGAAGCGGATCTCCTCGATCTCGGGGCGGTGCTCGATGACGCGCGAACCCATCTGGTACAGCGTCTGCTGGAGCGAGCGGGAGTAGGTCTCCGCGAAGGCCCGCAGGATGTGCTCCCTGGCCTGCCGGTAGGACAGGTCCCATTGGGGTGGCGGCTCCTCGCCGCCGGACCAGGAGTACCGCCACCGGGCCGCGACCTCGGTGGCCAGGATCCGGTCGCGGGTCTCCTGGAGGGTGGTGTACCGGTCCTTGGCGAAGCCCTGGAACTCCGAGCCGGTGGAGTTCATCACCACCAGGTCCTTCAGGCCGGAGACCACCTCCCAGGAGGAGCCGTCGTAGGTGATCTGGGCGGTGCGCACCTCCTGGCCCTTGCGGACGAAGGAGTGCCCGGTCCCCTCCGCGCCATCCGCCCCCGAGGCGGTCCCGGCGCTCGCGATGCGCTCCCAGGCGTACTCCTCGACACGGATCCGGGCCCGGTGGATGGCCGGTTGGCTGGTGACGAAGTGCCGGGCCAGATGGATGCCGAACTGCTCGGCCGACTCGACGCCGTACTCCTTGGCGAAGGCGAACACGGTGTTCTTGGTGGTGTCGGTCGGCAGCACGGTGGCGTTGGAGCCGGACAGGTGGACCTCGTCCATGTCGCCGCGGAGGGCGACCGAGACGCTGAGGTCCTTGACGTGGTGGGTGTCGCCGTCCCGCGTGATCCGCACGACGCGGCACTCCTCCTTGCCGTACTGGTTCTGGCCGAGGACCGCGGGGCGGGGGTGGTCGGAGTGGGCCGTCATGTCTGCTAACTCCCTCGGTAAACGGAGTATCCGAACGGGTTGAGCAGCAGCGGTACGTGGTAGTGCTCGCCGGGGGCGACGGTGAAGGCCACCGTCACCTCGGGGAAGAACGCGCCGCTGTCCGTGTCGCCGGGGGCGTCCTGCCGCGCTTCGGCCGGCCGGGTGGTGCCGTGTGCGCGGCTCCCCAGGTACGGCTCGACCTCGAAGCGCAGCCGCACCCCGGTGGTGCCCGCCGGCAGGGCCGGCAGTTCCTTGCAGCGCCCGTCGGCGTCGGTGGTCGCGCCGCCGAGTTCCTGCCAGGCGTCCCGGGCGGTGGCGCGGGCGGACAGCCGCACCGGCACGCCCGCCGCCGGACGGCCGAGGCTGGTGTCCAGGATGTGCGTGGACACCGAGGCGGGCGCGGCGGCGGTGGCCGGGTGCGTCATCACAGGTCTCCCTCTACGAGCCGGGTCAGCCGAATGCGGTTGATTCTGCCCAGTTCGGTGCGGACGATCTCGCGCTCGGTGTCCGGGTCGTTGCCGATCCGCTCCCGGAGCGCGGCGAGCATCTCCTCGCCGGTGCGCCCGGTGGCGCAGATCAGGAAGGTGTGTCCGTGCCGGTCCTGGTAGGCGAGGCCCAGTTCGAGCAGCTCCATGCGCTCGGCCTCCCGCACTCCGCTCTGCTCCCGCGCCGAGGCGCGGTCACCCGGCGCGGGTCGCCCGATCGGCGGGTGCCCGGCCACCGCCTCGTCGAGGTCGGCGGGGGTGAGTGCCGCCATGGCGGTATCGCTCGCCGTGTACAGCGCCTCGGGATCGGCGTAGGGGCGGCCGCTCGCCACGGCGGCGGCCCATGACCGGCTGGCGCACACCTCGCGCAGCAGCTCGGTCGCCCCGGACTCGTCTGCGGTGTTCAGCCGGATCAGGCCCGGCCTCGCGCTGGAGGTCACACCGGCAAGCTAGGAGCCCCACCACGGGACGTCAACAGATTGTTGAGAACTTCGTGCCGGGCCCGGCCGCATCGCGCCACCGCGCCGCCACGGGTCATTCGGCGCCCTTGGCGCTCTCCCGGTTCAGGTAGTTGTAGACGGTGAACCGGGACACCCCCAGCGCGCCGGCCACGGTCTCCACCCCGTGGCGCACCGAGAAGGCGCCGCGCTGCTCCAGGTTCCGCACCACGGACTGCTTGGTCCTGCGGTCCAGCCGGGACAGCGGCATCCCGTGGCGGCGCTCCAGCTCGGCCAGGATGTGGTCGAGCGAGTCGGACAGGTGCGGCAGCCGTACCGCCACCACCTCCCGCCCCTCCCAGGAGAGCACCACATCGTCCTCCGCGGCCCGGTCGGGGGCGACCAGCCGGCCCCCCATGGCGTCGACCAGCGGCTGGACCGCGCGGGCGAGGGGATGGTCGGCGAAGGCGGTCACCCCTCCCCCTCCTCGACCAGGTTGACCTGGAGCGACACCCGGGTGGCACCCGCCTGGAGGGTCTTGCGCAGCAGTGCGTCCACGGCGGCCAGCACCTCCTCGGCGCGGCCCTCGGCGGTGTTGCCGAACGGCCCCACGTCCACCGAGTCCAGCGGGGCGGTCTGCACCACCTCGCGGGCCACCAGGGCGTGCGGGGGCGCCTCGTCGAGGTCGAACGGTTCGGTCGTGAACTCAACCCTCAATCTCACCCGGTCAACCTAACCCGCGCCGCCGTGCCCGCGGCAGCCCCTGGCGGCGGCCCGATGACCGTACGAGGCGAAAACCGCGGAGGTGGCGCCACGCACATTCGGCGTTCGCCGGACCGGGGCGGTCCGCGTCCGGGAGCATGGCAGGGCAGAACTCCCGGGCCGGTGCCCGGGAGGCCGTCATGAACGCAGCAGGAGCCGCAGATGTCCAAGAGCGTGCCGGTGCGCTGCCCCGCCTGCCGCCACGAGCAGTCGTTCACCCCGCCCACGTTCTCCTGTGCCTGCGGGGCCCCGGTCAGCCTGCCCATCGCCGCCGACCGGGATCCCTGTGCGATGGCGCACCGCACCTGGGAGGACTGCTGGGCCGTGGTGGACTGCGCCAGTTGCGACCGGCGCGACCACTGGCCCTGGCCCGAACTGGACTGCCCCTGCGGCACGGTGATCCGGATCCCGGTGGTCGAGGCGCCCGCCGAGCCGCCCGGGCGGCCGGCCACCGGACCGGGCGACGGCGGTGCCGCCGGATCCGGGCCCGCGCGCCCCGCCTTCCGCCCGGTGACCATCCGCACCGCGCGGGACGCGGTCAACGCCGCCGCGCACTATCTGCGCTGGCTCGGCTTCCAGGGGCTGCGCCCGCCGGAGAACCGGGCGACGGCCGGCGCCGATCTGCGCGGCCCGGGCGTGGTGGCCCAGGTGGACCCCACCACCCACCCGACCACCGTGCGGGAGGTGGAGTGCCTGTGGCTGACCGGGCTCAACGAGTCGGTCACCGCGGTCTTCTTCTCCCTGGCCGGCTACGCCCGGGACGCCCGCCACCGCGCCGACGAGCTAGGGATCCCGCTGTTCGTCATGGACCTCACCGGCACCCCGCAGCCGGTCAACGACGCGGCGGACGACCTGATCCGGCTGGGGCCGCCGGAGCGGAAGGAGTAGAACACCGGTTGGAGGCCCTCGCCGCGATTCCGACGATCAGGGGAGACTGCATGGCATCCTCGGACTCCTGCGGGGAGTGCGGTGTGCCCGCGGCCCCGCGCTCCTGCGGCGAGCTGTTCCAGGAGCTGCTCGCACGGGACCACGCGCGGCAGCCACCGTGGGGGCCGCTGCACGGTGTCTCGGTCTCCTGCTTCCTGCTCCAGCATCCCGGTCGGCTTCCCGCCGACGGTGGGGCGATGGCCTGGGCCCTCCTGCACGCCTACCTGGCGGGCGGCCTGGACGCGGTGAACCCACTCGTCGGTCGGGCTCGCCGGGCCAACTCCCATCGGGTCGGGGGCGCGCCGTCACCGGTCGTCCGCGGCCCGGAAATGCCGCACGGGTACGCGCCGCCGTCCCGTTTCTCCTGCACGATCGAGGATGTGGCCGTCGACGGGACGTTCCCCGCCGAGGGGTTCGCGGAGCGCGTCAGGGCCTGGGCCGCCGCCACGGTCGACGCCTGGAGCCGCGGTGCGTGACCGGGGGCCGCGAGCCGCCGAGGTGCGGGCCCGACGCCGCCCGATCGCCCTCGCCTGCCCCGGAAACGTACGGGCCCCCACCGGGAGATACCGCCCGCCCCGCCACGCGCTCCGTGGCCCATGGCGGGGGCCTCCGCGGGCCTGCCGGCCCGGGGAGGCCCGCGTCCAGGGCACGCAGTCACCGGGGGCGGACAGGACCTACGGGGCCAGTGAGCGGGCGCCCTCCTCCCGCAGTTCCACCTTGCGCACCTTTCCGCTGACCGTCATCGGGAAGCTGTCCATCAGCCGCAGGTACCGCGGCACCTTGAAGTGCGCCAGCCGGCCGCTGCAGTAGCGCACCAGTTCCTCGTGGTCGAGCGGGTCGGCCTCGTCCCGCAGGATGACGCAGGCCAGGATCTCCTCGCCGTACCTCTCGTCCGGAACGCCGACCACCTGCACATCGGCGATCTTGGGGTGGGTGTAGAGGAACTCCTCGATCTCCCTGGGGTAGACGTTCTCCCCGCCCCTGATGATCATGTCCTTGATCCGCCCGACGATCTGGACGTAGCCGTCCTCCCGCATCACCGCGAGGTCGCCGGTGTGCATCCAGCGGGCGCTGTCGATGGCCTCCGCGGTGCGCTCGGGCTCGTCCCAGTAGCCGAGCATCACCGAGTAGCCGCGGGTGCACAGTTCGCCGCTGGTGCCGCGGGGCACGGTCGCCCCGGTCGCCGGGTCCACCACCTTGACCTCGATGTGCGGCAGCACCCGGCCCACGGTGCCGGTGCGGCGCTCCAGATCGTCGTCGCGGCGGGTCTGGGTGGAGACCGGGGAGGTCTCGGTCATCCCGTAGCAGATGGACACCTCGGCCATGTGCATCTCGGAGACCACCCGCTTCATCACCTCCACCGGGCACGGGGATCCGGCCATGATCCCGGTGCGCAGCGTGGACAGGTCGTAGGTGGCGAAGTCGGGGAGGTTGAGTTCGGCGATGAACATGGTGGGCACCCCGTAGAGCGAGGTGCAGCGTTCGCGCTCCACGGCGCTGAGGGTGGCCACCGGCTCGAAGGAGGGCGCCGGGATGACCAGGCAGGCACCGTGGCTGGTGGCCGCGAGGTTGGCCATGACCATGCCGAAGCAGTGATAGAACGGCACCGGGACGCAGACCCGGTCGCGTTCCGTGTAGTGGATCGTCTCCCCCACGAAGTAGCCGTTGTTGAGGATGTTGTGGTGGGAGAGGGTGGCGCCCTTGGGGAAGCCGGTGGTGCCCGAGGTGTACTGGATGTTGATCGGGTCGTCGCAGGACAGCTGCGCCTCCCGCTCGGCCAGCAGCTCCGGGTCCACCCCGGCCGCGGCGGCGACCAGCGCGTCCCAGCTCGGGTCGCCGATGTGGATCACCTCGCGCAGCAGCGGGCAGTCGGGGCGCACCTGCCGCACCATGCCCCGGTAGTCGCTGGTCTTGTGCTGGATCGAGGCGACCAGCACCGAGATCTTCGCCTGTTGGAGGACGAAGCTCAGCTCGTGGATCCGGTAGGCGGGGTTGATGTTCACCATGATCGCGCCGATCCGGGCGGTGGCGTACTGCACCAGGACCCACTCGGCGCAGTTGACGGCCCAGATGCCGACCCGGTCGCCCTTGCCGACCCCCTTCGCGAGCAGTCCCAGGGCCACCTCCTCGACGGCCTGCCCGAACTCCGCGTAGGTCCAGCGCCGTCCGCTGGCCACCTCCACCAGCGCCTCGCGGTCGCCGAACCGCCGGACGGTGCGGGCCAGGTTGGCGCCGATGGTGTCGCCGAGCAGCGGCGTCTCGCCCGTCCCACTGGCGTAGGACAGCTCCGGTACGTCCCTGAAGGCGCCGGTCATACGTCCCCCTCGTGGAACTCGGTGCCGCCGCCCTGCGCGGTCCGCTCGCGCAGTTCGATGCGGCGGATCTTGCCGGACACGGTCTTGGGCAGCTCGGCGAACTCCAGCCGGCGGATGCGCTTGTAGGGCGCGAGGACCTCCCGGGAGTGGGCGAAGATCGCCTTGGCGGTCTCCGGGCCGGGCTCCCAGCCCGCCGCCAGCACCACATAGGCCTTGGGTACCGCCAGCCGCAGCGGATCGGGTGCCGGCACCACCGCGGCCTCGGCGACCGCCTCGTGCTCCAGCAGCGCGCTCTCCAGCTCGAACGGCGAGATCTTGTAGTCGGAGGCCTTGAACACGTCGTCGGCGCGGCCGATGTAGGTGATGTACCCGTCGGCGTCCCGGGAGCCGATGTCCCCGGTGCGGTAGTAGCCGTCCGCCATGACCTCGGCGGTGCGCTCGGGGTTTCCGGCGTAGCCGGCCATCAGGCCGACCGGGCGGTCCGAGAGGTCGACGCTGATCTCTCCCTCCTCCCCCGGGGCGCCGGTCACCGGGTCCAGCAGGGCAATGGTGAAGCCGGGCGTGGGGCGGCCCATGGAGCCCGGCTTGAGCTGCTGACCGGGGGTGTTGGCGACCTGCACGGCCGTCTCGGTCTGCCCGAAGCCGTCCCGGATGGTGACCCCCCAGGCCCGCCGTACGGCCTCGATCACCTCGGGGTTGAGCGGTTCCCCGGCCGCGACCACCTCACGCGGCGGGGTGCGCAGCTGGCTCAGGTCGGCCTGGATGAGCATGCGCCACACGGTGGGCGGCGCGCAGAAGCTGGTGACGCCCGCGCGGTCCATCTCGGCCATCAGCCGGGCCGCGTCGAACCGGCTGTAGTTGTGGATGAAGACGGTCGCCTCCGCGTTCCACGGCGCGAAGAGGTTGGACCAGGCGTGCTTGGCCCAGCCCGGGGAGGAGATGTTGAGGTGGACGTCGCCCGGCTTGAGCCCGATCCAGTACATGGTGGCCAGGTGCCCGATCGGGTACGAGGTGTGGGTGTGCTCGACCAGCTTGGGCTGGGCGGTGGTGCCGGAGGTGAAGTAGAGCATCAGCGGATCGGTGGCCCGGGTGGGGCCGTCCGGCTCGAACGGACCCCGCGCCTCGGGGTCGGCGTGCGCGTCCGCGTAGTCCAGCCAGCCCTCCGGCACGCCCTCGCCCACCGCGATCCGGGTGTAGTCGCCCGGCACCTCGGCGAACTTCCCGGTGTCGGCGGTCCGCACCAGCACGTGCCGGGCCCCGCCGCGCTCCACCCGGTCGGCCAGGTCGATCGGCCCGAGCAGCGGCGTGGCCGGGATGACGACCGCGCGCAGCTTCATCGCCGCCAGCGCGGTCTCCCACAGCTCGGCCTGGTTGCCGAGCATGACCACCACGCGGTCGCCGGCCCCGACCCCGCGGGCCCGCAGCCAGTTCGCCACCCGGTCCGAGCGGGTGCGCAGCTCGGCGAAGCTCAGCCGGGTCTCGGCCCCGTCCTCCTCGACGATGTGCAAAGCGGTACGGCTGTTGCCCTCGGCCATCGGGTCGAACCAGTCCAGCGCCCAGTTGAAGGTCTCCGGACGGGGCCAGCGGAACCCCGCGCGGGCCGCCGCGTAGTCCGTACGCTGCTCCAGCAGGAAGTCCCGGGCCGCCCGGAACTCCTCGGTCGGACTCATCGCTGTCACATGTCCTCCTCAGTGCCGTACCGCTGGCTAGCATCGTGGACGCGTGATATGAGTCTCACCACCCCCGGACGGGGGTACCGGGTCATTTTCGGGAGGTGCCGTGGCGCATTCGGCCGCAGCCGTCGATCTCCAGACGGCTCTGCTGCGGCTGCGGCGGTCCGGCGCGCTGCCGGTGGCGTTCGGCGGTCTGTTCACCGGGGCGCGGCAGTTCCACATCTCCGCGCTCAGCGGCACCACCAGCCGCTCCCTGCACGGCCTGGCCATCTCGGCGGGGAACGGGCTGGGCGGCAAGGCGGCCAGCACCTCCCGCCCGATGTCCGTCGCCGACTACCGCGCCTCCCGGGCCATCAGCCACGAGTACGACGCCGCGGTGGAGGCCGAGGGCCTGCGCTCGGTCCTGGCGGTGCCGGTCGTGGTGCGGCGCCGGGTGCGCGGCGTGCTGTACGGGGCGCTGCGGGAGCCGCTGGCGCTGGGCGACCGGCCGCTGGCCGCGGCGGTGGAGGCGGCCCGCGAGCTGGAGCAGTCGCTGGCGGTGCACGACGAAGCGCAGCGCCTGCTGTCGGTGGCGCAGCAGCCCACGGAGGCGGATCCGGCCCTGTGGGAGGAGGTCCGCGAGGCGCATGTGGATCTGCGGGCGCTGGCCGGGCGGGTGACCGATCCGCTGCTGCGCGAGGAGATCCTGGCCGCCTGCCGCAGGCTCGCCCGCGCCTCCTCGTCTCCGCGGCACCCCGGCCGGCCCCCTGAGCGGTGCCCGGTGGAGCTGTCACCGCGCGAGGTGGACGTGCTGGCCTGCGTGGCCCTGGGCGCGACCAACGCGGTGGCCGCCGAACGGCTGGGCCTGCGGCCGGAGACGGTCAAGAGCTATCTGCGCTCCTCCATGCGGAAACTGGGCGCCCACACCAGGCTCCAGGCGGTGGTCGAGGCCCGGCGCGCGGGGCTCCTGCCGTAGCGGCGGGCGCGCGGGTCGGCTCAGTCGGACACATAGCGCAGGTCATGGGCGGCCTCCGGGGCGGCCATCGACAGCACGCCGCGGGCCTCGTCCTCCAGCGCCGCACGGTCGGCGCGGCCCAGTGGTGAGAAGGGCCGCACCAGCAGGGTGGCGGTCCCGGAGCCGCTCTCGATCCGCCAGGTGCCCCGGACGAAGCCGTCGACGAGAAAGGTGCGGTACGCCTGGTTGACCTGCCAGATCCGGCCCCGGTCGGCCGCGCTGACGATCCTGCCGCGCTCCGCGTGCGAGAGCAGCACATTGTCGTACTGCGGGAGGAAGCGCGGCGGGGCCGGGGTGTCCGGGTCCGGGCGCGGCGCCTCGGGCAGGTCGAACAGTTCCACCCCGCCCTCGTCCCGGAAGCTCAGCAGGCGGGGCCGCAGTGCCTCGACCGGCTCACGCAGCCCGGTCAGCCCGCACCAGGTCTGGAGGTCCCGTACCGAGGCCGGGCCGAAGGCCGCCAGATAGCGCAGGATCATCCGGGACAGGTCCGGCTCCGCCTCCAGCGGCCGGCCCAGCCACGCCTCGACCGTGGTGTGCGCGATAGGCCCGCTGCGCCCCCACAGCCCGCGCGGGGTCACCTGCACCAGCGGCAGGACGGTACGGGCCGCCATGGCCAGGTCGCCGCCCGCCCGGTCCGGCCAGTGCGGGCGCAGCGCCTCGCCCAGCGCCTTGAAGGTGAGCGGCCGCTCCTCGACCAGTTCCCGGGACGCCTCCGCCAGCCGCGCCAGGTCCACTCCGGCCAGCCGCTTGCCCTGGTTGCCCTGGAACCCGCGGTACAGCACCGGCTGCACCAGGGGGCGCAGCGTCACGCAGTCCCGGGCGCTGACCAGGTGGATGGTGGAGCGCATCAGCGGGATCCGCACCACCTGGCGTGCGGCGAGGGGCTCGGACAGCGCCTGCGGGCCGAAGTCGGCCAGCCGCGCGGCGAGCGCCTCGTAGGGCGGTGTGACCGCCTGCGCCTGAAGCCCCACCAGGTGCTCCACCGCGTCCAGCACCGACAGTCGGGCTCGGCGCAGCAGCAACTGGCGGTCGAGGGTGGCACGGTTGAGCTGCCGAAGGGTGAGAACCGGTGCGTTGGTCATCACCCCACGCTAGAGCCGATTGAGGTCAGTTCCCGTCCGCAATCCGCGAGGGGGTGCCTCCGCGGTCTGTGGCGGGCGCGCCTCCACGTCCTGCCGAGGAGGTGCCCGAAGCGGCCCACCGAGCGCGCACCTCCGCCCGGCCTGCCGAGGGGCGCGGCCCCTACGGCCGGTCCAGGGTGCTCCTCCTGGGCCTGCCAAGGGGTATGACGGGGCCCGCCCCGGTGGGGGGCGGGCCGGGGA
>NZ_SRID01000716.1 GCF_004684805.1 Streptomyces palmae
CACCCCACCTCGACCAATCCCCTGAGCCACCGTCGACACCCCTCCCACCCGAGCCACACATACCCTTCCGGCCCGCCAAACCCCGGTCGGCCGCGTAGAGTCCACAACCCGTGAACACCCCTCCGACACCACCGAGGACGCCATGACCGAGCTCGACTGGCAGCGCGCCGAACCCGAGGACGGCGAAGAGGACCTGCCCTACCTGGAGGTCGCCGCCGGCCCGGACGGCCGGATCTACATGCGGGAGAGCAGCGACCCGGACACCGTCGTCATCACCACCCAGGCCAAGTGGGACGCCTTCCTGAAGGGCGTGAAGGCGGGCGAGTTCGACGATTTCGCCGAGGAACCGACCGCCGAAGCGCCCCCGCACTCCGCCTGACCCTCCCCTCGCCCAGGCTCCATTGCCCTGCGTCACGCATCGTGGTACACACAGTGACGACCCCGCCTTCCGCTCACCCACCCGACGCCCCGTTCGCGGAGGGTGGCCCACAACACGCGCAAGTTCCGGCAAGAAATACCGCCTAGTCGACATGCGAAGGCGGCATCGTCAGCGAAGATAGAGCTGACTCATGCCATGCGGCATGCTCAGACAACAACCCACAAGGGGCGGTGAGTTCACATGTTCCTGGCAGCCGGCGACAAGGGCGACATCACTACCATCATCGGCGGAATCGCCCCAGACTGGGGCCCGTTCGGCAGCCTAGGCGCCGAAGCCCGGGTGATGATCGAGGTCGTGATGGCCGTGTCCATCCTGCTCTGCCTCGGCATCGCCATCTGGGGCGCGGCCAAGCAGCGCATCGGCGCCACCGCCCTGCGCGACACCTTCAGCGCCGAACAGGGCAAGGGCCTGATCGTCGCCGGGCTGACCGGCGTCTTCATCATCGGCTCACTCGGCACCCTGTTCACGATCGTGTACGGCATGGCCATCTAGCGGCCCGACCCCCGGTCGGCCCACCCTGGACCGAACACGTTCCTCGGGCACCCCGACCGGACGGCCACCACCCCGTGTCCGCTCTTCCCGCCGTGCGCTCCGGCGGCCCGCCCACCCGAACCCGCGGGCCGCTGACGCGCATGC
>NZ_SRID01000717.1 GCF_004684805.1 Streptomyces palmae
AGGGATTGTGGGGTGGGCTGGCGGGGCCGCGGGAGCCGGTGGGTCGATTTAGGTCGGTATGGGGGGATTTGAGGCGCAGAGATCAACTCCCACGCCAACTCGAAGCACAAATCGGACTTTTGACACCTCATGCCGTTTTAACCGGCAGCAGTGACCAGGGTCACGCATGTAACGGGAAGCTGGTGACCTCTCCGTGGCGCTCTGGACACCCTCCGTCAGAACGGTTACGGCGCGCTGCGCACGAGAGCCGTTCCGCAAGATCTCCATTTCGGAAAGAGAATGATCCGCAGCGCTGCGTGACATAAAAGCGCCATAATTCTTGAAGTGGATCAATGGCGCAGATCACATGGTTTGTGGCGGCGAAAATATTCCGCTTACGGTGGCGCCCGCTCCACAGCAGTCATTGCTTGGGAGCCCGAAGCCGGAGCGCCTAATCCTGCCGCCGGTGAAGGAGAAACCACGACGCATCGCGGCAGGAGCGGGGGAACCAGGTAAGTCGCCGACCGGGCATCTTCAGCACGGCCGGCTTGGGGTGAAGACGCGTTACGGCGAAGGTGATCGCTGTTCAGGACGCGGCCGGGCAACTCCTGTCCGAACCCGACAGCTCACCTCGCAGGCGTAGGAGAGGACACCCCTATGTCTGCACGCGGACGCCATCTTCGCGTCAACCCGGGCCGCATCGCCAAGATCTCGCTCGCGCTCGCCGCGGGCGGTGCCGGCGTGGCCCTCCCGCTGATCGGCGCCACCTCCGCCAGCGCCGCCTCCGTCGACACCTGGGACAAGGTCGCGGCCTGCGAGAGCACCAGCAACTGGCACATCAACACGGGCAACGGCTTCTACGGCGGCCTCCAGTTCACCCAGTCCACCTGGAACGCGTACGGCGGCCAGACCTACGCGGCGCGCGCCGACCTGGCCACCAAGGACCAGCAGATCGCCGTCGCCGAGAAGGTCCTGGCCGACCAGGGCCCGGGCGCCTGGCCGGTGTGCTCGGTCAAGGCCGGCCTGACCAAGGGCGGCCCGACTCCGGCCGTGAACCCCAGCGGTGCCAAGGCCGAGGCCGCCCCCGCCCC
>NZ_SRID01000718.1 GCF_004684805.1 Streptomyces palmae
ACCTGCCCCCGACCGCCCACCCCTCGCGGTGCCGACCGCGGCGTCCGGGTGGGCGCCGGCTGCCCGATCAGTCGGCGGCCCCGGCCGACGCCGCTGACCGGGGCGAAGGGGTTCTCGGGATGCCGGATCGCCGCATGGCCGCGGAAGGTCTTTCGCCCGAGCCGGTCCCGCCCCCCGCCCGGGCCCGGGGTCCGTGAAGCCCGCCTACGCGCCCGGCGCGGCCTCGACGCAGGTGGGGTGCCCCCAGCCGTCGGGGTTCTTGGAGATGTTCTCGCCCTTCGCGTACGGCCTGCCGCAGCGGCACCGGCCGGGGAACCTCGCCTTGATCGAACCACCCGGGCGGCCCGAACCGGCGGGCCGCCCACCGCGACTCGCGGCGCCGGCCCCGCGGGTGCGCCGGGCGGCCGGGGCGCCGGCCTCCGGGGGCGGCAGCTCGGAGCCGAGGGAGCTGCCGGCCGGCTGCTGGGTGCGGGCGGTATGGCTGGCGGCACGGTCCGCGGCATCGTTCAACCGGTCGCCGTCGACCTGGTGCGCGGGGACGTAGACGAAGCGCACCGTCCGCCCGCCGAGCAGCTCGTCGATGCGCACCACCAGATCGCGGTTGGCCACCGGGGTCCCCGCCGCGGTCTTCCAACCCTTCTTGCGCCAGCCCGGCAGCCAGGTGGTGACCGCCTTCATCGCGTACTGGGAGTCCATCCGCACCTCCATCGGCACGGTCGGGTCGGTCGCCTCCAACAGCTCGCGCAGAGCGGTGAGTTCGGCCACGTTGTTGGTCGCCGTGCCCAGCGGGCCGGCCTCCCAGCGGCCCACGCTGCCGTCCGGTTCCGCGACGACCCAGGCCCAGGCCGCGGGCCCGGGGTTCCCCTTCGAAGCGCCGTCGCAGGCGGCGATGATCTGTTCAGCCATCCCTCGATACTGCCAGGCCCGCCGGCCGGCCAGGAAAGCGGGCGCGATGGGGAGCCCCCCGGAGGGAGTCCGGGGGGCCTTCGTTCGAGGGTGGTGGGCGCGGAGCGCAGCGATTCGTTTGAGGGTGGTGGTGGGAGACGGGCGGGAAGGGGGCTGTCTCTT
>NZ_SRID01000719.1 GCF_004684805.1 Streptomyces palmae
GACAGGGCGGGGGCGGAGGCGGGGTGGAAGGTGCGCAGCGCGACATCGCAGTCGAAGACGGCCAGGGCGTCGCGGGCCAGGGCGAGGTAGGCGGCGGCGGCCAGCTCCGTCTCCCGGTCGACGGGGTCGAGGTGGGCGGTGAGGGTCGCCGGGTCGAGGTCGGCGACGCTGGTCTCGGGCCTGATCTCGGGCAGCCGGTGGACCAGTTCGCGGTCGTAGGTGTAGCCGCCGTTGACGACGCCGAGGCCGGCGGCCGAGGCGATCGCCGCGACCTGCCGGAACTCCTCCACGCTGGAGGTCACCAGCACGGTGCGGTGGGTGCGCGCGAACTCGTCGAGGGTGGTGTGCCCGTCGGTGGTCTCGAACGGCAGCCAGGGCAGCAGCATCCGCAGGATCTCGTCGTCGTGCACCGCGAGCGACTTGACGGCCAGGTGGTGGGCCTGGAGGAAGCGGCCGAGCAGCTCGGGGTCGCTGGCGGCGGTCCGGGAGATCCAGGCGCGCAGCCGCTCGGCCAGGGCGTCGCGGACGGCGGCGAGGGTGTCGTCCTCGTACAGGGACTCGCGGGAGGCCGTCGGGCGCAGGCTCTCGGCGTCGACGACGCAGCGGACGAAGAAGGCCCACTCGGGCAGGATCTCCTCGGCCTGCTCGGACAGCAGCATGCCCTTGACGTGCACCCGGTGGCCGTGGCGGCGCCCGGCCGGCACGGCCTCGGGCAGCACGCAGGCGATGCCCTTCAGTCCGACGGCCGGCAGGTCCAGCTCGATGGTGTCCAGCGGAGTGAACCCGAAGACCTCCTCGCCGTACGCGGCCAGCGCCCGGGAGCGGGCTCCCGGCGTGGGGTACGTACGCGTCCAGGGTGCGGGTTCGGGGTTGACGGACGCGCCCGGGCCGCCCGTGCCGTCGTCGAAGGTCACCGGGTGGCGCAGCAGCGAGCCGAAGTGCCGGGCCAGCGCGTGGACCTGGGCCGGCCGGGTCCACTCGCCGGCGTCGGCGCGCGGCGTCAGCGTGACGGTGGTGCCCGGTCGGGGGCGGGCGGAGGCGGGCAGGGTGCGGACGGTGTAGCTG
>NZ_SRID01000720.1 GCF_004684805.1 Streptomyces palmae
AGCAGTGCTCACACCCCGCCGGGCGGCTCCCCGGACCTGCCGGCGCCGCCGTCCGGATGGCCGACGCTGCCCAGCGTGCCGCCCACCCTCGTCCCGGCACCCGGCGACCAGCAGTCCCAGTCCGGGCGCCTGGGCCAGTGACCCACTGCGAGCCGGGCCACATCGTGGACGTTCCCGGGCGAAGCCGGACTACGGTCCAGTAGCGTCTCAGGTGCTGGTCCCGCGGTGCCTGTGACGGCCTGAGCCGACACGCGCACCCCCGGCACCGGCGCGTCCGGAAAACGAATGAGGGGGTATACGGGGATGTCTGGGATCCGGTCGGCCGCCGCGTGGATCGCGGGGCCCGTGCTGGGCGCGATCGGCGCCCTGCATGTGCTGTGGGCCTTCGCGCCCTGGCCGTTCGAGGACGACGCGGCACTGGCCAAGACGGTGCTCGGCAACAAGGACGGCGAGCTGACGGTGACTCCGGCGGCCTCCGTGGGGATGGGCCTGGTGCTCATCGGCGCAGGGGTGCTGACCCTGATGGTGTACGGCGCGATCCGCGCGATCGGCCCGGCCGTGCTGCGCAAGCTGGCCATCTGCGCGCTCGCGCTCGGCCTGCTCGCCCGCGGCCTGGGCGGATTCGCCATGAACTCCGGCCAGGCGGAGGAGTTCCAGGACTGGAACACCGCCCTCTACTCCCCGCTCTGCGTACTCCTGGGCGCTCTGGTGACCCTGGTCGCGCTGCCGCTGATCCGCCCGGCGCGCCCCGAGGGTGCCGCGCCGGCCGCACCGTGACCGAGCCCGCCACACCCGCACGACGACCCGCGCCCACCGGCCTCCGACCAAGCCGGTGGGCGCGGGTCGTGCCGGTTCAGGCGCTCTCCACCCGGGTGGCGATCCGGTCGCCGAGCTTCTTGTCCACACCGCGCCAGTACGGGAACGCCCGCTCCCGCACCGGTCGGGTGACCCCGGCCCGCGGGCGCTTTGCGACGTCGGCGGCAGGGCGACCGCGCCGCCACCCACCGCGGCGCCCGCCGGCCCCGGCCCGACGCGGCACCCGCCGGCCGGCGGCGGCCCCGGCC
>NZ_SRID01000721.1 GCF_004684805.1 Streptomyces palmae
CGACCAGCCACCCCACCCCCGCACACACCTCACATAGCCCGAAAATCCCGCACGGAAAACCGCGGCGCCCGCCGCTCCGGCACCCGCCCGGACAGCAGGACCAACCGCGCCGCCCGGTGCCGCTGACCCGCGTACGGCTCCAGAAGCTCCAGCATCGCCGCGTCGTCCAGCCCGCGCTGCCCGGTGAGCGCGTAACCGACGATCCCCGGCAGATGCAGATCCCCGACGGTGACCGCGTCCGGGCAGCCGTTGCTGCGCTGAAGGGTCTCCGCCGCCGTCCACGGGCCGATGCCCGGAATCAGCCGAAGCCGCGCCGCGGCCTCCGCGGACGGCATGCCCGCCGCCTCCTCCAACCGCCGGGCGGCCCGCGCCGCCCGTATCACCGTCTCCGCCCGCTTGGCGTCCACACCGGCCTTGTGCCACTCCCAGGAGGGGATCATCGCCCAGCCCCGCGGATCCGGCATCACCCTCAGCCGCCCGCTCACGCCGCCCCGGCCACCTCCGCCAGAGTCCTCTGACGCCGGGCCCGGCGCGGGCTCCCCGAACCGCTGGAGCAGCAGCCGCCACCCGCGGTACGCCTCATCGCTGGTGACCTTCTGCTCCAGGATCGAGGGGATCAGCGACTCCAGCACCAGCCCCGTCCGGCACAGCCGCAGCCCGGGGTAGCGCCGGTGCGCCTCGTGCACCAGCCGGTGCCGGGGGACGAAGACCGAGGGGTCGTCATCCGCGCCGAGCAGCGCCGGAAGCCCGTCCAGCAGCCAGGGGCCACCCGGCCCCCACGCCTCGGCCACCACTTCCGCGCCGTCCCGCGCGATACGGATGGTGCCCGGCCCGTCCGGGGTCCGAGAGGCCCGCCACACCGCCCCGTCCGAACCCACCCGGAACGCCGGATCACCGGGTCCCCGACGCAGCGGCCCCAGGGCGAGCCCCAGGTGGAGGTCCCCCTTCGGCATCCACCGCCGCACCCGCGGCGCCCCCGCCTCGGAGGCCCGGGACGCGGGCACCCGCACCTGTCCGCCGCGCACCGCGGTGCGGCTCGACGGGGCGGGACCGGTGACGGG
>NZ_SRID01000722.1 GCF_004684805.1 Streptomyces palmae
GACGGGGGGAGTTCCGGGGGGACTTGGGGAGGCGGCCTGACCCGTACGGGCTTCGCCTCGCCCGTGCGGCAGGATGAGGCGCATGGGGAGTTTCGGGGGAGACGGCCGGGTGCTCGCGGGGCGCTACCGGCTGGTGTCGGGGCTGGGCCGGGGCGGCATGGGCACGGTCTGGCGGGCGCAGGACGAACTGCTGGGCCGGCAGGTCGCGGTGAAGGAACTGCATCCGGCGGACGGCCTGTCCGGGCTGGACGCGGAGCTGCGGCGGGAGCGGACGCTCCGCGAGGCCCGCACCCTCGCACAGCTCAAGCACCCCCATGTGATCGTGCTGCACGACGTGGTGGAGCAGGACGGGCGTCCGTGGATCGTGATGGAGCTGGTGGTCGGCCGGTCGCTCGCCGACCAGTTGGCCGACTCCGGGCCGGTGCCGCCGCGTGAGGCGGCGCGGATCGTGGTCTCGTTGCTGGACGCGTTGCGGCTGGCGCATGCGAGCGGGGTGCTGCACCGGGACATCAAACCGGCCAATGTGCTGATGGAGGCGGACACCGGCCGGGCGGTACTGAGCGACTTCGGCATCGCGCAGGTCGCCGGGGCCACCACCATCTCCGAGACGGGCTCCTTCGTCGGCTCCCCGGAGTACACCGCCCCGGAGCGGATGTCGGGACGGCGCACCGGGCCGGAGTCGGACCTGTGGTCGCTGGGCGTGCTGCTGTGCACCCTGGTCAGCGGGGAGACCCCGTTCCGGCGCGACTCCCTGAGCGGGGTGCTGCACGCGGTGATGTTCGGCGAGATCCCCTTCCCGGCCGCCGCCGGACCGCTGCTGCCGGTGGTGCGGGGGCTGCTGGAGCGGGACTGGGAACGCCGTCTGGACGCGGACACCGCGGAACGGATGCTGCGAAGGGTCTGCGAAGCGGATGACCAGGGGGTGCCGGGTACGTCGGACACCTCGGGGAGCGACTCGGGGGATGCCCCGGCCGGGACTGTCGCCGGGACGGTTGCCGGGGCCGTGGCGGGGGCCGTGGCTGGGCCTGCCGGAGGGGAAGGGCCTCGCCTGGCGGCGGG
>NZ_SRID01000075.1 GCF_004684805.1 Streptomyces palmae
CCCCCACCTCCACCTCCCTCCCCCGGCCCGCTCACGCGACCGAGCGCTGACCGCGCTTCTCCCCGCGCCCCGGGACCCGCACCCGTCGAGGGCGGGATCGCCGGGGCGCGCACCGGCGGGCTCCCTGGGATTCAGAAGGGTTCCGCGCCGGTGATCGCGGCGAGGGAGCGGCGCAGGGCCGTGCCGTCCGCTGGACGTTCGAGCCAGCGGGCGCCGATATGGCCGTCGGGTCGGACGAGCAGCGCGCCCGACGGACTCAGACCGCAGGCCTCGGCGTGGTCGCCGGGGAGGGGTTCGACGCGCAGCCGCCAGGGGCCGGCGGTCCGCCCCCGCGCCCAGCCGGCCGGGTCGGGAGTGAGCAGGGTGAACCATTCGCCGAAGGTGTCGAGTGTGGAGCGGCCGGGTGCCAGCCACCGGTGCGGCATGCGATGCCCTGGCTCCGCGGTGGGGACGTAGCGGGTGGTGGCAGGAGGTGACTCGGCCGGGGTGCCGTCGTCGGTGAGTACGGCGCCCGAGCGGTAGGCGGCGCCGAGCACCAGACCCAGTTGGGCGAAGAACCGCTCGGACCAGGGCAGTTCGATCCGCCCCCCGTCCGCTTCGCCGGCCTGGTGCTGCTCGCGGCGCCGTTGCTGCACCCGGAGCATCAGTCGGGTGTTGGCCACCGTCTGGTCGAGCGTCTGCCGGGCGACGGGAAGCCGTTCCCGCTCATAGCTCTCCAACAGGCGCGGCCCGGCCCACCCCTGGAGCAGGCCCGCCAGTTTCCAGCAGAGGTTGTGCACATCGGCCAGTCCCGCGTTCATGCCCAGGCCGCCGAAGATGGGGACCGCGTGCGCGGCGTCCCCGGCCAGGAGGATCCGGCCCTGCCGGAAGCGCTCGGCGACGCAGGCGTTCATCACCCAGTGCTGCACCCGCGACACCTCGATTCGCCTGTCGCCGCGGGGGCCGAGGGCGTGCGCGAGGAGTTCCGGCCAGTCGGCGTGCATGACGTCCTCAGGGGTGGCCACGAACCAGGCCCAGCCGCCCTCGGGGTAGAGCGGGGCGAAGGTTCCGCGGGCGGTGAAGTAGAGCCCGGCGGGCTGCTGGGCGCGCCAGCCCCCGTCGTCCATGTCGAAGACGACGGTGGTGAAGCTCCCCATCGCCCCCAGGCCGGTGGTGCCGATGCCCAGCAGCCGCCGCACGGTGGAGGTCGCGCCGTCGGCGGCCAGTACGTACCGGGCGCGGACCCGCCGCTGCGCACCGTGCTGGTGGTCG
This sequence comes from Streptomyces palmae, assembly GCF_004684805.1. Classification (GTDB taxonomy): domain Bacteria; phylum Actinomycetota; class Actinomycetes; order Streptomycetales; family Streptomycetaceae; genus Streptomyces; species Streptomyces palmae. The sequence goes on from NZ_SRID01000075.1 coordinate 1,252, forward strand.
AAGAGCACGGCCACCACGCCCTCGGCCTCCTCGGCCAGGTCGATCAGCTCGACCCCGAACCGCAGGGGCGCCTCCGCCGCGGCGAGCAGCCTGGGCTCCAGCCGGTCCTGCGAGGTGACCACGCCGATCACGGGGCTCTCCGGCACCGGCGCGTTGATCCCCACCATCGCCACCGTGTCGAAGTCGCGGTCGTAGAGGGTGTCGCGGAAGCGGACGCGGCCGTACTCCGGGGGGAACGCGGCGGCCGCGATCGTCTCGGCGAGCCCGAGCCGGCGGTAGATCTCCATCGACCGCACGTTGACCAGCCGGGACCGGGGGAAGGGGGACAGCTCGCGATGTCTTTCGACCAGCAGCGTCCGTACGCCCCAGCGCTCCAGCAGGGCCCGGGCGGTGAGCCCGACCGGCCCGCCACCGACGATCAGCACCTCGGCGTCCGCCACCGCCACGCGGTCCATCATCCGCGCCGACCGGCCGCGGCGCACGCCCCCACACCGGCGTACACCCGAAGGTGCCCGTCTCCGCGGACCACCGGCGTGTCCGCCGGCCTCGGACGGTCGGCGGCCCAGGGCGCACAGGACGCGGCGGGGTCGCGCGGGGCACCGCGCCGCGCGAGGCCGCGGACGGGTGAGGACGAACGAGAGGTCGGGACGGACGGGAGAGGGCGGACGGGACCGGTCGGTGGCGGTCCCGTCCGCCCTCCCGGGGAAGGCGCCCCGCGGGTTCCGGGTGCCCGGGCCGCTCGCCCGGCCACCGGCGCCCCCGCGGGCCTACCTGGCGAGTTCGGCAGGCTCGTCCAGCCGGGTCAGCTTCCCCGGGTTGCGCACCACATAGATGCGGGTGACCCGCCCGTCCTCCACCTCCAGGCTGACCGCGGCCGGCTCGCCGTCGAACCGGATCCGGCCCGCCGGCGCGCCGTTGAGCCACACCGGCGTCGCCTCCAGCGCGGCCACCACCTGGTTCGCCCGCGCGAGCAGCGGCGCCACCAGGTCGACCCCGTGGATCGGGGTCAGGGCGGCGGCCACCACCCCGCCGCCGTCGGCGATCAGGACCACATCCGGCGCCAGGACCTCCATCAGCCCCTGCAACCGCCCGGTCCGCAAGGCGTCCAGGAACCGCTCCACCACGGCCTGCTGCTCCGACCGGCTCACCCGCGTCCGCGGCCGGCGGGCCGCCACGTGCTCACGTGCCCGCCGCGCGATCTGGCGCACCGTGGCCGCGGGCTTGCCCGTCGCCTCGGCGATCTCGCCATACGGCATGTCGAAGACCTCGCGCAGCACGAACACCGCCCGCTCGACCGGCCCGAGCGTTTCCAGCACGGTCAGCATCGCGATCGAGACGCTCTCCGCGAGTTCCACGTCCTCGGCTACGTCAGGGCTGGTCAGCAGCGGTTCCGGCAGCCACTCGCCCACATAGTCCTCGCGGCGGCGGGACAGGGTCCGCAGGCGGTTGAGCGCTTGCCGGGTGACGATCCGGACGAGGTACGACCGGGGATCACGCACCGCCGAACGGTCGACGTCGGCCCACCGCAGCCAGGACTCCTGGAGCACGTCCTCCGCGTCGGCGGCCGAGCCGAGCATCTCGTAGGCGACCGTGAACAGCAGGCGGCGGTGGGTGACGAACGGGTCCTCGATCATGCGGTCATCGCTCCACGGGGTGCCCGCGGACGCGCCGCCAGCGGAATCTCGCATGCGTCCGAGTATCCCTGCGAGGTGATCCCGTGTGCCGTGTTGCTCCTGGCCGAGAAGTTGGCGAAGGCGATGAACACGGTGAGTTCGACCAGCCCCGCCGGGCCCAACTGGCCGAGCAGGCTGGCCGACAGCTCATCGGTGACGGTCGTCGGTGTGTCCGTCATCGCCTCGGCGTACTCCAGCACCTCCCGCTCCAGCGGGGTGAACACCTCCGACTCCCGCCAGCAGGGCACCTGGCTGGCCTTGGTCAGGTCCAGGTTCTGGTTCAGTGCCGCGAAGTAGTTGATGTCGAGGCACCAGCTGCAGCCGACCTGCGCCGCGACGGCCATGTGGGCGAATGTCTTGAGGCTCTCGTCCACCGCGTCCCAGGACCGCACCGCGCCGGAGAACTCCATGGTGGACACGGCGATGGCGGGGTGGTTGAACACCACCTCGGTGGGCTCGGGAACCGCCCCCAGCTGCTTGATCAGGTTCTCCTTCATCTCGGTGGGAAGCTCCGCCTTCGGTACGCGCAGTGCCATGGTTCCTCCATAGGTGTGGCGGCCCGCGAGGGCCGGTCGTGGCCGGCACGGGCTCGCGTGCCGGTTCGCCCATGGAGACACCGCCGGATCCGCGAACGTGACAACCGCGCGCGGCGGATCGCGACCGAACGGATCCGTGCTCCGCGCTCCGGCAGGTGATTGACTACGCCGCATGGACATGGCGCGAGCGTTCCCCACCCGCACGGACCCGCTGACGAGCTGTTCCGCCCGGGATGCCGGCCGGCGTTCCCCCCACCCGGGGGACGGTCGGTCATGAGCGCCGGTGACAGGACCGCGCGGCCCGGTCCGGACCCGGTGGGCGCGCAGGCACCGCCCTTCGACCCCGAACTGGGCGCGGTGCTGGCGACGTTGGGGGACGACCTGCGGGAACCGCTCACCCCGGAGAACCTCGCCGCCCGGCAGCAGCTGGACGCCGCGGTCCGGCCCAGGCCGACGGTCCGGGAACTGTCGGCCGACGGCCGGTTCGCGGTGGACGAGCTGCGCGTGCCGGGACCGCCGGGCGCGCCGGAGGTCACGCTGGTGAGCGCGCGCCCCGCCGGGGTCACCGGGCCGCTGCCGCTGCTGTACTACATGCACGGCGGCGGAATGGTCGTGGGCAACGCCTGGTGCGTCCTTCCGGAGCTGCTGCGCGAATGCGCCCTGGCACTGGAGTTGGCCGTCGTCTCCGTCGAGTACCGCCTGGCGCCGCGGACGCGGTACCCCGGCCCGCTGGAGGACTGCTACGCCGGGTTGGTCTGGGTGGCCGGGCACGCGGCCGAGCTGGGCATCGACGCGGACCGCATCCTCATCGGAGGCAAGAGCGCCGGCGGCGGACTCGCCGCGGCGCTCGCCCTGCTCACCCGTGACCGGGGCGGGCCCGCGCCCATCGGGCAACTGCTGCTGTGCCCGATGCTCGACGACCGCAACGACACCTTCTCCAGCCACCAGATGGCCGGTGTCGACACCTGGGACCGGACCTCCAACGCCACCGGCTGGCAGGCGCTGTTGGGCGACCGGTACGGCACGGCGGACCTGCCGGCGTACGCGGCGCCCGCCCGCGCCACGGATCTGTCCGGGCTGCCCCCGGCCTATATCGAGGTCGGATCGGTGGAGACCTTCCGGGACGAGGACGTGGCCTACGCCAACGCGCTGTGGCAGGCCGGCGGCCAGGCCGAACTGCATGTCTGGCCCGGGGCCTGCCACGGCTTCGACTCCTTCGCCCCGCAGGCGGCGCTCAGCCAGGACGCCCGCGAGGCCCGCACCCGCTGGCTTCGGCGCGTCCTCGCCCGCCCGGCGGCCCCCGGCGGCCCGGCCCGCTGAGGTCTCGGCGTACCCGGTGACCCCCGCGGGCCGCGGCATCGCGGACGGCGGCGTACTCAGGCCCCCGGGTCCGCCGCCCGCGCGCGGGCGATCGCTGCGGCGGCGTTGTCCAGCAGCATGTCCAGGGCGGTCGGGTAGGCGCTGTTGTTCATGCGCGCGACCAGCAGCGGGACCGTGGCCGCGATGTTCGGGTGGGTCTCCGCGGGGAGCCGGGCGTAGGTGGCGTGCCAGACCGCTTCGTCGGCGGCGCGCGCGGCGGGCGGCAGGGCGAGGCCGGCCGCGTCCAGCACCGCGAAGGCCAGCGTCTGGTCGATGAACGCGTGGTAGATGCGCACCACCTCGCGGTCGGGGAGGCCGGCCGAGCGCAGCACGCCGAGGATCACCTCGTCGGCGTCGATCTCGTTCGCCCGGCCACTGACCCGGCTGGCGGTCAGGACGGCCGCCTGCGGGTGGGCGAGGTAGGCGGAGTGGATGCGCATGCCCAGTTCGCGCAGGTCGGCGCGCCAGTCGCCGGTGGCCTCCCAGCCCCGCATGGCGCGGCCGATCAGTTCGTCGGCGATGGCCAGCGTGAGGTCGTCGGCGCCGCGGAAGTAGCGGTACAGACTGCTCGGGTCGGCGCCGAGTGCCGCGCCGAGACGCCGCACGGTCAGCCCCTCCCGGCCGCTCTGCTGGAGCAGCCGCATCGCGGTCTCCACGATCAGCTGCTCCGAGAGAACGACACCCGCCTTGGTGGGTTTTCTGCGCTTCCGTGCCGCCTCCGGCACCACTTCCTTGGCCATGATCACTCCTTCGGATGCTCCTTCCAGCTTATGCCAACGCCATTGACATGGTTGTGGCGGGGGCCTTTCATGGGCGCACCAGCTCCGCCCTCTACCGACGAAAGGCATCTCTCCCATGCGAGTACTGCTTGTAGGCGCCGGCGGTGTCGGCACGGCGATCACCCGGATCGCGGCGCGCCGCTCCTTCCTCGACCACCTTGTGGTCGCCGACTACGACCTGTCCCGGGCGGAGGCGGCGGTAGCGGGGGTGGATGACGGCGGCACCCGGTTCAGCGCGGCGCGGATCGACGCCTCCGACCAGGCGGCGGTCACCGCGCTGCTGGTCCGGGAGCGGTGCGATGTCCTGCTCAACGCCACCGACCCGCGGTTCGTGATGCCGCTGTTCGAGGCCGCGCTGGCGGCCGGGGCGCACTACCTCGACATGGCGATGTCGCTGTCGCGCCCGCACCCCGAGCGGCCGTACGAGGAGTGCGGGGTCAAGCTCGGCGACGCCCAGTTCGAGCGCGCCGCGGAGTGGGAGAAGTCCGGCCGGCTGGCCCTGGTCGGCCTCGGGGTGGAACCGGGTCTCTCGGACGTCTTCGCCCGCTACGCCGCCGAGGAGCTCTTCGACGAGATCGAGGAGATCGGTGTCCGGGACGGCGCCAACCTGACCGTCGAGGGCCATGACTTCGCGCCGTCCTTCTCCATCTGGACGACCATCGAGGAGTGTCTGAACCCGCCGGTGATCTGGGAGAAGGACCGCGGCTGGTTCACCACGGCGCCCTTCAGCGAGCCGGAGGTCTTCGACTTCCCCGAGGGCATCGGCCCGGTCGAGTGCGTCAATGTCGAGCATGAGGAGGTGCTGCTGATCCCCCGCTGGGTGGACGCCAAGCGGGTCACCTTCAAGTACGGGCTGGGCGACGAGTTCATCGAGACCCTCAAGACCCTGCACAAGCTCGGGCTGGACAGCACGGAGGAGGTGGCGGTCGGCGGCACCCGGGTCTCACCGCGTGACGTGGTCGCCGCCTGCCTGCCCGACCCGGCCACGCTCGGCGAGCGGATGCACGGCAAGACCTGCGCCGGCACCTGGGTGAAGGGCACCAAGGACGGCGAGCCGCGCGAGGTGTACCTGTACCACGTGGTCGACAACCAGTGGTCGATGCGCGAGTACGGCTCCCAGGCCGTGGTCTGGCAGACCGCCATCAACCCGGTCATCGCCCTGGAGCTGATGGCACGGGGCACCTGGACCGGCTCCGGGGTGCTGGGCGCCGAAGCCTTCCCACCCCAGCCCTTCCTGGACCTGCTGAACGCGTACGGCTCCCCCTGGGGCATGCGCGACCAGTGACCGGGCCCGTCCCGGCCCCACCACCCGGGCCGGGACGCGCACCCCCGCCACCGCCGCCGCCCGCGGCGGGGCGGAGCCCCGCGGCGGCCAGGGCCGCGAAGGAGGCGGGCGTACCGTCGGTGTCCACCAGGACGAAGCGGCCGGGGTGTTCGGACTGGGCCGACCGCACCAGCCCCCAGACCGTGCTGTACGCGAGGCCGGGCACGTCCTCCTCCGGGCTCGCCGCCACCGCGCGGCCGGTCACGATGACCAGTTGGGCGTCGGCGAACTCCCGGGTGGCGAGCCAGGTCTGCACCAGCCGCAGCGCGTCGTGGGCCGCGGCCCTGGCGTCGGCCACCGGATCGGTGCCGTGGTGGCCCAGCGGGGCCAGCGCCACGTTGGGGGCGCCGGCCGTGGTGACGGCCCTGGCGGTGGCCTCGAGGTCGGGGCAGTGCTCCACATGGAGCCCCGAGGTGGCGAGCGCGGCGCCCAGTTCGGGGTCGCGCCCGCCCTCCACCACGGCGTAGCGCTGCCCGCCGATCGCGGTGCCCGCCTGCGGCACGGCCGTCCAGTCCAGGTGGAACAGCGAGGTGTGGGGTGCCGCTTGACGGGAGTCGAGCCGTTCGACGTCGACCGGGCGCAGCACCACCGCTTCGACGGCGGCGACCGGGGCGCCCTCCGCGTCCGCCAGTTCCAGGGCCACGGCGTCCGGCCCCACGGGCGTCAGCCGGACCCTGACGACATCGGCGCCGACCGCGTACGAGCGGACCCCGCGGAAGGTGAAGGGCAGGCCGGTCCGGATCTCCTCCGCCAGTCCGCCCAGGTGGATCGCGTGCAGACAGCCGTCCAGCAGGGCCGGGTGGAGGCCGAACGCGCCGGCCTCCACCCGCCGCTCCTCGGCCAGTTCCACCTCCGCGAAGGTCTCCTCGCCACGCCGCCAGGCACGGCGCAGCCCCTGGAAGGCGGGTCCGTAGCCGAATCCGTTCTCGGCCAGTGAGTCGTAGAGCCCGTCCGCCTCCAGCGCCCTGGCTCCCTCCGGTGGCCAGACCGGGTCGGCGGACGGGGCGAACCCGGCACGGCCCTCCCGCAGCGCGGCATCGACCAACTCCACCACGTTCCCGGGCCCCTCGGCCGACAGCTCGACCCGGTAACCGAAACCCTCATGGCCGCCGGCGGTCAGCACAACCGCGGCGGCAGTGGAGTCCGGCTCCCGGCCGGCAGCGACCACCACGGCGGTCCGGCACTCACCGGACCGCAGACTCCGTTCCGCCGCTGCCGCCGGATTCGGTCCGGCCCATCGCAGGCCCGTGGTGCCCAGTGCGCCGGCCGGCCCCTCCAGGAAGGCGGCGTCCGCTTCGGCGGCGGACAGGCCCGTCTCCTCGCCCAAGCGGCCAGGGGCGAGTCCCGCGTCCTCCACTGCGGCCCAGGCGGCCTCGAGCAGCGGGAGCCACCGCTCTGCCGGGGCCGCGCCGACGAGCGAGCCGAAGAGTTCCAGCCCGCTGGTTCCGCCGGGCTGCCGGGTGCGGCGCGCCACCCCTACGACGGCGACCCCGTCCGCGGTCGGCATCTCCCTTGCGTCCACAAAGCCTCCCTGACCGATGCCGAAACGAGGAGCCGCATGGCGTCAGCCGACGCGGCTTCCCATATCCACGGTCAAGGAACGCAGCGCGGGCCCCGGTGGGTCAACGAGTCCTCGGCCCGATTGGGAGAATCCCTAGAATTTCCCTGCCACCGGGAGTCCGCTTGCATCATTAAATGATGACCATCACATCGAAATCAGTGGCCATTCGGGAACGCATGCATTTCTTCACATGCCGTTCAGCTTCCGGACCCTTCAGCACCACTCTGACCTTGCGAAGCCGCGACACGAGTGTCCCTCCAGGGCCCCACTTCAACCAAGGGCGATCTCCGCCACTCCGCTCTTTCGGAATTCGAGTCCGATACGACCGAGGGGGACCACGGTATTCCGTGTCCGCGGCCGGTCCCTCACCCGGCTCGCGGATGTGCCGGGCGTCGGCCCCACCGATCCCCGCGGCGTGCAGGCCGACGCCCGGACTCTGGGACAAGGGAGGCTGTCTGCCCTCCTTGCGAGCCGCGGCCGCGGCCGGGCCGGCCTCGGCTCCACCGTGTGAAGCCGGGGCCCCGCAGGCCCTATCCGAGCGGGATGGGCTCGTTCGGCCCCTCCTTCGACTCTATGGCCAGGAACGACAGAACACCGTCGCCGATGTTTTTCAGGTCGTGGAGATGGAATCGCCCCGCGGCGGCCGAGAAGTACTGGACCTGGCCACGCGCGAAGGAGATCTCCCGGGTGCTGCCGTCGCTGTTGTGTTGACGGGCACGGCCATCCGTAAGGGCTATCCAGTGGTATTCCAGTACATGGCGGTGGACCGGAATCCGCTCTCCCGGCCGGAGACGGGTCTCCCAGATGCGCAGTGCGTCGGTCTCCTTCAACAGCACCCCGCCGATGTGGCCGTTGCCGGCGTTCTCGGCGAACTCCTGCTTCAGCGCTGGGCTCCAGCGCGCGAATCCTTCGGCGACGACAGTGCTGGCCACAGCGGAATCAGCACGGAATTCCCTGTTCATGAACGGCATCCTTTCACCCTTGGTGTCACTGGGCATCGAAGAGCGCCGCGAGCAGCGCGTCGTTCTGGCGCCGGGTGCCGATGGTGATCCGGCAGGTGTCCGGGACCAGGCGTCCGACCTCGGCGACGAGGATCCCCGCGGCGCGCAGTCGCTCCGCAGCGCGCTCGTACCTCCGAAACCGCACCAGGAGGAAGTTGGTGTCCGAGGGGAACACCCGGTCCACCGCGGGGTGCTCTGCCAGGAGGCCGGCCAGCCGATCGCGCTCGGCGCGGATGTGCTCCACGCTGGCGAGTACCGCTCTGGAGTTGGTGAGCCGGTTCCGTACCGCACGCTGTGACGCGTTGGTGAACCCGAAGGGCACCTGGACCCGCCGTAGGGCGTCGACGACGCCGGGCTGGGCGAGGACGATCCCGCAGCGCGCGCCCGCGAGCCCCCATGCCTTGGAGAGGGTCCTGAGCACGATGAGGTTGTCGTGCTCCGCGACCAGCCCGGCGTACGAGGGCTTCTCGCTGAACTCGACATAGGCTTCGTCGATCACCACCAGTCCGCGGCCGTGCTCCAGCAGGGTCCGGACCTGCCCCGGGTCGAGCCTGGTCCCGGAGGGATTCCCCGGATCGCACAGGATGGTCACCCGCGCCCGGGCCGCCAGGATCCGCTCCGTGTCGAGTTCGGACAGCTCGTCGCCGCCCAGCGGCACCTCGGTCACCGGAAGGCGGAGCACCCGGGCGAAGTGCTCGTACAGCGGGAAGGTGGGCGGGGTGACGCAGACCCCGTCGCCGGGTGAGGCGAGCGCGGCCAGGAGCAGCATGACGCCGTCCACCGCTCCGCTGGTGAACAGCAGGTGGTCCGCGCCCAGCGCGTCGGCGCCCTGGTGACCGGGCAGCTTCGCGATGGTCCTCAGGTACGTCCTGGCCAGCTCGGCGGTGTCGAGTTCGGGGTAGTGGCTCTCGGCGTCCAGGAACGGGTTGGTGTTGCTCGACAGATCGATCAGGTCGAACCGCGGCACCCGGCGGAAGCGGGCCGGCCCCGGGACCGGAACCCCCGCGATGGGCGGTGCCGCGAAGGCCGACAGTGCCTGCTCCCGTTCCTCCTCCACCGGGGCGGCGAGCTCGGGAGCCCGCAGCCAGTGGTCGACGGGGACGAAGAGGTCGGCTCCCAGACCTCGCTTGGCGCGGACGTCGCCTCGGCCGAGGTGGACCCATCCCAGCCCGTCGTGCCGGGCCTGGAGGTAGAGCCGGTACACGGCCGCCAGAGAGAGGTCGTGCCGCGCGGCAGGGTCGTCGTGATCGATGGCCTGGGTGAGGAAGTAGCTCCCCTGGCCGTTGTGGGACCTGGTGACAAGCCCGGCCTGCACAACGGTGTCCCCTCTGCGGCGTACGAACACCTCGGTGCGCTCCGCCATGCCGCCCTTGGCCAGGGCCGCCAGGGCGGCGGCGTTGTACAGGCTGCCGTGGCCGTGGGAGCGCCGGGCCTGACGCTCGTGGAGCTCCACGAAGGCGTCCCGGGCCCACGGCTTCCCGTCCAACTCGCCCAGCGGGATCCGCTCCCATGTCACCTCACGGGAGACCGCGTGGTACCGGCGGCGCAGATCCCGGAGTCGTCTGCCGCCGATCCGGGTGCGCAGCACATCGTCCACGTCCCCGGTGAGCCGTACCAGGCACTCGCTCCGGGCGGCGACGGGGACGAAGCCGGCCGCCCGCAGCGGGCCGGTGTCCTCGCTGCGGCGCACACCGGGCACCAGGATCTGGGACAGGCCCAGCGCCTCCGCTCGGCGGGCCAGTTCATCGAGGGCCGGCGAGGTGGGTGCGGGGTTGGTGGGGCTGTACAGGGAGCCGCCGACCAGGGTCGGGCGGGTGAGCACCGCGCCCGGCGCGGCGGCGAACGCGCCGCTCTCCGGGCCCAGTCGTTCCGGCGGGCACACGGGGGCATCGGCTCCCAGGGCAGCGCACAGCATGTCCTGGTGCGTATCGGCATCTGCGGACCTGCGCATACTTCTCCTCTCCTCTTCGCTACCCGGCCGCGTCGGCCGTGTGGGTGCCGAGGTACTCGTCGATGCGGTCGCGGTACTCCTCGAACAGTTCGGCCAGGGTGCGGGCGATACCGGTCCTCCAGTCGACGGTGCAGTCACCGATCAGCCCGCGGCGGACGCCGTGGTCGAAGATCGCCGTCTCCCGGCTGGTGTCGCAGCGGTCCAGGAGGACCGGCACCCCGGTGAGGGCGGACATGTACTCCAGCAGGTCCGTGATACCGACCTCTTCGTCGCCGCCCCAGTTCACGACCCGGGCGGGGACCCGCGCCGCGTCCCACAGCAGCGGGACCTGCCGGACGACATCGTCGGTGTGCAGCAGGTTGCAGTGGTTCTGCCCCTGGCGAGGCACGGCGCACGGCTGCCGCCGGCGCATCTCGTTGAAGAGGATCATCGGCACTCCGCCGTGGCCGTACGGACCGTAGGCGATGTTGAGACGCGCGATCACCGTCGGCAGCCCGAGCGTCTCGGCCAGGCCACGCGCCACCCCCTCGGCGGTGATCTTGGCGATGGGGTAGGTGGGCAGCCACGGGGCTGCCCCGCCCAGCGGGTCGCTCTCCCGGTACCGGTGTGTGCCGTCGGCCCGGTCGTAGACGACCCCGGAGGAGACATAGAGGAACGACTCGGCCGTCGAGCAGTGCGTCATCAGGCGGGCGGTGCCGGTGGCGTTGACGCGCGCGGTCTCCTCGAAGTCGCGGCCGTCGCCCCGGTGCACCGCCGAGTGCAGGACATGGGTGAAGTCGCGTGGCAGGCCCGCCAGGTCGTCGGTGGCCATGTCCCAGACGACCGTGCGGGCGCCCCGCTCCTGGAGGGCGGTGCGGGCGGCGCGGTCGCCGAACCGGCCCAGGCACCACACCTCGTTCTCGGCGGCGAGCGCTTCGGCGACCGGCCGTGCGACCTGTCCGGTCCCGCCGGTGATGAGAATCTTCTTCCCGTGCATGATCAGCGGCTCCTGGTCTGCCGGTCAGCGGTCCGCGTCGGCGCGTACGGTGCCGACGCCTGCCGTGTCGTCGCCTTCCGCTTCGGTGCGTTCGGTGTCCAGGGCACGGGCCAGCTGCTGCCGCAAGGTCGCCTGGAAGGTCTGCACATGCTGCGGGCTCATCAGGGTGTAGTGCTCCCCGTCGACCTCGATGTAGGTGTTGGTTCCACGGGTGAAGTCGTCCCAGTGGCGCAGCTGGTCGTTCAGCCACTCCTCCTTGGTGCCGCGCAGCGGAGTGCAGTAGAAGACCTTGACGTCGCCGACCGATCCGGAGGGTTCGTAGGTGCGGCCCAGGTGCACCATGCTCTGGGCGAGGTGGACCCAGGCCGTGAAGCGTTCGAGGTCCAGGCCCAGCTCGTCCAGGCGCCGCCTGGGGGCCCGGTCGATCAGTTGGGCCAGCTGGTCGGCCTCGGGCAGGGCGCGGAGGGTGGCGGCCAGTTCCTCGATGTCGGCGGGGCTGACCAGCTCCAGGAACAGCGCCAGGTTGATCGCGCCGTCGGTGAAGGTGATCTCGTTCATCCGGTCGGAGATCCGCGGGGGCAGGTTGAAGACCCCTACGAACCGGACCTCGTCTCCGTCGGCCTCCAGCCGCTTGGCGATCTCGAACGCCACCGCGGCGCCGTAGGAGTACCCGGCCACGGCGTAGGGGCCGCTGGGCTGGACCCGCCGGATCGCCTCGACGTAGGTGGAGACCATCTCGGCGAAGGAGGCGAAGTGGGTCTCCCCCTGTCCGAAGCCGCGGGCCCGCAGCGCGTAGAAGGGCCGTTCGCCGGTGAAGTACTTGGCGAGGTTGACGAACACCAGCACCTCGCCCAGGCCGGGGTGGACGCAGAACAGCGGTGTCCCGTCTCCGGTCACCTGCAGCGGCACCAGCGGATCGTAGGCGAGGTCCCCTTCCGCGCTCTGGCGGGCGCTGAGCCGCTGGGCCAGTGCCCGTACGGTCGGTGCCTGCAGGAGCGTCGCCATCGGAACGTCCTCGATGCCGAACGCGGCCTGGATCTCGATCCTGAGCCGCAGCACGTCCAGGGAGGTTCCGCCCAGGTCGAAGAAGCTGGCGGTCGCCGACACCCGTTCGGTGTTCAGCACCCGGGCGTACAGGTCGGCCAGCGTCTTCTCCTCGTCCCCCTCGGGGGCCACGTGGCTGCCGAGGAACCGCCGGCTCACCTCCTGCGACCTGTGGATGGCCGGATCCAGGCCGCCGGCCTCGACGGCCTCGCGCAACCGCTGCCGCTGGATCTTGCCGAGGTTGCCGCGCGGGATCTGGGCCTCGGTGACGGGCAGGATCAGCTGGGGCCGGAATCCCCAGTGCATCACCGTGGAGCTGCGGATCGCCACGATGGTCCGGTACACGGCCGTGTCGTCGGTCGAGTCGCCCGCCGGGACGAAGGCGATGGCGAGCTGCTCGGAGTCGGCGCCCTCCGGTCGGGTCGGGAAGGCCGCGATCTGTCCGCGCCGCACCCCGTCCAGCTCGTCCAGGACCGCTTCCAGGTCATGGCTGTAGTAGTTGACGCCATTGACGATGATGGAGTCCTTGGTGCGGCCGACGAGTGTCAGTCGCCCTTCGGGGTCGAGACGGCCCAGGTCGCCGGTGCGGAACCAGCCATCCGGGGTGAACGCCGCCCCGGTCGCCCGGTCGTCGCCGAAGTACCCGCCGGTGACCATGGGGCCGCGCAGCTGGACCTCGCCCGAGGCGGTCGATCCGGGTCGGTCGGTGGAGGACAGTACCGCCCCGTCGCCGCCTGCGATCCGAATCCGCAGACCTCGCACCGGGTGCCCCAGCGAGGGGAATTCCGTCCCCAGGTCCCGGGTGGCGAAGTCGCGGCTGAATATGCTGCCCGCACATGTCTCAGTCATTCCGAACGCGGGCACGATCACGTCCCCGCGAAGCCCGCTGCGGGAAAGCGTGCTGAGGAATTGGCGTACGGTGGCGGTCACCGTGGCCTCACCACCGGAAATGATGTGCCGCACCGCTGACAGATCCAGCTCCTCGGGAACATCGGGGCGTTGTGCGAGGGCCTGGTTGATCTGCCCGAAGAGGAAGTTGGGGGTGAAGGTCACCCTCACCCGGTGCGCCGAGAGCAGCCTGAGCAACTCCACAGGGTCCGCCATGATCGTGGCCGGAACCGTCATGACCTGGTTGGCTCCGTTGAACATGGGCAGCAGATGGGCCTCGATCGCGGCGATGTGATCGGTCGAGATCCAGTTCAACGAGGTGTCCTCAGGCCCCAGTTCCAGCGCCCCGGCCTTGCCCGCCTGGGCCGCCAGCAGATTGGCGTGGGTGAGTTTCACCGCCTTGCTCGATCCGGTGGACCCGGAGGTGAGCATCAGCAGGGCCAGGTCCTCCGGAGCGGGCGCCGGGAGCCGGCCGGGCTCGTCCGGGGCGTGCAGCTCCTCGATCGTCACGCCCCGCAGGCCCACATCGGGCAGGTCCCCGTGGGCCCCCTTGGATGCGACGATGAGCGGGTCGCCCAGCAGGGTGCGCAGGTGCTCCAGCTGTGCCCGCCACCGAGCGGGATCAGCGGGCGGGGCAATCGGGCAGGGCACGACTCCGGCCAGCACACACCCCCAGAAAACGGGGAAGAAATCCTCGGGATCGCCGGCGACTATCAGTACGCGATCACCCTGGGAAGTGCCTTGGTCGTGCAGGCCTCGGGAAATCCGGCGGGCGGATTCCCGCAAGTCGGCGTAGGAAAGGAACGAGCCACCGGCGAACGTGACTCCGCGAGAGGTGTCCCGGGCCGCGTGTTCGAGCAGCTGCGGAAGCGTCGAGGCAGGGATGTGGTCCGGCATGGTGAAGTCCTCCGGTCGAAAGAAACGGAAAACCAATAGCGAGTGGACGCTTGATGAGAATGCGCGGGACGCGCATGGGAAAGGCCGCGTCGACTTTCCGCCGTGCGTGGGCGTGTCGGGTGTCGGCCTGAGTGAGAGAGATGCGCCGGGGCGGGCGCGGGCCCGCTATTCGCCGCCGGTCTCGTTGAAGTGCGCGATGGCCTCGATGGTTTGCTGGAGCTTCAGCTCGTCCTGGTCGGAGACGATGGCCTCGCCGACCCGGCCGTACGGCCCGATCGGCGCGTCGGGCGAGTATTGGAGCTCATCGAAGACGAAGTTGTCCTCGAAATCCTTCTGGGTCAGTTGGCCGCTCCGGGGGCGCCGCAGCAGTAGGTAGCCGTGGAATCGGTCCGGCGCACGCCCGTCCGGTATTCCGGCTATCTTCTCACCGAGAGCCAGGCTGATTTCCGCGTCAAAGAGATCGACGCCGAAGGTCAGTTTGTTGACTCGGGGGGCCAGCGCCCCGGGAAGGCGCATGGCGCACTCCCCGAAAGTGAGCCCGGATTCTTCGTCGAACATCTCCAGATGGAAGACGCAATCGGGTGCGTCCAGACTGGCCAGCGCCTGCCTGGCCAGCGCCTCGCCCTGCCGGAACAGTTCTGGATGCCGCCTGCTGTCCATGATGTGGGCGGCCAGGACGCCCCCCTGCACGGCGCTCAGCGGTGAGATGCGGTCGCGGTTCATGGACCACCACCGAAGATCGCCGTCCTGCCAGATTCCGTCGATATAGACTTCCGGCGCATCGATGAAAGGCTCGGCGACGATCTCCACGTCCGACTGCCACGGGAAATGTTCCAGCGCCTGTTCGTATTCTTGCGCAGTACGGATGATGTTCGTGCGCAGTGAACCGGCCCCGTTGGCCGGCTTGAGGACGAAGACCTCCCCCAGTTCCTTGGCGAGATCCGCGTAGGAAGTACCCCTGGGAACATGCCGGCAGCGCGCCCGCGCGACCTGAGGCGGCAGTCTGCTCTTCTGTAGGTACTTGTCCCGGAAGTAGAGGGTCGCCTTTGTGTCCGCATTCCCTGGAAGGCCTAGCTCCCGCCGCAGAAACGCTGCCGTGAACACTCCCATTTCATGGACGGTCAGCGCTCCGGCCACATCACCGATATCGGCCGAGAGCACTGCCCGCAGGACCTCTTGGGCGTTCTCCATGTCGCTTACACAGATGAACTTCCGATGCTCCGGGACATGTACCGGTGCCTGCACGATGTAGAAGGGTTCCACACCACGGATCCGCAGCGCCTGGTCGAGGTCGCCTCGGTATCCGAGTACCAGAATTGTCGGCATTCCGATCTCTCCTTGCCGAAAACAATCGAGACCCTGAAGAAATAGCTGCCCACTACCCCTGAAACCAACGGGAAGCATCCTTGCACAAGAAGGCCGATTCTCGTCGCGTGACATAGATCACACTATTACTTCGCTGTAGATGGCATGAAGTCATTAGCTCCAATTCTGCCCCCTACATATGTTCACCATGTGGCCATAATTCATCTGCCGCAAGCAAACAGACATACGGCGCGAGCTGGGGACGTACGAGGGTCGGGCACACGGCCGGCGCGGCCTACCCGTCCGGCTCGCCGGGCTCGCTCTCCGGCCGCCAGGTCACCTCACCCGTGCCCAGCGCGATGGTCACCCGCGGCCGCATGGGCCCCTCCCCCCGGCGGGAGAGCAGGAACACCTCCGTCACCCGCACCGATGCGCTCCCCAGCAGGGCCTCGCACTGGGCGGCGAGCCGACGTGGATGCCGGGTCCGGCCCAGGGAAAGGTGCGGGGTGAAGCCCTTGGACGGGCCTTCGCACAGCGGGAACCGCCGCTCCAGGGCTTGATGCAGTTCGGTCCAGGATGCCGAGCCGGCCGAGGCGGGATCGAGCCAGATGGTGGCATCCTGCCGGTGCCGGAAGAAGCGCACACCCTCCAACCGCGCGGGGAAGGCCACCGTCTCCGCCGCCGCGGCGGCGAGCAGCGGAACGGCCCGTTCGAAGTCGGCCTCCGGCACGAAGCCGAACAGCAGATTGACGTGCGGCGGCCAGCGGCCGATCTGCCGATCGTGCTCCCGCCGGATGTGCTGGATCGGCGGCCACAGCTCCCCCGGCGGCAACCAGGCCACCGCGGTCCGCGCCGTCGGCGGGACGGCCAGCACGTCATGAGGGGCGATGGGCTCCATGGGACGGGTCCCTGTCCGGCTCGGGTCCACTTCCGCCGTGCGGAACGGATGCCTACAGTCTGCACGCGTCCACGTCCGCCCGACCGCCACCCGCCCGACACGCGCCCCCTGGTCACCCGACCGTCAGCAGGTCATCGACCGTTCCCCGTCCCGGGCCCACTCCGCATCGGTCGGTCGGTCTCATCGGCGTGAGCCCTCGGCCGGAGGCGTCGCAGCCGCGACACCCGTCCTCGGTCGTCAGCACCCGCTCCGTACGGGGCTCCGATGCCGTCAGCGGGTCGGGCGCGACCTCGGCGGAGAGCCGATGCGACACCGCCCCGTCGGCGGTCCGCGTCAGCCCCCTCCGTGCGCCCGGCGGCGTCATGGGGCCGGTCGGGCCGGCCCCGGTGGGAAGTCCTCGGCGACCAGCGCGGCGAGGTGGACGAACGCGATCAGCGTGCCCTCGGCGAGTCGGCCGAGGTCGACCTCGGGAGTGCTCCACAGCTCGGGGTCGAAGGGGATCGTCGCCACCGCGCGGCACAGTCCGGTGTACCGGGCGACGGCGTTTCGGACCGCCGCCGGGGTGGCTTCGCCGCGCACCGCGGTGACCGCGACCACGGCCTGCCGGGCGAGGGCCGCGTGGCGGGATCCCAGCAGCCGCGTGAGGGCGCGGTGGCTTTCCCCGTCGTCGTCGACCGGACAGACGATGACCAGTTGGTCGGCCTGGTCGAAGACTCCCAGGGAAGCGGCCCGCGCCGTGTTCGCCCCGGCTTCGCTGAGCACGATGCGGTAGTCCTCGCGCAGCAGCGCCAGGGCCTGGCCGTAGCGCGGGCCGTTCAGCGCCTTGGTCACCACGGACGACGGGTGCCCGTGCACCAGCAGATCCAGCCGCCCGCGGTCGTTCCTGGTGTACCGCCACAGATCGCAGCCGCTGTCGAGGAGTTGGAACAGGTCGAACCGGGCCCGGGGGGAGGGCACGCTCGCGGCCTGACGCGCTCGTTCGGAGAGCGTGCTGCCCGGCCAGGTGGCGTCGAAGGCGATCGCCCGATCATCGCGGAGTGCGGCGAACACGGCCCCCAGCGCCATCGTGGTGACGGCCTTGCCGGCCTCCGGACGGAAGCTCATCACCGCGATGTGGCGGCTGGAGGCGAGCGGCGCACGGATCAGGTCGAGCGGCCCCGGTCCGGGGGCGGTCTCCGGTGCGCACGCCGGGTCGAGGGGCTCGGCGGACGGCGGTGGCCGCAGGGTGCTGGAGGCGGTGAGCGCCTCCGCCACGGTCCGCGCGTCCGGGCGGTCGCGGCGCCGCGCTGCCAGGCATCGCGCCACCATCTGCCGCAGCGGCTCCCACCGCTGGTCCGCCCAACGGGAGCCCGACCAGTCGAGACCGGTGCCGTCAAAGTCCGCGCGGGTCGGCGCGGGCTCCTGCCGCCGCGCACCGCCCAGCAGGGCCAGGATCTCGCCGAGGGCGGCCACATCGTCCTCGGCGGTGGGCACGGCCAGCCGCGATTGGCGGTGACCGTCGATCACCGCGTTCACCCAGCCGATGAGCTTCACCCTGCGGTTGGCGACGAGCACGGTGTCCGTACTGAGGTTGCCGTGCACCATGCCCAGCGAGGCGCACAGACTCACCGCCTCGGCCACCCCGCGTCCGAGATCCGCGGCGGTGTACGGATCAAGCTCCGGACGAGTGGCGAGGAAGGTGGTCAGGGTCGCCACGGGCGTGGTGGCGGTGTCGCGGAAGAACTCCCGCGCGACATAGGGCACGGGACGGTGGACCTGGGCTTCGAGCAGCCGCGGGGCGTAGCGGCCCGCCATCCTGCGCAGCGCCTTGGCCTCCCGGTCCAGTTGTACGACCCCGTACTCGCGGAACGAGGGGGCCCCTTGACCGGTGTCCGGTGGAAGGGTCCGGAGGGCGGCGGGCGTGCCGGACTGATCGGCCAGGTAGAGGCAGGTGTCGGGTGCCGGGTTGAGCCGGCCGAGGAGGCGGTACGGGCCCACCGCCACCGGATCGCTGTCCGACAGCGGCAGCCACACCGTGGGCGAGAGGATCCCGGAAAGCCGTGCGGGGAGCGGGGCGGAGGACGCGTCCGCGGGTGCCTTCGGGGTCCGCGGCGGCATGGGTGGCGGTGTCCGCGCAGGTGTGGAGGGCGTTGCCGCCGGTGCCTGCGGGGACTGCGGCGGGGGCGCGGCCGCCTGCGGCGGGATCGAGGGCGGTGTCGCCGATGCCTGCGAGGACTGCGGCGGCGCGGCGGGTGCTGCCGGCGACGCCGGCCCGGGCCGCGGAGGCGTCGAGGGTGGCAGCGACTCCGGGCGGGGCGGTGAGAACACCGGGGAGCCGTCCGGGCCGTCGATCCGCTCGTACCGGTCGAAGACCTCCAGCACCTCCTCGATGGAGGGCCGCCGTGCGCTGTCCGGGTCCAGGCAGCGGTCGATGACCTGCCGCAGCGGCTGCCACTGGCCGCCCCGCCAGCGTGGCGGGTCCGGAGCACCCGGCAGCCGACCGGGCAGCTCGATGCCGCCCACCGCGCACAGCAGTTCGCCGAGGTCGTGGATATTGTCGGCGGGCCGCGGGGTGCCCGGGTGCCGCCCGGGCATGGGTGGCGAATACGCGTCGATGGCCGCCGCGGACCAGCCCATCAGATACACGTCCGTGCCGACCAGGTGCACCGCGGGGGCGCTCAGGTCGCCGTGCACCATGCCCTGCCGGAGGCAGTGGTGCACCGCTTCGGCGAGCTGCCGGGCGACGGCGAAGGCGGTGTGGCCGTCCCAGCGCTGCCGCTCCAGGGCGACCGGCAGTGGCAGGGGATCGTCCAGCAGCTCCTGGGCGATCCAGGGTGGATCGGCGGTGACCCTTTCCGCCAGCAGCCGGGGCGCGTGGCGGCCGTCCATCCGGCGCAGCGCCTCCGCCGCGATGTACAGCACCGGCATGGAGATCTCCGGTGGCATGTGCGGCACGGTGTGCAGCAGCGCCGCCCCGCCGTCTGGATGGACTCCCAGATAGGCGGTGGTGTACAAGCCGGGCTCAAGGCGCAGCACCACGGTGTACGGCCCCAGCTTCCGGGGGGAATCCGGCAGCAGCGACAGCCACGGGCCGTAGCCCGGGTTCACGGCGCCGGGCAGGGCGACGGCCTCCGGCTCGGGTGCGCGGAGCCCGAAGCGTTCCGCCAGCCGCCGCTCCACCCGGGCGAAGGGCAGGCCGCCCGGGTGGAGTTCGTCCGAGCCCTCCGGATGGGCCAGCCACGCGGGGAAGTCCGGTGAGCGGCCCGCGAGCCGCTCCAGCTGGTTGCCCACCCGCTCCCCGGTCCGCAGCAGCTCCCCGGGTGGGACGGCGTCGAGCAGCGCCTGCTGGGTCTCCGGGGCGAAGGTGAAGGTCCGGTGCTGGGCGGGGAGCGGCTCCGGGCCCGCGGCGGGCGGCGGGGTGGCGGGGCGCATCAGCCCGCCCAGGAACACCTCGGCGAGATGGCCGGTGTCCGCCCGCCACTCCACCGAGGACTGCACCAGGCGCATCACCGGCACCGACAGCGGTGCCACCGCGGCCAGGTGCGCGGCCAGCCGGTACGCCTCGGGGGACGCCGCGTCGCGGAACCACCGGAGCCGGCGCAGCTCCTGCTCCGCGCTGGAACCGTCCCGGCCGCCGGTGGCGGCGGTGCGCCCGGATGGGTCGGGCGACGCGGGTGGGTCGGGGTACCCAGGCCCGCCAGAGGACGCGGGCCGATCCGGCGTCGCGGGTCGGTCAGAGGACCCGGCTCGATCCGGCGAGGCCGGCCGGTCACCGGGCTCGGGTCCGTCGGCGGGCGCGGAAGTCGGCCCGGCGGCCGGCGCGGGTCCGGTGGGACCGGTCGGCGGTGTTCCGGTCGCGCCGCGCGGCGCCGTACGGGGCCGGGCGAGCAGCGGCAGCAGGGCCGTGCCGCCGGGCGAGGAGACCAGGCGCGCCCACTGCGCCAGGGCTCCGGCGGCCGGTTCGAGCACCGGCACCGGTACGCCCCGGAACCCGGCCAGCTCGGCGGGGAGGACCGGATCGGAGACGGTCCAGTCCGCGTTGGCCGCGCCCGGCCTGCGGGTCGTCACCCGCCAGCGCTCCGCGCGGATCGCGGAACCGGCCCACAGCCGGGGAGGCAGCGCGTGCACCACCGCGGTGGGTCCCTGGGCCGCCCACCGCTCCAGCACGGCCGCCATCCGGCCGTCCCGCCACGCCGAGCCCACTCCGTCGCTGACGATGAGCACCAGCGTCCGGCCGGAGGGGTCGCACACCGCGGCCGCCGGCAGTTCGGCCGCGTCGGGCGCGTACGGCTTGGCGCGGAGCGCCGGGGTACCGGCGCCGCGCGACCGCAGGCCGTGCACCCGCACCATCCGGAAGGCGCCGGAGCGTTGCAGCAGGGTGCGCAGTTCCACCGCGAGCCGCCGCCACAGCAGCATGGACAGGCCGTCGTCCACGATGAGCGCGAGGTCCAGCCAGCGTTCCCGGGCCGGGCGGGTGATCACGTCCGGCAGCCGGGTGTCGGCGAGCACGGTCGCGGTGGCGACCTCGTCTATCTCCCGTTTGAGGAGGTTGGGACGGTACTGCTTGAGCGGGCGCAGTGCCCGGCCCAGGGCCAGTTCGGCGCCGAGTGCCTTGCCTTCCGGTACGCGCAGCGGCAGCGCCCGGCGCGGTGTCGCGCTGGTGCCGGGGCGCGGGGCGGGAGCCGACCCGTCTCCCCTCCGCCGGCCGGGAGCGTTGGCGGAGGGCGCTCCCGGCCCACCGAACACCTCGCCGGGGCGCGGCCCTTGCCCCTCGTGATCCGGTCGGGGCGGCGGGTCCGCGGTGCCGGCCCGTCGCGCGGACCGCCCCTCCGTCGAGCGGGCCGGGTCGGTCCCGCCGGTGCCGGCGGGTTCGGGGTGTGCGAGGGGGCGCCGCCGGGCCGGCGTCCGCGGTGGCGGGGCCGCCCGGTGGGG
>NZ_SRID01000723.1 GCF_004684805.1 Streptomyces palmae
GGGCGGGGCAGCGCCCGCGGGCGTGCTGAAGTCCAGGGACCGATGACCCGTGACCGGCGGCCGGGCGGGGGCGGCCGGCGTGCGCGGCCGGCCCCACGCCCCGCGCCCGGGGACGGGACCCCGGGCTAGAGCTCGGTCACCACCACGTCCAGCGCCCAGGCCGTCCCCCGCTTCGCCGGGGCGGTGGCCTCCACGGTGTAGCCGAGCTCCCGTACCACCTCCACCAGCTCCTCCGGCCCGGCCGGCACCGCCCCCGCCGTCAGCAGGTCGCGGACCAGCCGGCCCTTGGTCGCCTTGTTGAAGTGGCTGACCACCGACCGCTTCTCCACCCCGTCGACGACCTTCGACTGGAGCACCCGCACACTCGCGGTGCGCTCCGCGACCTCGCCACCGGGGCGCCAGGCCGTCGCGTAGGCGGCGGAGCGCAGATCCAGCACCAGCCCGTCGCCCGCGACCCGCGGCAGCACCTCGGCCATCGCACCGCGCCAATAGGTCCCGAGCGCGCCCAGACCCGGCAGCTTCACCCCCATCGAGCAGCGGTACGAGGGGATGGCGTCGCCGATCCGCACCGCGCCCCAGAGGCCGGAGAACACCAGCAGCGAGCGTTCCGCCCGCCGTCGTGCGGCGGTGCTCAGGGTGGCCAGGCCCAGCGCGTCGTACAGCACACCGGTGTAGATCTCCCCGGCGGGCCGGGTGGCGGCGGTCCGCAGCGCCGCGTTCTTGGCCACCTCGCCCCGCAGCCCCTTGCTCAGCCCCAGCACCTCGGCGGCCTTGTCGGTGTCGCCCGAGCACAGCGCCACCAGCTCGTCGAGCACCCGCGCCCGTGCCTCGCCCAGCTCCGGCAGCGACAGCCCCTCAAGCGCCAACGGCTCCCCGGAGCCTTCCGCGGCCTTCCCCTCGGACGGCGGCAGCAGCACGAGCACCTTCGAACTCCTCACGAACGAATTGTCCCGGCCGTGACTCCGCGGCCGGGTGTCTGTCCGCCGCACGGCGTCCCGCCCGGTCGCCCGGCACCGTGCCCGCCACAGCCTCCCGCCTGGTCGCCCGGCACG
>NZ_SRID01000724.1 GCF_004684805.1 Streptomyces palmae
GCCGACCACCCCTCAGCCCGGCGATCGCAGCCGGCCACCACCCCGCCCCGGACCGCCTCAGGCCCGCTCGGACGGCCCAGGTCGGCACCGGCGTCCGCTCAGGCCGGCCCAGAGGCCCCAGGCAGCCCAGACGGCCCCCACGCCCCATACAGACCACACGGCTCCAGGGAAACGTCCCCACCCGGCACATGACGCGTCATCCGCCCCATGCATCTCACCCGAATTGGCCGAATTCGCACGTCCGCGAGCGGCGCTCCCCGCCCCGCCGCGCGCCGGACTCAGCCGCGGACCAGATGGTCGAACTCCCCGTCCTTCGCGCCCAGCAGCAGCGCCTCGATCTCCGCCGGCGTGTAGATGAGCGCCGGTCCGTCCGGGAAGCGCGAATTCCGTACCGCCACTCCCCCGCCGGGCAGTTTGGCGAATTCCACGCAGGAGCCTTGGGAGTTGCTGTACCGGCTCTTCTGCCAGACGACATCTTGGAGGTCCGATGCCGCCATGCCGTTGTACAGGTGGTCGTGCACAGGGATCTCCGGTGTTAGTGCAGATGTCAACTGCCCCGGATCATAACCCTGTTCAAGTACGGATGCATGAACAGATGCATGTACACACGGCGTATCCAGCCGATCACCACGAGCCGTATGGGCCGCGTCAACTCCGGGTCATTCTTGATGGCACGCGCAAACCGCCGCCACCTGCGCCTGGCCCTCCGGGGCACCACCGACCGCGGATCTTGCCACCGGTCGAAGATGAACTTCCGCGACGCCCCCGCACCCTTGCTTCGATATACGTGACGCCCGCCACGCCCAAAGGGTTCACTCTCGCATCGGACTTTTACCGGATGGGCGGATCCGGTCGCGGGAATTCCCCTTTTTCTCGGGTGACTTCGGGGGTTGGCGGTACCTTCGGTGTCATAGCCATCTTCCGCGCCATCGGCGACTTCCGTCTGCTTACGGTGCCTACTGACCTCACTGGGCCCTTCTCGCCCCTCTCGCGCCATCCGCGTCCCCCGCACCGCCCGGCGACTCCCGCACCACCCGGCTACCCCCACAC
>NZ_SRID01000725.1 GCF_004684805.1 Streptomyces palmae
GCTGCCCCTTCCACCCCCGGTGCGCCTACACCGGCCAGGTCGAGGGGGACCGCTGCGCCACCGAGCGGCCGGCCCTGGCCGCCGGCCGCGCCGCGGCCTGCCACCTGGACGCACACGCCCAAGCGACCCTGCGGAGGACCACCCGATGAGCCAGGACCTGCTGGTCGCCCAGGCCCTCACCAAGCACTTCCCGGTGCTGGGCGGATTCCCCTTCCGGCGCCGGGTGGGCTCGGTGCAGGCGGTCGACGGCGTCGACCTGACCGTACGCGCGGGCGAGAGCCTGGGCCTGGTGGGCGAGTCCGGCTGCGGCAAGTCCACCACCGGCAGACTGCTGACCCGGCTGCTGGAACCGACCTCCGGCAGCATCACCTACCAGGGCCAGGACATCACCCACGCCAACCGGCGCGCGCTGGCCCCGGTCCGCTCCCAGATCCAGATGATCTTCCAGGACCCGTACTCCTCGCTCAACCCGCGGCAGACGGTGGGCACGATCATCTCCGGGCCGATGGAGATCAACGGCATCCGGCCGCCGGGCGGGCGCGAGCGGCGGGTCCGCGAGCTGCTGGAGATCGTGGGTCTCAACCCCGAGCACTACAACCGCTTCCCGCACGAGTTCTCCGGCGGTCAGCGGCAGCGCATCGGGGTGGCCCGCGCGCTGGCCATGGAACCCCGGCTGATCGTGGCCGACGAGCCGGTCTCCGCCCTGGACGTCTCCATCCAGGCCCAGGTGGTCAACCTGCTCCAGGACCTCCAACGCGACCTGGGCATCGCGTTCCTGTTCATCGCGCACGACCTGGCGGTGGTGCGGCACTTCTCGCAGCGGGTGGCGGTGATGTACCTCGGCAAGATCGTCGAAGTGGGCTCCCGCGAGGCGATC
The DNA here is from genome assembly GCF_004684805.1 of Streptomyces palmae. Taxonomy (GTDB): domain Bacteria; phylum Actinomycetota; class Actinomycetes; order Streptomycetales; family Streptomycetaceae; genus Streptomyces; species Streptomyces palmae. Next base: position 878 of record NZ_SRID01000725.1, read on the forward strand.
TACGCCAGGCCCCGGCATCCGTACACCCACGCCCTGCTCTCCGCCGTGCCCGAACCGGACACCGCCCTGGCGGCCCCCGAGACGGCGGGCACCGCGCCGACGGCCACCGCCGCCACGGGCGATCCATCCCGCGCGGACACCTCCCGCCCCCGCATCCGCCTCACCGGCGA
>NZ_SRID01000726.1 GCF_004684805.1 Streptomyces palmae
CCGCGCGCCCCGGGCACTCCCGCCACCCGGAGCCGTTCCGCGGGCGGGGGCTCCCCCACCTGGTGCGGAGCACCCCGAACCATCAGGTAATATTTTCTCTGTCAGCGCGCGCCGCTAGCTCAGTTGGTTAGAGCAGCTGACTCTTAATCAGCGGGTCCGGGGTTCGAGTCCCTGGCGGCGCACCTGTGCAGGGGCCTCCTCGCCATCGGCGAGGGGGCCCCTGGTCGTATCGCTGGTCGATCGGGGAGGTCGCGGTGCACGGTCGCGGGATGGCACGCGATATCCAGGAGCGGATCAAGAAGCTGATCGTCGACCAGCGCCTGCCCTCCGGTGCCCCGCTGCCGACCGAGACCGAGCTGATGGAGCTGTTCGGGGTCAGCCGCAACTCGGTACGGGAGGCGCTCAAGGCCCTCCAGGCCATGGGCATCGTGGAGATACGGCACGGCTTCGGCACCTATGTGGGCCCGATGACGATGGCCCCGATGATCGAGGGCCTGATCTTCCGCACCGTCGCCGGCCACTACCGCGGCGAGGACAGCCTGCTCCAACTGCTGGAGCTGCGCGAGGCGGTGGAGACCGGACTGGTGGCCCGGCTCGCCGGGCGGATACCGGAGGCCGACCTCGCCGAGCTGGAGGCCCTGGTGGCCCGGATGGAGGAGGAGGCCGCCGCCGGCGCGGTGGGCGCCGACACCGACCGCGCCTTCCATGCCTCGCTCTACCGCCACCTGGACAACCCCCTGCTCAGCGAGGTCCTGGAGGCGTTCTGGGACGCCTTCCACCGGCTCCGCACCGACCTGGTCGACGTCCCCCAGGACCCCAAGGTCACCTGCGCCCAGCACCGGGGCATCCTCGCCGCGGTCCGCTCCGGCGACGCGGTACGGGCCGAGTCGGCGGTCCGCGAGCACTTCGGCAACATCCGCGACCGCCTCCGGCCGGGCCACCGCCCCTGAGGTCGCCCGCCGGCCCGGCCTCCTCGGATCCCGCTGGCGCGACCACCGCCGGCCGCCCCGTACGCGACGAGCCCCCACCCGAAGCGG
>NZ_SRID01000727.1 GCF_004684805.1 Streptomyces palmae
GCCGCGTACCGAGGGCAAGCGCGAGGACGACATCGTCGACGCAGACATCGTCCCCGACGAGCCCGCGGCCGAGGCGACCGGCATCAAGGGCCTGCCGCCCGCACGGGAGAAACACACCAAGCGGCCCGGCACCAGCCGGCCAGGCACAGAAAGGAGCAGCGTGAGCAAATCGGAAGTCAGCAGGCCATCCAGGCACAGCGGCCTTGGCGCCCAGCACCGCACGGACATCACGTTCGACGACTACCTGATGAAGATGGCGAACATCGCCATCAAAGCCGCCTCCGACCGGGAGCGTGCCGACGCCCTGGCCGAGGTGCTCGGCAAGGTCGCCGACGCCCTGCGGGAGATGGCCACCGACCTCGTCGGCGACCACAACGTCACCACGGAGGTCACCGACCTGATCGCGGACCTGGCCGACTCCGCGGCCCGTATGAAGGCGCAGGCGGAGCGGAGTGCCGAGCAGTGCGGCATCGCCAAGGAGGCCGCCAAGCTCGGGGCCCAGAAAGTCGCCCGCGTCTACGGCCAGGACATGGCCGCCAAGGAAGACGCTGGCCTGAGGTACGCGTCGGCTGCTGTCCACCACGACTAGACCCCTGAGGACACGCTATGAGCAGCGATCTCGCGCCCCGCAGCAGCGCGGCGCCTGTCCCGACCAACGACGACAACCGGTATAAGGCCGTCCAATCCAAGCTGAACAAGTTCGGTAAGGCCTTGGACATCGCCATCCTCGAATTGGAGTCCCTCAGCGGCAGCATGCAGGCCAACGCCGCCCGCACCGACGACGTCGCCACCGACATCGAGAACGCCGGCCTCGACCCCAAGTTCGTCGCCCTGACCAGCAACGTGGCCGTTGCCCTGACCGGCGCCGCCCGACACGTTCGCAAGCTGACCCAGATCGCCCAGGAGACCGTAGACCTCACCCACCAGACCCGGCACACCCACGCCAAGCTCTACCGGGGCCTGGACGACGTCCGTTCCAACCGATCCGAGAAGACCCCCAAGCCCGGGTTCTTCAACCGCTGACCCCTCCCCCACCC
>NZ_SRID01000076.1 GCF_004684805.1 Streptomyces palmae
CCACGACCACCGTCTCCTCCGCGCTCGCGGTGATCGCGGCCAGATGCCCGGCCGCGATCACCGCGAGCGCGGAGGAGACGGTGGTCGTGGTGAGGCTGTACATCCGCTCGTCCGGCGTACTGCGGTTGCGCAGTTGCAGCACCAGCACCAGCAGCAGCCAGACCCCGATGGTGCCGATGACCACCGTGGGAGCGTCCTCCCGGTCGGTGGCCAGCAGCCCGGCGTCGGCCGCCAGCCCGCCCGCGAACGCGAGCATGATGCCCTGCCGGGCCGGCCACATGCCGTTCAGCCGGAACCAGCCGGCCGCGGTGACGGCCTGGAGCAGTACCACCACCGCCGCGAGAGCCGGGCGGGGCAGCGGCGCGGTGGCCGCCAGCAGCCCGGCGATCGCGGAGGTCAGCAACGCGGGGGTCATCCCCGGATTGATGATCTGCGCCCGGCCCTCCGCACGGGCCTTCTCCGCGGCGGTCATCGGTCGGGCGGGTGCGGACTCGGGGGTGGATTCGCCGGCGGGCGGGGTCGCACCGCTGGACTCGGGACCCGGGCGCTGGTGCTCCGCGCCCTGGCTCCGGTGGCCGGCCTGGCCCTGGCCGCGGTCCTGCTGCGGGGCGTGGCCGGGCTCGTGGTCCGTGCCGGGGTACGGGGCCGATCCGTTCGGGTGGGCACCCCCGCCGGCTCCGGGCGCGGACGGGGCGAAGCCGGGCTCCGGCTGCCGCCGGGATGCCGGCGCCTGCTGCCCGGGGTGCGCGGTGTGCGGCGCGGGGTGGCCGGGGTGCGTTCCCGGGTGCGCGGTCTGCTGACCGGGGTGCGTTCCTGGGTGCGCGGCGTGCTGTCCGGGGTGGCCCGTGTGCTGTCCGGCGTGCCCCGTCTGCTGGCCGGGGTGCGTTCCCGGGTGTCCGGTCTGCTGGCCGGGGTGGCCGGTCTGCGGGGGGAAGTAGGCGGTGCCGGGGGTGGCGTGCGCCGGCTCGTTCGGGGCGCTGCCCGGGTACCGCGCCGGCTGTCCGTGCGGGGCCTGGGGGTGCTGCGGCTGGGCGTATCCCGCCGGATCCTGCGGCCGCGGCGCGTACGCCTGCCCGGGCTGCCCGTATCCGCTGCCCGGGCCCTGCGGGTGACCACCGCCTCCCCGCTGGTCCCAGCCGCCGTCACCGCCCTGAGGCAGACCCTGCCCCCAGCCGGCGTCCGTGTTCTGGTGGCCGTGGCCGTGGCCGGGCCGGCCGGGGGTGCCGTACCGTGCGGCGCCCTGCCCCCCGTAGCCGCCGGCCGTGGGCTGGCCGTGGCCCTGCGGGGGGTGGCCGCCGAAGCCGCCCTGCCCGTATCCGGTGCCGCCCTGGGAGCCGTATCCGTCCACGGGCTGCCCGGGGTGCCCGCCGTTGCCGGGGTTCTGCCCGTATCCGTCGTGGTCCTGGGTGCCGTAAGCGCCGCCGGCTCCCTGCCCGCCGTACCCGTAGACCGCCGAATCCTGCGCCCCGTGTCCGTACGCCGCCGGGTCCTGCGCCCCGTACCCGTAGGCCGCCGGGTCCTGCGCCCCGTACCCGTACGCCGCCGGATCCTGCGACCCGTGTCCGGCGCCCGGCCCCCGCGTGTCGTATCCGCCGCCACCGGCGGCCTGCGTGCCGTATCCGCCGTTCGGCCCCTGGGGCCGGCCGTACGCGTCGGGGCCCGGCTGCGGGTAGCCGCCCGGCGGTACCTCGGACCCCGAGGGGTACGCCGCGCCTCCGGTCGGGTACGCCGCGCCGCCGGAGGGATACGAGCCCGCGGGATATCCGCCCGGAGCGGGATACGCGTACCCCTGCCCGGGCGGCGGCGGTGACGACGGGGCCGGGTGGTCGGGGTCGTGGGGGTGCTGCGGCTGGTTGCTCATGGGTTGGGGGTCACCCTCCTGCGAACGGCGGGAGCACCTCGACCGTGCCGCCCTCGGTCAATGGGACCGTCGTATGGTCGCGTCTGCCCACCGGCTCGCCGTCGACCAGGAAAGAACACCGCAACAGCACCCGGGCGAACTCCGGGCGCGCCGCGTGGGCCTCCCGCGCGGCGTCCAGGGCCTGGGCGAGGGTGGCGGCGGCGTACGGCTCCTCGGCGGTGCCGGCCGCGGCCTTGGCGGCGGCCCAGTAGCGGATCGTGCCGCCGGGCGTCACTGACCGCGCTGCCCGCGCCGACCGCGCCTCGGGCAGCGGATCAGTCGGCTGGTCCGGCTCCGGCATGTCGCTCCTCAGCATCGCGACCCCTTTCGCATCCCGTCAGCCTCGCACTCGCCCGTCATCCGCACTCCTCCGGCTCGACGGTTACCGCCTCCATGATGACGTGTGGAAAGAGAAGGGAAATCATGGCGATGCCCTGTCGGTAACCGCATAGGGTTTCGATGTGCTGGTCCGACTCATACGTGCCCATCTGAGGCCCTACTCCCGGTCGATCGCGCTGATCGTGCTGCTCCAGCTGGTGCAAACCCTGGCGACGCTCTATCTGCCGACTCTGAACGCGGACATCATCGACAACGGTGTCGTGAAGGGGGACACCGGATACATCCTGCGGATCGGCGGCTTCATGGTCGCCGTGACCCTGGCGCAGATCCTGTGCGCCATCGGCGCCGTCTACTTCAGTGCCCGCACCGCGATGGCGCTCGGCCGCGATCTGCGCGCCGCCGTCTTCGACCGGGTGCAGTCCTTCTCCGCCCGGGAAGTGGGGCACTTCGGCGCCCCCTCGCTGATCACCCGCACCACCAATGACGTCCAGCAGGTGCAGATGCTGTGCCTGATGGCGTTCACCCTGATGGTGTCCGCGCCGATCATGTGCGTGGGCGGCATCCTGATGGCGCTCAACCAGGACGTGCCGCTGTCCGCTCTGCTGCTGGTGATCGTGCCGGTGCTGGGCATCATCGTCTCGCTGATCGTGCGCCGGATGCGGCCGCTCTTCCGCGGTATGCAGGAGCGCATCGACACCGTCAACCGGGTGCTGCGGGAGCAGATCTCCGGTATCCGGGTGATCCGCGCGTTCGTCCGCGACCGGCACGAGCGGGAGCGGTTCGAGGGCGCCAACGCCGATCTGCTGGACGTGTCCCTGCGCGGCGGTCGGCTGATGGCGCTGATGTTCCCCTCGGTGATGCTGGTGGTGAACGTGTCCAGCGTCGCCGTGGTCTGGTTCGGCGGCCACCGCATCAGCAGCGGGGACATGGAGATCGGCGCGCTGACCGCGTTCCTCGCCTATCTGATGCAGATCCTGATGAGCGTCATGATGGCCACCTTCATGTTCATGATGGTGCCGCGCGCGGAGGTCTGCGCCGAGCGCATCCAGGAGGTACTGGAGACCCAGACCAGCGTGGTCCCGCCGAGCGTCCCGGTACTGCCGGCCGCCGGCGCGGCACGCGGGCTGCTGGAGCTGGACCGGGTGGAGTTCCGCTACCCGGGCGCGGAGGAGCCGGTGCTGCGGGACGTCTCGCTGATCGCCAGGCCCGGGGAGACCACCGCGGTCATCGGGTCCACCGGCAGCGGCAAGTCCACCCTGCTGGGCCTGGTGCCCCGGCTGTTCGACGCCACCGGCGGCATGGTGCGGGTGAACGGCGTGGACGTGGCCGAGCTGGACCCGGAGCGGATGTCCCAGACCATCGGCCTGGTCCCGCAGAAGCCGTACCTGTTCAGCGGCACCATCGCCTCCAACCTGCGCTACGGGAAGCCGGACGCCACCGACGAGGAGCTGTGGCGGGCCCTGGAGATCGCCCAGGCCAGGGACTTCGTGGAGCGCATGGAGGAGGGGCTGGAGGCGCCCATCGCACAGGGCGGCACCAATGTCTCCGGCGGGCAGCGGCAGCGGCTGGCGATCGCCCGCGCGCTGGTCCGCCGCCCGGAGATCTACCTCTTCGACGACTCCTTCTCCGCCCTGGACTACGCCACCGACGCCCGGCTGCGGGCGGCGCTGGCCGAGGAGACCGGCGAGGCCACCGTGGTCATCGTCGCCCAGCGGGTGTCCACCATCCGCAACGCGGACCGGATCGTGGTGCTGGACGAGGGCCGCGTGGTGGGCACCGGCACCCACACCGAACTGATGGCGGACAACGAGACCTACCGGGAGATCGTCCTCTCCCAGCTCACCGAGCAGGAGGCAGCATGACCACCCCGGGGCCCCGCAGGGGACCGGCGCCGGCCGCCGGGGCGGCCCGCTGGATGGGCGCCCAGCCCACCGAGCACTCGATGGACTTCCGCGGCTCCAGCCGACGGCTGCTCGCCACCATGCGCCCGGAGCGCGCCCTGCTCTTCGTCGGGCTGGGCTTCGCGGTGGTCAGCGTCTCCCTCACGGTGCTCGGCCCGAAGATCCTCGGGCACGCCACCGACCTGATTTTCTCCGGCTTCATCGGCAAGCAGCTGCCCGCCGGGGAGACCAAGGAAGAGGCCGTGGCGCGAATACGCGAGCACGGCGACGGCACCGTGGCGGACATGGTCGCCTCGATGGACGTGGTCCCGGGCGAGGGCATCGACTTCGGCGCGGTCGGCACGGTGCTGCTGTGGGTGCTCGGCATCTACCTGGTGGCGGCGCTGCTCGGCGTGGTGCAGGCCCGTATCTACACCGCCGTGGTGCAGCGCACGGTCTACCGGCTGCGCACCGAGGTGGAGGAGAAGCTGGCCCGGCTGCCGCTGTCCTACTTCGACAAGCAGCCGCGCGGTGAGGTGCTGTCCCGGGCGACCAACGACATCGACAACATCCAGCAGACCCTCCAGCAGACCCTCTCCCAGATCGTCGCCTCGGTGCTGACCATCGTGGGCGTGCTGGCCATGATGTTCTGGATCTCCCCGCTGCTGGCGGTGGTCGCGCTGGTGACGGTGCCGGTGTCGGTGGTGGTGGCGGCCAAGGTCGGCAAGCGCGCGCAGCCGCAGTTCGTGTCCCAGTGGAAGACCACCGGAAAGCTCAACGCGCACATCGAGGAGATGTACACCGGCCACTCGCTGGTCAAGGTCTTCGGCCGGGAGAAGGAGTCCGCCGAGATCTTCCGCGAGCAGAACGAGAAGCTCTACGAGTCGAGCTTCCGGGCGCAGTTCATCTCCGGGGTCATCCAGCCGGCGATGATGTTCATCGGAAACGTGAACTACGTGCTGGTGGCGGTGGTCGGCGGGCTGCGGGTGGCCAGCGGCGCGCTGTCCATCGGCGATGTGCAGGCCTTCGTCCAGTACTCCCGGCAGTTCAGCCAGCCGCTCACCCAGGTCGCCTCGATGGCCAACCTGGTGCAGTCCGGGGTGGCCTCCGCCGAGCGGGTCTTCGAGCTGCTGGACGCGGAGGAGCAGAGCCCCGACGCGGAGGGGCTTGGCGCGGAGCGGGTCGGCGCGGAGCCGATGGGTGCCGGGAAGGGTGGCGAGCCGGCCCAGCGGGTGACCGGCCGGGTGTCCGGTCGGGTGGACTTCGAGAAGGTGTCCTTCCGGTACGACCCGGACAAGCCGCTGATCGAGGACCTCTCGCTGTCGGTACGGCCGGGCCAGACGGTCGCCATCGTCGGCCCCACCGGAGCGGGCAAGACCACCCTGGTCAACCTGCTGATGCGGTTCTACGAGGTGACCGGCGGGCGGATCACCCTGGACGGGGTGGACATCGCCGCCATGCCGCGGGAGACCCTGCGCGCCAACATCGGCATGGTGCTCCAGGACACCTGGCTGTTCGGCGGCACCATCGCGGAGAACATCGCCTACGGTGCGGAGTCCGCCTCCAAGGAGAAGATCATCGAGGCGGCGAAGGCCACCCATGTGGACCGCTTCGTCCGCACCCTGCCGGACGGCTACGACACGGTGCTCGACGACGAGGGCTCCAATGTCAGCGTGGGCGAGAAGCAGCTGATCACCATCGCCCGGGCGTTCCTGGCGGAGCCGGCGATCCTGGTGCTCGACGAGGCGACCAGCTCGGTGGACACCCGGACCGAGGTGCTGATCCAGCACGCCATGGCCTCGCTGCGGTCGGGGCGCACCAGCTTCGTGATCGCGCACCGGCTGTCCACGATTCGCGATGCCGATCTGATCCTGGTGATGGAGTCGGGGCGGATCGTGGAGCAGGGCGACCACGAGACGCTGGTCGCCTCCGGCGGGGCTTATGCGCGGTTGTACGAGGCGCAGTTCGCGGAGCCGGTGGCCGAGGCGTGACCCCTCCGGGGGGTGTGCGGGGTGGCTGGTGTGCGTTGGCGGCTGCGGGCCGGTTGTGGCTGGTCGCGCGGGGCGCCCCTTTGGGCGTGATCCCGGCCGGCTGTCGTGTGTGGACGACTGCGGGCCGGTTGTGGCTGGTCGCGCAGTTCCTCGCGCCCCTTTTGGGCGCGTCCCTCGGCTGGGGTCGTTGGGTATCGGCGGCTGCGGGCCGGTTGTGGCTCGGCGCGCAGTTCCCCGCGCCCCTTTGGGGCGCGTCCTCAGCCGTGGGTGCCTCCCCTACGTCCCTTTGGGGCGCGTCCTCCAGCAGTGGGGGATGTGGGACGGTCCCTGGCCGGGAGGCTGTTACGTGTGGGTGGTGGCCCAGGTGGTGATGCGGGTGAGCAGGTCCGTTGAAGCCGCGTTCTCCGCGTGGCCGAAGCCGGGCTCGATCCACAGGTCTGTGGACGAGGGGTCGCCGGCCGCCGCCAGTGTCCGCGGATGGTCCAGCGGGAAGTACGGGTCCCGGTCGCCGTGTACCAGCAGCAGCGGGCGGGGGGCGATCAGCGGCACCGCGGCGACCGGCGGCAGCGGCACCGGGTCCCACTCCGCGGAGCTGATCCGGGTGCGCAGTGCGTACCGGGACACCAGCCGTCCGGTGGGGCGGGTCACCGCCCAGTGCAGGCGCCGCATGGGCGCGGTGCCCCGGTAGTACCAGCGGGCGGGGGCGCTCACCGAGATCACCGCGTCAGCCGCCGCGCTCGCCCCCGCGGCGGCGGCCGGAAGCCCTGGCCCCGGGGCCGCGGCGCCCGACGTCGTACCTGGAGCGCAAGCGATATCCGTGCGCCGGTTCATATGCTCCGAGCGCCCCGCCGCACGCTTCGGGGCGCTCGGCTCATGCTTCGGGGCGCTCGTCGCATGCTGCTGGGCGCCGGGTGAACGCTGCGGAAGCCCCGGCCCCGCCGGTTGTGGTCCAGCTGGCTGAATTTCGACGGTGCTGCCGAAGAGCGCCGCATGCCGGAGCACCACCGACCCACCCATCGAGAAGCCGACCGTGGCCACCCGCCGATGCCCGAGGGCGCGCGCCCAGGAGACCGCCGCCGCCAGGTCGAGCACCTCCCGGTCGCCCACCGTGGAGTGCCCGCCGGAACGGCCGTGACCTCGAAAAGAGAAGGTCACCACGGCTGCCGACCGGTTCATCACGGCGGCTGCCCGGCGTACCGAGGGCCGATCCAGGGCGCCGCTGAAGCCGTGCGCCAGCACCACCGCCAGCCCGCCGGAGGGGTCCTCGGCAGGGCTGTAGGCGGCGTCGATCGGGACTCCGTCCGCGGTCAGTAGCGTGGCTCTCAAGCCTTCGGACGTGACCGGGGAAACACCCGGACGTGCAGATTCGGCCTCTGATCCGGCAGTCATGTGGGCTATTCTGCTGTGGAGAGGATCCGGGCGAAGCAGCCCCCGGGTCCTTTTGTGCTTTAAGGCGCCTCGCGCGTGAGCGTGTGGGTGCCCCAGGGCGCGGAACCCGCGAGCGTACGGAGCGGTGCCGCACCCTCCCCAGGCAGGGACCGAGGAGGAACTGACGCCATGGGCGAACCAGGTGAACCGAACATGACGCGATGCGTGCGGGACCGCAGGGCCACGGCCGAGGCGGGTGGCGACGCAGGATGAGTTCGCTGCTGCTGCTGACCAACGCCCTCCAGCCCTCCGCGGAGGTGCTGCCCGCACTCGGCCTGCTGCTGCACGGCGTACGGGTCGCCCCGGCGGAAGGCCCCGCGCTGGTGGACACCCCCGGGGCCGACGCCATCCTGATCGACGGCCGCAGCGACCTGCCGCACGTACGCAGCCTCTGTCAGCTGCTGCGCTCCACCGGCCCCGGCTGCCCGCTGCTGCTGGTGGTGACCGAGGGCGGCCTGGCGGCCGTGACCGCCGACTGGGGTGTCGACGACGTCCTGCTGGACACCGCCGGCCCGGCGGAGGTCGAGGCCCGGCTGCGGCTGGCGATGGGCCGCCAGCAGATCTCCACCGGCGACAGCCCGATGGAGATCCGCAACGGCGACCTCTCGGTGGACGAGGCCACCTACAGCGCCAAGCTGAAGGGGCGTGTGCTGGATCTCACATTCAAGGAGTTCGAGCTGCTGAAGTACCTGGCGCAGCACCCCGGGCGGGTCTTCACCCGTGCCCAGCTGCTGCAGGAGGTCTGGGGCTACGACTACTTCGGCGGCACCCGCACCGTCGACGTGCACGTCCGGCGGCTGCGCGCCAAGCTCGGCCCGGAGTACGAGTCCCTGATCGGAACGGTGCGAAACGTGGGATACCGCTTCGTCTCACCGGAGAAGGGGGAGCGTGCCGCGGAGGAGGCCAAGGCCACCCGCGACCGGAGTGAGGCGGCACCGGCGGCGGCACAAGCCGGCGGCGTACGAAGCATTATCGCGCGACCGGCGAAGGGTTAGATGGACCCGCGTAGACTTCCGCGCGTGGCCAAGGTGACGCGGGACGATGTGGCAAGGCTGGCTGGGACCTCGACCGCGGTCGTCAGCTACGTCATCAACAATGGACCGAGGCCGGTCGCCCCGGCCACGCGCGAGCGTGTGCTCGCAGCGATCAAGGAGCTGGGCTACCGGCCGGACCGGGTGGCGCAGGCGATGGCGAGCCGGCGCACGGACCTGATAGGCCTGATCGTTCCGGACGCCCGGCAGCCGTTCTTCGCGGAGATGGCGCACGCGGTGGAGCAGGCCGCGGCCGAGCGCGGAAAGATGGTGCTGGTCGGCAACTCCGACTACCTCGACGAGCGCGAAGTCCACTATCTGCGGGCCTTCCTGGGCATGCGGGTCTCCGGGCTGATCCTGATCAGCCAGGGCCCCAGCGAGCACGCCGCCGCGGAGATCGACGCCTGGGACGCCCGGGTGGTGCTGCTGCACCGGCGCCCGGACGCCATCGACGACGTCGCGGTGGTCACCGACGACGTGGGTGGCGCCCAGTTGCTCACCCGCCATCTGCTGGAGCACGGCCACGAGTACGTCGCCTGCCTCGGCGGTACCGAGGAGACCCCGGTCATCGGCGACCCGGTCACCGACCACGTCGAGGGCTGGCGGCGGGCCATGCGGGAGGCCGGCAAGTCCACCGAGGGCCGGCTCTTCCAGGCTCCCTACAACCGCTACGCGGCCTACCAGGTCGCCCTTGACCTGCTGGCCGGCCCCGACCGGCCGCCGGCCATCGTCTGCGCCACCGACGACCAGGCGATCGGCGTGCTGCGGGCGGCCCGCGAACTGCGCATCGACGTACCCGGCGAGCTGGCGGTCGCCGGCTTCGACGATGTGAAGGAGGCCGCGCTCACCGATCCGCCGCTGACCACGGTGGCCTCCGACCGCGAGGCGATGGCCCGGGCCGCGGTGGACCTGGTGCTGGACGACGGGCTGCGGGTGGCCGGCTCACGGCGCGAGCGGCTCAAGCAGTTCCCCTCGGCCCTGGTGGTACGCCGCTCCTGCGGCTGCCAGTAGCGCCGCCCCGGCACGGGCCACCCCGCCCCGGCGCCCGGCCTACCCAAGCCGAGCGCCGGGGGCGGTGGCCGCCCTCAGGGTCGGGTGCCGACCACCACGGTGGCGTTCCGCTCCTCGCAGTGGACCACCTGGGGTTCCAGTCCGCCATCGGCCATGACGCCGGCGGCCCGGGCCGCCTGGCGCTCGCTGGTCTCCACCAGCAGCCGCCCGCCGGGCGCCAGCCAGTGCGGTGCCTCGGTGGTCACCCGCCGCAGTACGTCCAACCCGTCCGCGCCCCCGTCCAGCGCCACCAGCGGCTCGTGCTCGCGCGCCTCCGGCGGCAGCAGGCCGACGTCCTCGGTGGGCACATACGGCACGTTCGCGGCCAGCACCTCGACCCGCCCGCGCAGCGCCCCGGGCAGCGGCGCGAAGAGGTCGCCGTCGAACACCGCGCCGCCGAGCGGGGCCAGGTTGCGGCGGGCGCACCGTACCGCCGCCGGGTCGACGTCGGAGGCGTACAGCTCGGCGGGGTGCAGTGCCGCGGCCAGTGCGGCGGCCACCGCACCCGAGCCGCAGCACAGATCGACCACCACGGCCCCGGGCCGCGCCAGTGAGACGGCCCGTTCGACCAGGAACTCGGTGCGCCGCCTGGGCACGAAGACCCCGGGGTCCACGGCTATCCGCAGTCCGCAGAACTCGGCCCAGCCCAGCACCTGTTCCAGCGGCAGCCCGTCCACCCGCCGCCCCACCATGAGGTCCAGCTCCGCGACCGTCGGGGCGGTGTCGATCAGCAGCCGGGCCTCGTCCTCGGCGAAGACGCAGCCCGCCGCACGCAGCCGGGCCACCAGCCCGTCGAAACCGGGGGCCGGATGCGGGACGGAGGCGGCGGGCGCGCCGGCGGACGCGAGGGGGGAAGCGGGCGCGGACGCCGGGTACGGCACGGACGCGGAGGATGACGAGGACACGGAAGGCACCGAAGACGCCGGGGGCGCCGAAGAGGTCGGGGACACCGAAATCATCTGCGACGACGGGGAATCGGAAGAAGCGGGAGGAAACGCTGACATGAGAGCCTCTCGGGATACCGAAGGGCGCTCTCTGGGTCACCTACATCCCGGCCGGTTGGACCGTACGGCCGTGAGGTGAGAGCACCCGACCTGGCAGAGCGGTAATGGGGCTCACCTCCTCGGGTACGTCCACTGCTGGAGCGGCCACACACTATCTCACCGGTGGCGCTCGCGCTTCCCGCCCAGGACGACGTCGACGCCGGTGAGATCGGCCCGTATGCCGTCCTGTTCCACCGTGATGTTGCGGAGCCACAGATCGCTCGCCTGCTTCGGCAGCCGGAAGGAGAGCGCCAACTTCTCCGCCAGCTCCGGGGGCTTGATCCGGGTCAGCGCCCCGGCCACCTTGGAGTCGACGCCGATCCGGTCCAGCAGCCGCGGGTGCTCGGTGACCAGGTCGACCAGGTTCATCCGCATCAGCTGGGGGACGAAGCGCGGTGAGCCGGTGATCTCGTGCAGCCGGTCGTCGTTGCGCAACGCCTCGTCAGCCGCTCGCTGGGACACGCCCAGACGCTTGGCCACGGCCGGCACGGACAGCAGCGCCTTGGCCTTCCCGGCGTCCCGGCTGATGCGCTCGGCGGCGGGCCGGTGCAGCCGCAGCCCGGCACGCGGTCCCGGCTGGTAGGTGGCGACCCCGGGGAGGTCCAGGCGCGCCTTGCCCACCTGGGTGGATATGCCCTGGCCGCCGTCCCGGAGGATACGGGCCTCGGCGCGCACCCGCAGCTGCTGCCCACCCACCGACAACTTCCCGCGAGCCCGGACGGAGTTCGATCCCCACGGCGTGAACTTCACCTGCGAGGCACCGAGTTCCCGGTTGAGGTCGTCGAAGGAGAGCAGTACCTGTCCGTCGAGCTTGCCGACCACGGCGCCCTTGACGGAGTCGGGCAGGCTGCCCTTGAGCTCGATGTCCCGGGCGCTGGCGCGGACCCGGGCGAGCGAGACCCGGTCGGCGGCCACGTCGGGGATGGAGACGTCCACCCGGTCCAGGCGCCCGCCCAGCACCTGGGTGAGGAAGGGGAAGCCGCGGATGTCCACCTCGGGGGCGGCGGCGAGCCCCAACTGCTGCTGCACCCGCTGCGCGGCCACCCGTTCCGTGTACATCACCGCGCAGCGGTCGGCGAGCACCAGGATGATGGTGGCCGCGCAGCCGGCGATGACCAGCTTGAGCAGCAGGGAGAGCCGGGACAGCGGACGCCGCCGGCCGCGCTTGCGCCGCCGGTGGCGGGGCGGCGACCAGGGCGGGTCCTCCGCCGCCTCACCCTCCGGATCCGGCTTGAGGCCCAGGCCCAGCGGGTCATCGGGGTCGTACGGGTCGGCCAGGTCGGCCAGTTCCTCGTAGGGGTTGCGGGGCCGGGACCCGACGTCCGGCGGGGGCTCCGGCCGGCCGTCCTCCGTTTCGGGAGGACGCGGGACGCCGGCCGCGGCCAGGTCCTCCCGAAGGGCGCCGGGACCCGTCCCGTCCTCCGGGCTCGTCCCGTCCTCCGGGCCGGTCCCGGGGAGCGGTGGCCCGGGCAGCGGCTGGGTGGCGTCGAGGCCGTCGGATATCCAGTTGTTCGAGGGTGAAGCCATGCGTGTGGGGGATCGCATCACGCCATCCCACCATGCGCGCCCATGTCGAACGCAAGTCCAGTCCTCGACCGGGTGATCAAGTGCACGGGGTTTCGGCCGTCGGTCCTCCTGGAGGCGGATCCGGCACGACTTTGGTCTGACAACGGGCCGCCACATCCAGGACTTCGGCCTGACGTGCGACCGCGGGAGGCTTGGTTAGCGTCGTACGCATGACCCGAACCACCCGTGACAACCGCAGGCGCGGAGCCGTGTTCGCCGCCGCGCTGGCCCTCGCCCTGGCGCTCCCGCTCGCCGGGGCGGGTGCGGCCCTGGCCCGCCCCGCCGGGGACCAGGCCGCCTCCTCCTTAGCCGCGGACCGGCAGGACGTCCAGCTGGAACTCCCGCGTCCCACCGGTCCGTACGCCATAGGTCGGGACACCCTGCACCTGGTCGATCGCAGCCGCCCCGACCCCTGGGTGCCGGAGGCCAAGGGTCGCGAGCTGATGGTCGACCTCTACTACCCCGCCCGTCCGGGCACGGGTGCCCCCGCCGCGTACACCAGCACCGAGGAGGCCCGGCTGCTGCTGGAATTCCGCGGTCTGGACAAGGTGATACCGGCGGAGGCGGTCAGCGGTGTCCGGACCCATGCGCGCACCGACGCCCGCCCGATGCCCGGCCGGCATCCCCTGGTGGTGCTCTCGCCCGGTTTCACCACCTCGCGCTACACCCTCACCCTGCTCGCCGAGGAACTGACCAGCCGCGGCTATGTGGTGGCCGCCATGGACCACGCCTATGAATCGGTCGGCACCCGCTTCCCCGGCGATCGCATACTGACCTGCGTGGCCTGCGAGAAGTCCGAGGAGACCGGGCTTGCGCCTGTCGCCGAGGGCCGCGCCGAGGACGTGTCGTTCCTGCTGGACCGGCTCACCGGCCCGCGTCCGGCCTGGCGGCACGCCTGGTCGATCGACCCGCGGCGGATCGGCATGGCCGGCCACTCCATAGGCGGCAACAGCGCGGCCCAGACCATGGCCACCGATTCCCGGGTGCGGGCCGGGGTCAATATGGACGGCACCTTCTTCGCGGATGTCCCGGCCGAGGGGCTGGACGGACGGCCGTTCCTGATGCTCGGCACCGACACCCTGCACCACCCGGGTGGGCAGGACCAGAGCTGGGACCGGGCCTGGCAGCGTCTGGACGGCTGGAAGCGCTGGCTGAGCGTCACCGACTCGGGCCACTTCACCTTCACCGACCTGCCGGTCCTCGCCGAACAGTTGGGGCTGCCCGATCCGGAGGCACCACTGTCCGGCACCCGATCCGGGGAGATCACTCGCGACTATGTGAGCGCCTTCTTCGACCAGCAGTTGCGCGGCATACCCCAGCCGCTGCTGGACGGCCCGTCCGCCGCCAACCCGGAGGTGCGGTTCCACACCCCTTGACGGCCCGCGGCCCCAAGACCGACCCGCAGCCCTGAGGCTCACCCGCATCCCTGAAGCCGACCCGCAGTCCCAAGACCGACCCGCAGCCCTGACGCCGCCCGCATCGCCGAGACCGACCCCCACCCGCAGGGCCGGCCCGGCCCTCCCCGGGCACGACGATGGGCCGCCCGGAAACACCGGACGGCCCATCGGTTGGCCGGCAACCCCTGCCGGGCTCGGGCACCTGCCGTGCCCAACCCCTGCCGGGTCACCTCACCTGTCGTGTCACTTCACGACGTCACTTCACGACCTCGCTCCACGACGTCACTTCACGACGGTGATCCGGTCCGCCTTCGGCGGCGCCAGCGGGGACTGGGCGGAGGAGTGGGCGCCCAGGTAGGAGATGAAGGCGTCCAGGTCGGAGGCGCCGACCAGCTTGTTCTTGCCCTCCTTGAGGACGGTGAAGCCGTCGCCGCCACCGGAGAGGAACTCGTTCATCGCGACCCGGTAGGTCTTGGCCGGGTCGATCGGCTCACCGTTCAGCTTCACCGAGTCGGTGACGATCCGATCCGCGCCGCTCTTGGTCATGTCCAGGGTGTAGGTGAGGCCCTGGGAGACCTGGAGGATCTTCGGCTGGGCCGCGTTGGAGCCGCTGACCTGCTGGCGCAGCGCGGTGAGCAGCTGCTCTCCGGTGAGGTCGATGACCGTCATCATGTTGGTGAACGGCTGCACGGTGAACGCCTCGCCGTAGGTGACCACCCCGTCGCCCTCGCTGCCGGACGCCGTGAAGGCGAGGTCGGAGCGGATGCCGCCGGGGTTCATCAGGGCGAGCTGCGCGCCGCCCTTGTCGGCGGGGGCGAGAGCCTCCAGCTGCGCGTCGGCGATGACATCGCCGAGCGGGGTCTCATAGGTGGTGGCGCCACGGCCCGGGATGTCGGCCGAGACATGGCCGACCGAGCGGTTGGCGATCGGCGCGGCCAGCGTGTTCCAGCGGTTGATCAGCGCCGTCATGTCCGGGGCCTTGGGCTGCTCCCGGTCCACCACGTGGTTGGCCGACTTCACGCTGGTGCGCACGATGTCACCGGTGCGGCGGTCGTAGGTGAGCGTGGTGTCGGTGTAGAGGCGGCCGAAGGACGCGGCCGAGGTGACGGTGCGCGGGTTGCCGGACGGGTCCGGGATGGTGCAGGCGTAGGCCTGGTGGGTGTGGCCGGTGACCAGAGCGTCCACCTTGGGGGTGACGTTCTTGGCGATGTCCACGATCGGGCCGGAGATTCCGGCGCCGCCGCCCGGGCTGTCGCAGTCATAGTTGTACGACGAGGAGGCGGGCATGCCGCCCTCGTGGACCAGCGCCACGATGGACTTGACGCCCTGGCGGTCGAGGATCTTGGCGTACTTGTTGATCGTCTCGACCTCGTCGCCGAACGCGAGGCCCTTGACGCCCTCGGCGGTCACCACGTTGGGGGTGCCCTCCAGGGTGACGCCGATGAAGCCGATCTTGACCCCGTTGTGCTTCCACACGGTGTACGGCTTGAGGATCGGCTTGCCGGTCTTCTCGTTGGTCACATTGGCGGCCAGGTACGGGAAGTCGGCGCCGGGGAAGGTCTTGCCCTCCTCGTAGCAGCCGTCCTTGGGGTGGCAGCCGCCGTTCTGCATCCGGGCGAGTTCGGTCGCGCCCTCGTCGAACTCGTGGTTGCCCACGGAGGTGACATCGAGGTCCAGCTTGTTCAGCGCCTCGATGGTCGGCTCGTCGTGGAAGAGCCCGGACAGCATCGGGCTGGCCCCGATCATGTCGCCGCCGGCGGCGGTGATGCTGTACGGGTGCCCCTGGCGGGCCTTCCGCAGCGAGGTGGCCAGGTACTCGACGCCACCCGCCGGGATCGCCTTGGTGGTGCCGTCCGGCTGGGTCTGGGTGACCGTGCCCGAGGAGCCCTGCGGCGCCTCGAGGTTGCCGTGCAGGTCGTTGAAGGACAGCAGCTGCACGTCCACGGTGGTGCCGTGGTGCCCGGTGGCGGCGGCGGTGGCCTGGGACGGCTGCGCCCCTGCGGGTACGGCGGCGAACAGCGCACCGGCTGTGGCGGCGAGCACCGCCACTCCGGTGACCGAACGACGTACGGTCCGCCGTCGTTGAGGTGTCGCTGGCATCTGGTCCCCTTACACGTGCTGGTCTGACGACGGCCGAAGCTTACGGTCAACGCGCGTAGCCGGGCAGGGGGGTGGAGGTTACGACCTGGTTGCGTGTGGTTGTCCCGGTCGTGTCCGGGCCGGCCGGGACCGGAGTACCGCGGATCCGCCTGGCAGCGCCGCGCAGCCTTTAGGCTCAGGATCATGAGCGACGTGGTGAACGGGACGGGCAGCGGTCGGCAGATCCGGATCCAGGACGAGTTGAGTGCCGAATCGGCCCAGCAGGTGCTGGATCTGATCATGGCGGCGGCGCGTACCGATGGGCAGCCGGCCGTCTCCGAGCAGGGCCGGCTCCAGCTCCGTGGCCGCCGACCGGGGGTGCGGCACGTACTGCTCACCGACCGGATGGGCGAGCTGATCGGTTACGCGCAGCTGGAGGACACCGACCCGGTGGAGGCGCCGGCGGCCGAACTGGTGGTCCACCCGGCCCACCGTGGTCGGGGCCATGGCCGGGCCCTGGGCGACACCCTGCTCAGGGAGTCGGGCCGGCGGCTGCGCATCTGGGCGCACGGCGGTCACCCGGCCGCCCGGCACCTGGCGCAGGTGCTGGGCCTGTCGCTGTTCCGCGAACTCCGGCAGATGCGCCGGCCGCTGACCGGTGCCGATGCCCCCGAGCTGCCGGAGCCGGTGCTGCCCGCGGGCGTGGCGGTGCGCACCTTCCGTCCGGGTGCGGACGACGCGGCCTGGCTGGCGGCCAACGCAGCGGCCTTCGCCCACCACCCCGAGCAGGGCTCACTCACCCAGCGGGACCTGGACGACCGCAAGGCCGAGCCCTGGTTCGACCCGAAGGGCTTCTTCCTCGCCGAGCGCGAGGGCGCCATCGCCGGCTTCCACTGGACCAAGGTGCACGGGGAGGAGCGGCTGGGCGAGGTGTACGTGGTCGGGGTGCGCCCGGACGCGCAGGGCGGCGGCCTGGGCAAGGCGCTGACCGCCATCGGCCTGCGGCACCTGGCCGACCTCGGGCTGCCCACCGCGATGCTGTACGTGGACGCCGACAACCCGGCCGCGCTCAATGTCTACGAGCGGCTCGGCTTCACCACCCACGAGGTGGACCTGATGTACCGCACCGAGAGCTGACGGAAGCCGCAGGTCCGGGCGAGCCGGGGCGCCACCACGCGCCCCGGCTCGCCCGCTGTCCGCTCCCGTCGCTCCGGCTCCGGCGCCCGGTCCCGATGGATGTGACGTGGCCGGGTGGCGTTCGGCGCCGATATCGAACATTTGAGCGGCACACATTTCCTCGAGTCTGCGCCTGGGACGGCGAGTCGCGGACGGTGCTCGCTCGGTAGCGCACCGTGGGAGCCGCCTCGCCGGAGTGATCGCCTGAGGGATGCGCCGCGATTTCCTGCGCGCCATGTCTCCGTTACCGGCGATTCAATCTTGGTTGCGAACATCGCTGAATGCAGCCCGCTGTGCCCGAGCACCAGCACCCGAGGCTCCGTGCCGTCCCGGTGCCGTCCTTCGACGCGCCCCATGCGGCCAAGGCGCGGAAGAATGAGGTCATGAAGCAGCCCAGTGGCCAGGCGTCCGTACACCAGCAGTCCCAGCCGGAGCCGCACCCGCACCCGCAGCCGTCGGTGGGCTCCATCGCCGCGCACCGGCCGAACGCCATGGCGGCCCCGCCGGTGCAGGCGCTCGACCCTGACCTGGACAGCGACGCGGACTCGTACGAGGAGATCCGCCTGCCGGGCGGCGAGGAGCTGCCGCAGGGCCGGTTCCTGGACCGCGAGCGCAGTTGGCTGGCCTTCAACGAGCGGGTGCTGGAGCTCGCCGAGGACCCGGCCACCCCGCTGCTGGAGCGGGCCAACTTCCTGGCCATCTTCGCCAGCAACCTGGACGAGTTCTTCATGGTCCGGGTGGCCGGACTCAAGCGGCGCATCGCCACCGGGGTGGCCACCCGTTCCGCCTCCGGGCTACAGCCGCGCGAGGTGCTGGACCTGATCTGGACCCGCTCGCGCGAACTCATGGCCCGGCACGCCGCCTGCTTCCAGCAGGACGTGGCCCCGGCGCTGGCCGAGGAGGGCATCCACCTCATCCGCTGGCGGGACCTGACCGAGAAGGAGCAGTCCCGGCTGGGCACCCTCTTCCGGCAGCAGATCTTCCCCGTGCTGACCCCGCTCGCGGTGGACCCGGCGCACCCCTTCCCGTACATCTCCGGGCTCTCGCTGAACCTCGCCGTGGTGGTGCGCAACCCGGTCAGCGGGTACGACCACTTCGCACGTGTGAAGGTTCCGCCGCTGCTCTCGCGGTTCCTGGAGGCGTCCCCGCAGCGCTATGTGCCGCTGGAGGACGTGATCGCGGCGCATCTGGACCAGCTGTTCCCGGGCATGGAGGTGCTGGCGCACCACATGTTCCGGGTCACCCGCAACGAGGACCTGGAGGTCGAGGAGGACGACGCGGAGAACCTGCTCCAGGCCCTGGAGAAGGAGCTGCTGCGCCGCCGCTTCGGCCCCCCGGTGCGGCTGGAGGTCGAGGAGACCATCGACCGGTACGTCCTGGACCTGCTGATCCGCGAGCTGAAGATCTCCGACGCGGAGGTCTACCCGCTGCCCGGGCCGCTGGACCTCACCGGGCTGTTCGGGGTCGCGGGGCAGGACCGGCCGGAGCTGAAGTACCCGAAGTTCATCGCGGGCACCCACCGCGACCTGGCAGAGGTGGAGTCGGCCTCGCCGCCCGACATCTTCGCCGCGCTGCGCGAGCGGGACGTGCTGCTGCACCACCCGTACGACTCGTTCTCCACCTCCGTCCAGGCGTTCCTGGAGCAGGCGGCCGCCGACCCGGACGTCCTGGCCATCAAGCAGACCCTGTACCGCACCTCCGGCAAGTCGCCCATCGTCGACGCCCTGATAGACGCCGCCGAGGCGGGCAAGCAGGTGCTGGTACTGGTGGAGATCAAGGCGCGCTTCGACGAGCAGGCCAACATCAAGTGGGCCCGCAAGCTGGAGGAGGCCGGCTGCCACGTGGTCTACGGCCTGGTCGGGCTGAAGACCCACTGCAAGCTGTCCCTGGTGGTCCGCCAGGAGGGCGGCACGCTGCGCCGCTACTCGCACGTCGGCACCGGCAACTACCACCCCAAGACCGCCCGGCTCTACGAGGACCTGGGGCTGCTCACCGCCGATCCGCAGGTCGGCGCCGATCTGTCCGACCTGTTCAACCGGCTCAGCGGCTACTCGCGCCGGGAGAGCTACCGGCGGCTGCTGGTGGCACCCCGGTCACTGCGCGACGGGCTGATCGCCCGGATCGGCAAGGAGATCGCCCACCACCGCGCGGGCCGCCCCGCCTCGGTCCGGATCAAGGTCAACTCCATCGTGGACGAGGCCGTCATCGACGCGCTCTACCGGGCCTCGCAGGCGGGGGTGCCGGTCGATGTGTGGGTGCGCGGCATCTGCGCGCTGCGGCCGGGGGTGGACGGCCTCTCGGAGAACATACGGGTACGCAGCGTGCTCGGCCGGTTCCTGGAGCATTCGCGTGTCTTCGCGTTCGGGAACGGTGGCGAGTCCGAGATATGGCTCGGCAGTGCCGACATGATGCACCGCAATCTGGATCGCCGGATCGAGGCGCTGGTACGCGTCACCGACCCGGCTCACCGCGCATCCCTCAATCGGCTGCTGGAGACCGGAATGTCTGACTCCACCTCGTCCTGGCACCTCGGCCCGGACGGGGACTGGACCCGGCACGCCGTCGACGCCGAGGGGAATCCGCTGCGCAACGTACAGGAGATGCTCATCGACGCCCGGAGGCGCCGACGTGGTTCATCGACATGAGCCGTCGACGGCCGAGGTGACGGGGGTGACCGGGCCGCCGTCGGCCGGCACCCCGCCGACCGGCGATCGCGGCCCCGGGGGGAACGACATGACGGAACACACCAGGGGTGCCACGGCCCGCAGGGGCGCCGAGCCGAGGGGTGCCGCGGTGCCGCGCGGGGCGGCCGTGTCCGGGGGCGGGGACGGCCCCGTGTTCCCCGTCCAGTCCGGCGCCCCGGAACCGAGGACGGTCGTCACCGCCGGCGAGGTGCTGGCGCGCTATCTGCACCGGCAGGCCGGGGACTTCCTGCGCAGCCTGCGGGCGCAGCGGGAGAGCGGCGCCGATGCCGAGGAGGCCGCCGAAGCCACCCGGACGCTGTGCCGTTCGGCCCGCCGGATCAGCGGCGCCCTGTATGTCTACCGCCCGCTGACCGAGCCCGCCTGGGCCGACCAGTTGCGCGCCGAACTCGCCTGGCTCAGCGGCACCCTCGCCCTGGAACACGCCTACGCCGCCCGGCTGGCCCGACTCCGTGAGGCCCTGCACCGCCTCTCCGGCGCCGCGCTCCGCGGCCCCGACCCCCACCCGTACCGCCCGCACGACCTCCACGAGGGCGCGGACGGCGGCCTGCCCGACGGCGATCACGCGAGTGCCTCGACCGGGGCCCTGGCGGGCGGCGGCGGTCCGCAGGGCCAGGACCCTGACGACAGCCGCGGGTACCGGGGCGCCTTCGCCGGATCCCCGGGCGCGCCGGACGGTCTCCTCGGTGGATCCCCGGCCGGATCCCCGGGCGCGCCGGACGGCGTCCACGCCGGACCGCCCGCCGGAACCTCGGACGCGTCGGTCGGCACCCCCGCCGCCCCCCACGACGAGGCCCCGGGCGAACCCCATGCCGGTGACGGGACGCGGGGTGCGGCCGAGCCCGCTTCGGCCGGGGCTCCGTCCCCCGAGGCCGGGGCCCCGTCCCCCAAGGTCGGGCGGCGGGGCGCCCCCAGCGCCGCCCGGGTGGCTTCGCGGGACGGCGTCACCGTCGGCATCGGCGAGAGCGCGGCCGGTACCGAGCCGGGGGAGGCGCGGCAGGCCGGGCGTACCGCGACCTCGGGAGGCAGGGCCGCCGGCCGCACCGCCCGGCGCGGGGTGTCGCTGACCGCCGACGAACAGGCGAGCCGGTCGGCCGGCGGGGCCGAACCCGCCCGGACCGACACCCCCGCCCCGCGCAGTGGCCAGGCGTCCGGCGGCCGGGGCGGGAGTGCCGCCCGGAGCGCGGCAGGCGCGCGCGACGCGGCCGGCGGCCGGGCCTCGACCCCGGGGACGGCCTCCGGTGGACGTGCGGGAGGCCGGGAGGCCCGGGGCGAGGAGTCCCGCCCGGGGACGCTCACGGTGGGCGCGGCCCGTGCCGGGGCGCTGCTGGAGCGGCAGCTCACCCTTGCGCGGACCCGCGCGCACACCGCCGCGCTCCAGGCCCTCGGCTCCTCCCGCTTCCACGCGGTCGCGGACTCCGTCGCCCTGCTGGCCTCCGAGGTGCCGCTGGATCCCGCCACCGCGGCCCGGCCCGCCGACCCGTTGCTGCCGCAGTTGGCCGAGCTGGCCGAGCGGCGGCTGGCGGAGGCGGTGGACGCGCTGCCGCTGGGCCGGGCCGGGCATCCGTACAACGCCGAGGCGCTGGTCCACGGCCTGGCCGCCACCCCGGCGGCCGACGCCCCGCCCGCCAGCGAGCAGCAGGATGCCCCCTGGCACCAGGTACGGCGGCTGGTGCGCATGCGCCGGTACGCCCTGGAGGTGCTGGACACCGGGCACTGGGCGCCGGGCGGTCCTCTGGACGGCGAACCGGCACTGACCGTACGGCTGCTGGCGGCGGGCCAGGCCCTGGAGCGGCACCGGGACGCCGCCGAGGCCGCTGCCGCCGCCGCTGCCGCGGCCCGTACCCCGCGGATCGCCCCGGCCACCGCGTACGCGCTGGGTGTGCTGCACGCGGACCAGCGGCACGAGGTGGAGGCCGCGCGCTTCGCGTTCGGCCAGGTCTGGCAGCGGTTGGCCGCCCCCGCGCGCTGACGTGCCGCCGCCGGGCATCGGTGCGCGGCGGCACATAAGCCGACGGGACCCGGCGCGACACCCCGCGCGACAGCGGGAAAGCACGCGGCGGCGCGAAACACTGGAACTGGAAGACATGGGGAGACAGCGGAAGACGTCAGGAGGTGGCAGGCAGGTGGCCGGGACCGAACCCCAGGGACCTCGCGGCGTACGGTCCCGCCCTGACGAGCCGTCCTCGGCCGGGACCGTGCGGGCGGCCGGTTGCGTGCTGTGGCGGCGCTCGCCCGGGTGCGGGCGGCTGGAGGTGGCCCTGGTCCACCGGCCGCGGTACGGCGACTGG
Source organism: Streptomyces palmae (assembly GCF_004684805.1). Lineage (GTDB taxonomy): Bacteria > Actinomycetota > Actinomycetes > Streptomycetales > Streptomycetaceae > Streptomyces > Streptomyces palmae. Next base: position 21,874 of record NZ_SRID01000076.1, read on the forward strand.
TCGCTCCCCAAGGGCAAGCTGAAGCGCGGCGAGGAGCCGTTGCGCGCTGCGGTGCGCGAGGTGCTGGAGGAGACCGGTATGGGCTGTGTGCCGGGCGCCCCGCTGCCCACGGTTCGCTACCGGGCGCGGGGCCGCCCCAAGGAGGTCGCGTACTGGGCGGCCGAGTCCGAGCCGGGGGGCCGCTTCCTGCCCAACCGCGAGGTGGACCGGCTGGTGTGGCTGCCGCCGTGGATCGCCCGCGCCACCCTCAGCTACGACCACGACCGACCGCTCATCGACGCACTGCTGACCACCGTACGCCCCTCCTGACCCCGCC
>NZ_SRID01000728.1 GCF_004684805.1 Streptomyces palmae
GTTCGGCGATCTTCATGGCCTCCTCGATCAGGGTCTCCACGATCTTCGACTCCGGCACGGTCTTGATGACCTCGCCCTTCACGAAGATCTGCCCCTTGCCGTTGCCCGAGGCCACGCCCAGATCGGCCTCCCGCGCCTCACCCGGACCGTTCACCACACACCCCATCACCGCCACCCGCAGCGGCACCTCCATCCCCTCAAGCCCCGCGGTCACCTCATCCGCCAGCTTGTACACATCCACCTGCGCCCGCCCACACGACGGACACGACACGATCTCCAACCGCCGCTGCCGCAGATTCAACGACTCCAGAATCTGGATACCGACCTTGACCTCCTCCGCCGGCGGCGCCGACAACGAGACCCGGATCGTGTCCCCGATCCCCTCACTCAGCAGCGCACCGAACGCCACCGCCGACTTGATCGTCCCCTGGAACGCCGGCCCCGCCTCCGTCACCCCCAGATGCAGCGGATAGTCACACGCCGCCGCCAACTGCCGGTACGCCTGCACCATCACCACCGGATCGTTGTGCTTCACCGAGATCTTGATGTCCCGGAACCCGTGCTCCTCGAACAGCGAGCACTCCCACAACGCCGACTCCACCAACGCCTCCGGCGTCGCCTTCCCGTACTTCTCCAGCAGCCGCTTGTCCAACGAACCCGCGTTCACCCCGATCCGAATCGGAACCCCCGCGTCCGAGGCCGCCTTCGCGATCTCCTTCACCTTGTCGTCGAACTGCCGGATGTTCCCCGGATTCACCCGCACCGCCGCACACCCGGCATCGATCGCCGCGAACACGTACTTCGGCTGGAAATGAATATCCGCGATCACCGGGATCTGCGACTTCCTCGCGATCACCGGCAACGCGTCCGCGTCATCCTGCGAAGGACACGCCACCCGCACGATCTGGCACCCCGACGCCGTCAGCTCCGCGATCTGCTGCAAGGTCGCACCCACATCCGCGGTCACCGTGGTCGTCATCGACTGCACCGACACCGGCGCGTCGCCCCCCACCGCCACCGACCCCACCTGGATC
>NZ_SRID01000729.1 GCF_004684805.1 Streptomyces palmae
GCCGAGTACGCGGGCGGGTTCCTCGGCGGGAGCGCGGCGGTGACGGGGGCCGCGGGGACCGCTCGGCGGCGCTCGGCGTGGGGCGCGCTGCTGCTCATCGTGCTCGCCCTGCTGCCGGCCTCCGGGGCCGGCCCGGCGGCGTACGCGTCCGGGCTGGTGGCGGCGGACAGCGGCCCGGTGACCGGCACCGCGGCGCACTCCCGCCCGCTCGACCAGCCGCGCGGGCCCGTCCGCGCGCGTACCGCCGGGCCGTCCGTCACCGTGTCGCCCAAGGAGACGGGTGCCGGCGGGACGGTCACCGTACGGGGGACGGGCTGGCGGCCCGGGGTCCTGCTCACGCTGCTGATCTGCGGGCAGAACATGATCGGCGGCACCAACTCCTGCGCCAACGCCCACGGCCGAGCCGTCACCACCAACGCCGACGGCTCCTTCTCCCGCAGGCTGCCGGTCGTCGACCCGCCCAAGCCCTGCCCCTGCGTGGTGCATGTCGCCACCGCCACCGGCGCGGCGGCCGGTGCCGACGCCGCCCTCAAGGTCACCGGGCACCCCGTGGCCCCGCTGCCCCGGGACACCGGTGGGGAGCGGCTGAGCGTGCTGGCGGCACGGCTCGACGGGTCGAGCGGGCTGCTCACCTGGTTCGGTGCTCCGGCGCGCCGGAGGCTGGTCGTCACGGTCGGCAACCTGGGCACCACCCCGGCCCGCGACCCGGTGTTCCAGGTCGGCACCTCGCACGGGGTCTACGCCCCGCAGTGGGAGGAGCAGCAGTGGCGGGGGACCATCGCGCCCGGCCGAAAGGCGCAGGTCACGCTGGATGTGGAGCTGTCGGCCGGTGCCCATGGCGACTATCTGGTGTCGCTGCGGTACGGGAAGCGGACCCTGGTCGAACAGCCCTGGGCGGTCGGGCGCCCCTGGGGGGTCACCCTCTTCTGGATCCTGCTGTGCGTGGTGGTTCCGACGGCGGTGTTCCGGATCGGCATGGCGGTGGTGGACCGGCTGCGGCCCCGAGACGACCGCCGCCCCACGCCCCCGCCA
>NZ_SRID01000730.1 GCF_004684805.1 Streptomyces palmae
CCCCCGCACCCCACGCCGCTCCCCAGCGCGATCACCCCTCCCACCCCTTGACCTCAACTCAAGTTGAAGTCCTAGCGTCTTCCCCAGTCCATCACCCGACGACAGGAGGGAAAACGTCATGATTCTGGTGACGGGAGCCACCGGCAACATCGGCAGCGCTCTGCTCAAGGAACTGCACCAGCACGCCACGGAGCCCCTGCGCGGACTCACCCGCGACCCCGCGCGGGCCACCTTCCCGGAAGGGGTCGAGCCGCACGCGGGTGACCTCGCCCAGCCGGCATCCCTGAAGTCCGCGCTGCGCGGTGTGCGTTCACTGTTCCTGGTGTCGCGTCTGGGAGCGGACGCCGACATCCTGGAGCTGGCCCGCGAGGCCGGTGTGGAGCACGTGGTGCTCGTCTCCTCCATCACCGTCCGGACACATCCGCGGCTGGGCCCCGCGGCCGAGAACCAGGCGGTCGAGCAGTCGCTGAAGGACAGCGGTATGGCCTGGACGATCCTCCAGCCGACGCAGTTCGCCTCGAACACCCTGTGGTGGGCGGCCTCCATCCGCGAGCGCCAGGCGGTGCGCCTGCCCTACGCGGACACCGGGCTGCCCACCATCCACCCCGCGGACATCGCGTCGGTGGCGCGGGTGGCGCTGACCGAGCCCGGCCACCACGGGCGCACCCACGCGCTGACCGGTCCGGAACGGCTGAGCGCCCGGCAGCAGGTGGAGGCCATCGCCGCGGCCCTGGGACGGGAGGTGCCGATCGTGGAGATCAGCCGGGAGGAGGCCCACCGGCGGATGGCCGTCGTCATGGGGGAGGAGACCGCGGACGCGGTGCTGGACGTGACGGGCGGGGACGTCAACGAGGAACTACTGACGGTACGCGACACGGTGTCCCGGGTGACCGGCTCCCCGGGGAGGACCTTCGCCCAGTGGGTTTCGGAGAACGTCGCCGCCTTCCGCTGAACCACCCGCACCGGGCGGCCCCCGGGCCCGCCCGGCCCGTACCCGGTGACGAGTAGAATCGGACGGATGCACGC
>NZ_SRID01000731.1 GCF_004684805.1 Streptomyces palmae
GGCTGCTGAGGCGGGTGAGTCGCTGGCGGCGGTGTTGCCGGTGCTGTCGGCCTGGCGTCGGCAGAGTCGGGAGCGTTCCCGGGTGGAGGGCTGGCGCTACCGCACCACCTGGTCGCCGGTGGCCGAGTCCGGCACCCCCGCCGTACTCTCCGGCCCCTGGCTGCTGGTGGTGCCCGAGCGCGCTGCCGATACGGCCTGGCTCGGCGAGTGCGCACGGCAGCTGGCTGAGCGGGTACCCGGTCTGGTGACCATGGAGGTCGGCGAGGCCGGCCGCGAGACGGTGGCCGAGCGACTGCGGAAGGCGATGAGTGAGGCCGGAGCCCCGTTCGGCGGGGTGCTGTCGCTGCTGGCCCTGGCGGAGGGGCGCGATCCGCGCCACGCCTCCGTCCCGGCCGGCGTGTCCTCGACCCTGGGCCTGATCCAGGCGCTGGGCGACATGGACGTCGAGGCACCGCTGTGGGGTGCGACCCGGGGTGCCGTCTCGGTCGGCGGATCGGAGAGTCCGCGCAGCGCCGAACAGGCACAGCTCTGGGGGCTTGGCGGCGTGGCCGCGGCCGAGTTGGCCGATCGCTGGGGCGGTCTGCTGGACCTCCCCGAGACGCTGGACGCGCGCACCATGGACCGACTGGTCGCGGTACTCGGCGGAGGGACGGGTGAGGACCGGATCGCCATCCGGCCGTCCGGGCTCTTCGCTCGCCGTGTCGTCCGCGCCGGGGTGCGTGCGGGGGCGCCGGTGTGGCGTCCGTCGGGGAGTGTGCTGGTCACGGGTGGTACGGGTGCGCTGGGCGGGCATGTGGCCCGGTGGTTGGCGGGTGCTGGTGCCGAGCACTTGGTGCTGGTGAGCCGTCGTGGTCCGGCTGCCGAGGGTGCGGAGGAGTTGCGGGCGGAGCTGTCTGAGCTGGGTGCCCGGGTGACGGTCGCGGCCTGTGATGTGGGTGATCGGGAGGCGTTGGCCGGGGTGCTGGCCCGTATTCCGGCGGAGTTCCCGCTGACCGGGGTGGTGCACACCGCGGGCGTGCTGG
>NZ_SRID01000732.1 GCF_004684805.1 Streptomyces palmae
CACCCCAGAGCCGCCCGCACCCGCGCCCGCGACTCCCCCCGCATCCATGGTTCGTAGCGCTCCTCCGCGTCACCGCACCGCGCCCGAGGGGTTCAGCGGCGAGCGGGACCGCCAGGCGTTCCGGGAACTGGCCTCGGGGGCCTGGGAGGAGCACAGCGGTCCGGTCGGCCAGGCGCTGATCCGCCTGCCCGCGCTGCGGGGATCCGCTGAGGACGCGGCGCGGGCCGACCTGATCGCGGTGCGCCTGTACCTCTCCTCCTCTCCCGAGGACCCGTTCGGCGCCCGCGCCCTCGCCCTGGGCGCCGAGGAGTTGCGTCCGTACGCGGCCTGCCTGGCCTCCGGGCTCCGCCGACTGCCCGCACTGCGCGGAACGCTGGTACGTGCCCTCGCCCAGCCCGGCATCCCGGACGATGTGGTGCCCGGCGCCGTACTGGAGTGCGACGCCCCCCTGGACGTGGTGCACCTGGAGGCGGCGGACGCGCCATTGCCGCCGCTGTCCCATGTCCGCTACGTGATCCGGCCGATGACCGCCCGACGCGTCTCGGTACTCTCCCGCAACGGGACCGGCGCCGAAGCCCTCTTCAGTGCCGGGACGGCCTTCACCGTGCTGGCGCGTCACGAGGCGGAGGGCGAACTCCCCGCCCGGGTACTGCTGGCCGAACTGCCCTCGGGCAGCGGCCGGTTCCGGGAGCCTTCCACCGAAACCCTGGAACGTCTGGACGCCGCCGCCCGCCGACCCGCGGGCGGGCCGACACCCTGGCCGGACCGGTGCACCGGCCCGTTCCTGTACGCACCACAGGCGCCCTGACCAGCGCCTGATCCCCCCCGTCACGCCTCGACCAACGGCCCAGAAAGGCAGCCAGGCATGGCAAGCAGAGAGACCACCCCCGCGGGTGAGAGTGGACCGGGCTCCTCGGTGCGGCGCGCGGCGGCCCTCGCGGTCCTGAGCGAGGAGCCGTCCAAGGGCCTGTTCCCGGAGTCCGCCCCGGCCGCCACCGCCTCCCCGGACACGTCCGAGACG
>NZ_SRID01000077.1 GCF_004684805.1 Streptomyces palmae
CTGCTGCCCCGCCCGCCGGCCGGCTTCGTGGGCCGCGGGGTGGAGTCGGCCCTGCTCACCGAGGCGGCGCGGTCCGGGGCCGCACCGCTGTGCGTGGTCACCGGGCCCGCCGGAGTGGGCAAGACCTCACTGGCGGTCCACTGGGCGTACCGGCACGCCGATGCCTACCCGGACGGCGTGCTCTATGCCGATCTGCACCCCCACACGCCCGGGGAGCCCGGTCCGCGGACGGTCGAGATCCTGCACGACTTCCTGTCCGCCCTCGGGGTTCCCGAGGAGCGCCTGCCGGCCCGGGGTCGGGCCGCGGAGGCCATGTACCGCTCGCTGCTCGCCGACCGGCGTGTGCTGGTCCTGCTGGACAACGCCGTGGACTCCGCCCAGGTGCGGCCGCTGCTGCCGGGTGCCCCCGGCTGCCCGGTGGTGGTCACCAGCCGCAACCGGCTGGAGGGGTTGGTGGCCACCGACTGCGCCCGGCTGCTGCTGTTGCGGCGGCTCAGCCCGGACGGCGGGGCGGCGGTGCTGCGCATGGTGGTCGGTGACGCCCGGGTGGACGCCGAGCCGCGGGCCGCGCGGGATCTGTCCGCGCTGTGCGACGGGCTGCCGCTGGCGCTGCGGCTGGCCGCGGCCCGTCTGGTGGCGCGCCCCGGGCTGTCCCTGCGGGCGATGGCCGACGACCTGCTCGACGAGCACCGGCGGCTGGCCCTGCTGTCCACCGAGGACGTGGGGGTGGAGGCGACGCTGCGGCTGGGCCGGCAGCAGCTGCCCGCCGCCGGGGAACTGCTCTTCCGCCAGCTGGCCCTGCATGTGGGGGCGGAGCTGGATCGCGGCGCCGCCGCCGCGCTGACCGGGCTGTCCCCGGCCGAGGCGGATCGCGCCTTGGAGGAGCTGGCGGCGGCGCACCTGCTGGAGGAGCGGGCCCGGGGCCGCTATCTGATGCACGATCTGATCCGGCTGTACGCGCGGTCGGGTGCGGCGCAGGCGGCGCCGGACGGGCTGCGGCGGCTGCTGGTGCACTACACCGGCGCCGCCCTGGCCGCCACGGCCGCCGCCGAGCCGGGCAGCCAGCCCTGCTGCACGCTTCCCGAGGGTGTCGCCCCGGTCGGCCCGGTGCCGCGGCCGGCCGACCGGCCCGAGGCCATGGCCTGGTTCGCCGTCGAGCGCGCCAACCTCACCGCGGCCGTCGCCCGGGCCGCGGAGACCGGTCACCACGCGTACGCCTGGCGGATCGCGGTCGCGATGTGGCCGCTGATCGTGCGGCAGGTGCACGAGGGCTGGGAGGCCACCTTGGAGCACGCCCTGGGCTCGGCCCTGGTGCTCGGCGACGCGGATGCCGAGTCGCGGCTGCGTACGCTGCTCGGCTGGGTGCTCACCGAGAACGGGCGGCATCCGCAGGCCCTGGAGCACCTGCACCGCGCCCCGGCCCTGGCCGCCCGGGCCGGGGACCGGCCCGGCGAGGTGATCGCCATGATCAACTGGGCGGCGGCGCTGGAGCGCACCGGAGATCTGGACGCCGCCGGGGAGCGGCGCGAGCAGGCCGCCGCGATGGCCCGTGTGCTGGGCCATCCGCACACCGAGACGCTGGCCCTCTACCACCTCGCGGACCACTGCCTCACCCTGGGGCAGCCCGAACGGGCGCTGGCCCATGGTCACCGCGCCCTGGAGCTGGCGCCGGAGCAGCAGTCGGAGGACCGCCGGGCGCTGCTGCTGCGGACCTGCGCCCAGGCGTTGGAAGCCCTGGGGCGCCCGGCCGAAGCGCGCCTGTACTTCGCCCAGGCGGCGGAACTGGTCGCGGACGCGGAGCAGCCGGACTACGACCCGATAAGCCACTGAAAGCACTCCTGCCCTGGTTTGTCCACCCCCTGTGCGGTCCTCTACAGTCCCTTCGATCGCCGCGCGCGGGGCAGCCGCCGGCTGCCGGGCCCGAGCGGGGCGGGGGCAGCACGCCCCACCGGCCGCCGGGAGGCCCCGGTCCATGAGGAGCGGCCACTCGTCGCTTCACGACATCGCGAGGATGGACCATGAGCGCGATCAGCGTCGGACAGGCCGCGGTACTCGGCGTCGTGGAGGGGCTGACCGAGTTCCTGCCGGTCTCCTCCACCGGGCATCTGAAGATCACCGAGGGACTGATGGACATCCCGGTGGACGACCGGTCCGTGGTCGCCTTCACCGCCGTGATCCAGGTCGGGGCGATCGCCGCGGTCCTGGTCTACTTCTTCAAGGACATCGTCCGGATCGCCTCCGCCTGGACCCGCGGCCTGGCCGACCGGGAGGAGCGCTACCACCACGACTACAAGTTCGCCTGGTGGGTGATCTACGCGACCCTGCCCATCGTGGCGGTGGGCCTGGCCGCCAAGCCGCTGATCGAGGGACCGCTGGCCTCCCTGTGGGTGGTGGCCGGCTCGCTGATCGTGGGCAGTGGGGTGATGTGGGCGGCCGATCGGATGGGCCGCCACAAGCGCGGCGAGGACGACACCTCCTTCACGGACACCATGCTGGTGGGCTGCTCGCAGATCCTCGCGCTGCTCTTCCCCGGCTTCTCCCGCTCCGGCGCGACCATGTCCACCGCGCTGATGCTGGACCTGGACCGGGTGGCCGCCACCCGGCTCTCCTTCTTCCTCGGGATCCCGGCGCTGACCGGGGCGGGCGTCTACGAGCTCAAGGACGCGGTGGGCGCCGGGGTGGACACCCTGCCGCTGGTGGTGGGCACCGCCGTCTCCTTCGCGGTGGCCTACGCCTCCATCGCCTGGCTGCTGAGGTTCGTGGCCCGGCACTCGTTCAACGCCTTCGTGGTCTACCGGATCGTGATCGGCCTGGGCCTGCTGGGCCTGCTGGGCACCGGCGTCCTCAACGCGTGACCTGGGGCGCGAGCCGGTAGGCTGGGTGCCGACTGCGGTGCTCCGGTACGGCCGCACGGTGGCGGTGGGATCCGCCCCCGCGGCGCGGAGACCCCGCCGACAGTCCCTCTTCGCGGTCGCACGCACCGGCCCGCCGGCCGGGGCCGGAGCGGAGGAGACGCCCATGGGAGAAGCGCGGGCGGCGCCGCGATCCGGCCCGGACACCGGGGCGGACCGTCGAGCGGTGCGGCGCGGACCGAGCCAGTGGCCGGTGGTGGCCGCGGTGTCCGTCGGCGGCGGCCTGGGGACCGCCCTGCGCTACGGAGTCTCGCTGCTGTGGCCCCTGCCCCCCGACGCGTTCCCCTGGGCCACGCTGGCCGTCAACGCGACCGGGTGCGCGGTCATGGGCGTGTTCATGGTCGTGATCACCGAGGTCTGGGCGGCCCACCGGCTGGTACGCCCCTTCTTCGGCACCGGCGTCCTGGGCGGCTACACCACCTTCTCCGCCTACGCGGCGGACATCCGGCGGCTCGCCCTCGACGGGCATCCGGGCAGCGCACTGGCCGACCTCCTGCTGACCGTGGCCACGGTGCTGGCCGCGGTGGCGATCGCGGCGGCGCTGACCCGCCGCGCACTGGAAGGGAGGCGGCGGTGATGCCGACCCGTGCGGCGCTGCGGCTGACGGTCCTCGTCGGCGAGGGCGACACCTGGCACCACAAACCGCTGTTCAGCGAGATCGTGCACCGGGCACACGCCGCCGGGCTCGCCGGCGCCTCGGTCTTCCGGGGCGTGGAGGGCTTCGGGGCGTGCTCGCGCATCCACACCGCCCGGCTGCTCTCCCTCAGCGAGGACCTTCCGGTGGCGGTGGTGATCGTGGACACCGAGGAGAAGGTGCGCGCCTTTCTGCCGCGGCTGGAGGAGCTGATGGGCCAGGGTCTGGCGATCCTGGATCCGGTGGAGACGGTGCGTTTCGGCGCCGGATCCGCCGAGTACGGCCAGGCGCCGTGACGTGGCTGCTGGTGGTGGGCGGGGCCATGGTCGGCGCACCGCTGCGCTATCTCACCGACCGCCTGGTGCAGTCCCGGCACGACAGCGTCTTCCCCTGGGGCACCCTCACCGTCAATGTGGTGGGCTGCCTGCTGCTGGGCCTGATCACCTCGGTGGCCTCCCCGGACCTCCGGCTGCTCCTGGGCACCGGGCTGTGCGGGGCACTGACCACGTACTCCACCCTCTCCTACGAGACCCTGCGGCTGGCGCAGGAGGGTTCCGGGCTGATCGCGGCGCTGAACGTCTTCGTCAGCGTGGCGGCGGGGATCGGCGCGGCCTTCGCCGGGGTGGCCCTCGGCGAGGCCCTCGCGCCGTGACGGCCCGGGCGCCGGCCCCCGATGGTGTCCGGCCGTGGCGTCCCCTCCCGAGTCAGGCCGCGCGGGCCGCTTCCACCGCCTGCTCCAGCAGCGCGGCCGCCTGGTCGAGGACGGAGGTCAGGTTCTCCGGCCGGGGGTCCAGGGAGTGGAGGATGCGGTCCACCTCCCGCAGCCCGGCCCGGTCCAGCAGGGTCTTCTCGTTGGTGACCCACTCCCCCCGGGCGGCCAGCACCGCGTGCGCGGCCTGGCAGGCGGCGGTGGCGACGGCACCCGCGCAGTCGGTGAGGTGGCCCCGGCCCGCGTGGGCCGCCCGGGCGTAGTCGAGGGTGTTCCGGGCATCGCCCCACCAGCGCTCCGGGGCCCGGCGGCGCAGCTCCTCGGGGTAGGCGGGGCGGGGCAGTTCCCCGTGCAGCACCCGGTTGACGGCGAGTTCGGCGACCACCAGGTAGGTCGGGATGCCGGCCAGGTGGAACAGCAGCCGTTCGACACCGAAGCGGCCCGCGCGGGCCTCGGCGAGCTGGTGTTCCACCTCGTCCAGGTCGCGGTAGTGCACATCGACCCGCCGGCCGTCCACCCGCAGCCAGGCTCCGCCGTTGAAGACCCCGCCGCCCCAGTCTCCGATGCCGAAGACCTCGCCGGGCCAGCCGAGCGCGCGCAGCGAGTCGGGGGAGAACGGGCCGCGGTAGTAGAGGGCCAGGTCCCAGTCGCTGTCCGGCCGGTGGTCCCCGGTGGCCCGGGAGCCGCCCAGGGCGACCGCGCGCACCCGCGGCAACGCGGCCAGCCGATCGGCGAGTTGGACGAGGAACGCCTCGTCGTCCGAGGTGTGCATGGGCCGAGCCTATCCGGTGATCGCCACGGGTCCGCGGTGTACCGCCGCGCATCGGCGCACCCGCGACTGCCCGCGCGCCCCTCGGCAACCGGCTGGACCTGGCGGGAGACCGGCCGGCCGCGATCGGAGACTGCTCGCCGTCCGCCCATCGCACCGCCCGGGGCCGGCGGCGCGGTGGACGGGCCGGCGTCCTCTGGCCGGGGCCCGACCGCCCACCCCGGGTGCCGCGCGGGCCGCCGAGGCTCTCCGCCTCTTCGGGCCGCGACTTGATCTCGTCCGCACTCTAGGTTCTAGCGTCCTGGCCATGACGACGCAGCAGTACAGGACAGGTAGCGGTTTCGGCCCCGGGAGCACGGCCGAGGAGGTACTCGCCGGCATCGATCTGTCGGGACGGACCGCACTGGTCACCGGCGGTTACTCCGGCCTGGGGCTGGAGACCGTCCGCGCGCTCGCCGGGGCCGGCGCACGGGTCGTGGTGCCGGCCCGCCGGCTCGCCACCGCCGAGGCGGCCCTGCGGGACACCCCCCTGGCCGAGGCCCACCAGGTGGACCTCGCCGACCTGGAGAGCGTACGGGCGTTCACCGACGCCTTCATGGACACCGGGCGGACCCTGGACCTGGTCATCGCCGGCGCGGGCATCATGGCCTGCCCTGAGACCTCGGTCGGCCCTGGTTGGGAGGCGCACTTCGCCATCAACCACCTGGGCCACTTCGCCCTGGTCAACCGGCTCCGCCCGGCCCTGGCCCCGGGTGGCGCGCGGGTGGTCGCGGTGTCCTCCTCAGGGCACTTCCTCTCCGGCATCCGCTGGGAGGACATCCACTTCCGCACGGGCTACGACGGCTGGCTGGCCTACGCCCAGTCCAAGACCGCCAACGCCCTCTTCGCCACCCACCTGGACGCCCTCGGCGCGCCCGTCGGAGTACGCGCCTTCGCGGTCCACCCGGGCAGCATCCTCACCCCGCTGCAGCGGCACGTCCCTCGCGCCGAGCAGATCGCGCTCGGCTGGGTCGACGCGGACGGCAGGCCGGCGGCCGGTTTCAAGACCCCGGCCCAGGGTGCGGCGACGGCCGTGTGGGCGGCGACCTCGCCGCTGCTCGACGGCCGGGGCGGCGCCTACTGCCAGGACTGCGACATCGCCGAGCCGGCCACCACCGACGACATGCTCGTCGGCGGCGTCAAGCCGTGGGCGGTCGACCCGGTCCAGGCGGCCCGGCTCTGGGGCCTGTCGGCCGAACTCACCGGAGTGGACCTGTTCTCCGACCTCTCCGTGCAGGCCGGGTAGGCGTCCGGGCCGCACCGCACGCGGCCCCCGCGGGTACGCCGCGGACGGGTGCCGGCTCCCGCGGGCCCTTCGTCCCGGCCCCGTCCGATTCGTTCAAGAGCCTGCGGCACTCGCCCACTACTGTCGCGCTCATGAACAGCACTCATGACACTTCGCGCCACATCGGCGTCCATATCGACCGCCCCGTCCAGGAGGTATACGCCTACACCTCGGATCCGACGAACCTGCCCGCTTGGGCCCGGGGCCTGGCGGGCGCCGTCGAGAAGGTCGGCGATCAGTGGGTCGCCACGGCCTCCGCCCTGGGGCGGGTCGTGGTCTCCTTCGCGCCTCCCAACGAGTTCGGCGTGCTCGACCACGACGTCACCCTGCCGTCCGGGGTGACCATCTACAACCCGCTGCGCGTGATCGCCGACGGAACGGGGAGCGAGGTGGTGTTCACCCTGCGCCGGCAGCCGGAGATGACCGACGCGGAGTTCGAACGCGACGCCGGCGCGGTCGCCGACGACCTGGCCCGGCTCAGGGATCTCCTGGAGTCCGAGGGCTGAGGTTTCCGTCCGTCGCGGCCGGGGTGCGGGGGTCGCCGACGGCGCGGGCCCCCGGCACCCCGTTTTTCGATTACATGTTCGAGTGAGGGGTTATGCTGGCACCGTGGACCTCTCCTGGCAGGCATCGCTCTTCGACGACGGACAGGACATCACCCTGCGTCCGCTCGCCGAAGCGCGCCGCACCGAACTCGGTCTCGGCGCCTGGCTCGACCTCCTGCCCGGCTGGCTCACCGGCGCCGACGAACTGTTCGCGTACCTCACCGATCGGGTCCCCTGGCACGCCGAGCAGCGCAGGATGTACGACCGGGTGGTGGACGTGCCCCGCCTGCTGGCCCACTACCGGGCCGACGACCCGCTCCCCCACCCCGTGCTCACCCGGGCGCGCTCCCTGCTGAGCGCCCACTACGCCGCCGAGCTGGGGGAACCGTTCCGCACCGCGGGGCTGTGCCTGTACCGGGACGGGCGGGACAGCGTGGCCTGGCACGGCGACCGGATCGGCCGCGGCAGCACCGAGGACACCATGGTCGCCATCCTGTCCCTCGGCGAGCCCCGCCAGCTGGCCCTGCGCCCCCGGCACGGCGGCGGCCCCACCGTGCGGCAGGCCCTGGGCCATGGCGACCTGGTGGTCATGGGCGGATCCACCCAGCGCACCTGGGACCACGCGGTCCCCAAGACCGCCAGGGCGGTGGGGCCGCGGATCAGCGTGCAGTTCCGTCCGGCGGGCGTGGCCTAAGGGCCGTCCCGTCGTCCCTGGCATCGCATGGCGAAGCGGCGTCCTCATAGGGGGCGGCCTGACCAGGAGCAAGGGTGGGGCGGCTGCGGCAGCGGGCGGCGCGGGCCGGCATGGCGGGCGGACCGGTCAGCAGAAGCGGACGAGGGCGCGGTCGTCTGCCGGCTCAGGCGGCCTCAGGCCGCCGGAAGGCTTCGGCGTTGCGCGCGCACCAGTCGGCGAAGGTCCGGGGCCTGCGTCCGAGCAGCCGCTCCACCGTGTCCGTGCGGAACCCGACGGTATCGGCGCGCATGAGAGTGAAGCCCTCCGTGATCGCGTCGGCGAGTGCCTGGGGTGCCCCGTTGGGGAAGCGGAACCGTACGACCTCGCCCGGTGTGGCCGTTTCCCGGACCTCGATGTCGCGGCCGATCGTCTCGGAGATGATCCGGACCTGCTCGGCGACGGTGAACATCTCGTCGCCGGTGAGGGCGTACTCCATGCCCTGGTGGCCGGCCTCGGTCAGGGTGAGCGCGGCGACCGCGGCGATGTCCGCGGGGTCGATCGGCGCGTAGCGGCCGGGGCCGACCGGGTCGAGGACGTAGCTTCCCTCACGGATGGTGGGCAGCCAGTCGAGGGCGTTGGTCATGAAGCCGCCGGGACGCAGGAACGTGGCCGGTATGCCGGAGGCGCGGATGATCCTCTCGCGTTCGTGGTGCCAGCGCCCCATGGCAGGTATCGGGTCGAAGGTGACGTGGAGGGAGGACAGGTGCACGATGTGGCGCACCCCGGCGGCCTCGGCGGCGGCGATGGCGGCGACGGTGTAGTCGGTGCCGATGCCCTGTGTCAGCAGGAAGACTTTCTCGACGCCGGCGAAGGCGGGAGCCAGCGTCGCGGGGTTCCCCAGGTCGCCGACGACGCGCTCGGCGCGCTCGGGCAGTCGTGCGGCGCGGGCGGGGTCGCGGACAAGGAGACGTAACTTGGCACCCTTCGCGTCGAGTTCACGGGTGAGTTCACGACCGATGTTCCCGGTGGCTCCGGTGACCAGTATCATCATGCCCCTCCAAAGTCGTTTGCCGTCTAGCGAGTTCGACAGGACGTTAGCCGGTTAATGATTAGCCGTCAATCGACTTGCGCGGGCCAGGACATCCGGTCCCCATATCACCGAAAGGCCGCGATGTCAGAGTTCCTGGACCTGCACGGCAGAACGTCGAAGGTGCTCCGAGCCCTGGCCGACGCGGCCATGCGACGCCATGGGCTGCACATCGGACAGGACCACCTGCTCGCCATGCTGTGGGAGCGGGACGGCAGCACGCCGGGCGAGGTCGCCACCGCGCTGAACGTCACGACGCCCACCGTCGTCAAGATGGCCGACCGCATGACCGCGACCGGGCTGCTCACCCGTCGCCGCGACGACCGGGACAACCGTCTCGTCCGGCTCTGGCTCACCGACACGGGGCGTGCGCTGCAGAAACCGATCGAGGCGGAACGGCGGTTGATCGAGGAGAAGGTCACCGCGGATCTCACCGAGACCGAACGCGCATCCCTCGTGAACGCCCTGGCGAAGGTCTATCGGACGGCGAGCGAACTACTGAGCGAGCCCATCGATCACAGCGACTCGGCCATCACCTGACACTGCCACGCCCCTGCCTTACCAGATCCGCCAAGCACGACGACAGCTTCCTGCCCGCACGCGATCTGACCCACGTCAACCCGGAAGGACTTCCGGAGCCGATCGGTGACCTGAGTCAGAGCGGTTCGGGCGAGGACGCGGCCGCCGGTGCCGCGGACCCGCCGCACGCACCGCCGCCACCCGGTCACCCCGCGGGAGGCGGTCCCTCCACACCCAGCAGCTCCAGGAACGCGGAGGCCGCCGGCGAGAGGCCGGACCGGCTCCAAACGAGGCGCTCCACCCGCACGGGGCCATCCTTGACCGGGACGCACCGCAGACCGGCGAGTCCCACCGCGAAGGCCGCGGGAAGCAGGGCGATGCCCAGTCCGTGCCGGACCAGCCTGGCCATCAGTTCGACACCGGACACCTCGAACGCGACCTCCCGCCGCAGTCCGGCCGCCGCGAACACCTCCTCCGACTGGGCACGGGCGGCAGTCCCCTCGGCGAAGTCCACGAACACCTCCCCGGCCAGGCACCGCAGGTCCACCTCACCCTTCTCGGCCAGCGGATGCCCCGCGGCGACCACCGCGACATGCCTCCCGTGCGCGAGTTCCCGATCGCACACCCCCCGCGTCCGGAACCCGGGCTGCACACCGAGGAACGCCGCGTCCAGCAGGCCCTCACGCACCTGCTCCGCCAGCCGTTCGCTGGCACCGCCCCGCAGGGTGATCCGCACCTGGGGGTGGCGCGCGCGGTACTCCCCCAGCACCGCCGGCAGGTCCACGGCCGCCACGGTGGGAATCGTCCCGAGGGCCAGGCGGCCCCGCACCTCACCGGTGGCCGCCGCCACCTCGGCCCGGGCCCGCTCGGCCGCCTCCAGCGCCTGGCGGGCGGCGGGCAGGAACGCCTCGCCGGCGGTGGTCAGCCGCACCCGGCGGCTGGTCCGCTCGAACAGCCGCGCGCCCAGCTCCTTCTCCAGCCTGGCCACTTGGTGGCTGAGCGCGGACTGGACGACATGGCAGTGCTCGGCGGCGCGGGTGAAGCTCGCGGTCTCCGCCACCGCGAGGACGTAGCGCATCTGCTGGAGGTCCATCCACCCATCGTGATTCACGATGGATCAGATGACAAACATGTGTTGGACCGATCAATGCCGGGTGGCGGATGCTGAAGCAGGCGGCAGGCCGCGGGCATCACCGGCAGGCCTCCGCCGCAGACCCGCGGGCTCCCGAGCCCGCCGCCCTCCCCCACGCCGGCGCTCCCGCGCCGCCGATCCATGGAGACTCCCATGCGCGTGATCGCCTTCGACCACCTCGTCCTCAACGTCACCGACATCGAGCGCTCGCTCGCCTTCTACACCGGCCCGTTGGGGCTGGAGCCGGTTCGGGTCGAGGAATGGCGCGCGGGCCAGGTCTCCTTCCCGTCCGTGCGGGTCAGCCCCACCACCATCATCGACCTGGTGGGGTCCCCCGAGGAGCGGCCGCGGGGATCCAACGTCGACCACATCTGCCTGGTGGTCGAACCGCTGGACTGGCAGGAGGTCATCGACTCCGGAGACTTCACCGTGGTGGACGGCCCCGGTCAGCGGTTCGGCGCCCGCGGCTCCGCGATCTCCCTGTATGTGCGGGATCCGGACGGCAACACGGTGGAGCTGCGCTGGTACCCGCAGGACGCGTAAGTCCGCC
This sequence comes from Streptomyces palmae, assembly GCF_004684805.1. Classification (GTDB taxonomy): domain Bacteria; phylum Actinomycetota; class Actinomycetes; order Streptomycetales; family Streptomycetaceae; genus Streptomyces; species Streptomyces palmae. The sequence continues at coordinate 10,855 of NZ_SRID01000077.1, forward strand.
ATCCTGGACATCACTCCGGCGGGGGTAGGGGTAACCCCACCCCGAGGAGGGGGGTTGGCCGGGTGGGAACGGCCCGTCGACACGGCGATCGTAGAAGCATGACGGAGTTGACATCGCCGACCGCGGTCGCCCACGCATCCGAACCGGCGACCGGCCGGCCCGGGAGGTTCTGGCGCGAGCTGGGGTATGTGCTGTCGGGCCTGCCGCTGGGGGTGGCCGCGTTCGTGGTCGCGGTCGGCGGTGTGGCGGCCGGGGCGGCGAGCCTGGCGGTCCTCCTCGGCCTGCCGATCCTGGTCGGCGCCCTGGCGGCGGCCCGTGGTTTCGCCAGGCTGGAGCGCAGGCGAGTGGAGGCGGTCACCGGCCGCGCGGTGCCGATACCCCGCTACCGCCGCCGGGGCGGCCCGGAGCGCCCCGTGCGGCTGGCGGCCTTGCGGGATCCGCAGTGCTGGAGGGACCTGACGCACATGCTGGTCTCCTTCCCCCTGCGCGTGGTGGGCTTCGCCCTCGCACTGACCTGGACCGTGGGAGGCCTGGGTGAGCTGCTGTACGGGCTGTGGTCATGGTCGATACCCCGCGACGACGACACCAAGGGCCTGCTGGACCTGATGTTCGGCATCTCCTCACGATCGGCCGACATCGCGTTCCACACCGCCATCGGCGTGGTGCTGCTGTCGACGGCCATACCCATGCTGCGCCTTCTGGCATCGGCCCAGACCGCCCTGGCCCGCGGCCTGCTCGCCGGACGGGTCCCGCACCGCCCCGTCGGCTGGTAGCCGAAGGCAGCCTCGCACGTCCCAAACGCCAGGCAGTCGAGACGGATCGCCGGAGCAGACCTCAGCCTCGGACATCGGCAGGACGCGACCTCAGGTCTGGGGCGCCGGCTCCTCGAGCGGAGCGGGATCGCGTGGCGACCGAGGCGGGGAGGCGATGGCGGCGTCCACCAGGCGCTCCAGCGCCTCGGCGTCGTACTTCCCGTCATAGAACAGGCTGCGGAACAGCATCGCGCCGGCCCACATCTCCAGCACCAGGTCGGGGTCGGTGTCGGCGGGAAGGTCGCCGCGGCCGATGGCGCGTTCCAGCACGGTGCGCGACCGAGCCTTGCGCGGCTCGATCACCTCCTCGCGCAGACGTCGGCGCAGCTCCGGGTTCCGTGCGGTGTCGGCGACCAGCGCGGGCAACACGGCCTGCACCTGTGGGGCGCCGAAGAAGCTCGCCATCGCCTCCTGGGTGACCGCGAGCAGTTCCTCACGGGAGTTCCCGGTCTCCTCGGTGGGCACCTCCTTGAGCCGGCTGCGGACCGCGTCCAGCACCAGGGCCGCCTTGTTGGGCCAGGACCGATAGAGCGTGGCCTTGCCCACCCTGGCCTCGGTCGCCACCTGTTCGATGGTCATACCGGCGTACCCGCGCTCTTCCAGCAGTGCGAGGGTGGAAGCGAAGATGCGCCGTCTCGCCTCGAGGTCCCGACGCTGCGGACCGGTGCTGCCCACGACGCTGTGCAGGGTTCGCTTGCTCCCCATGGGTCTCCCGTCAACTCTCGTCTCTCGATGGGGCGTCCCGTCAGCCCACACCAGAACGAGCCGATCCGTTCCCATTATGGTCCGCCGCCACGGGAACCCACCAGCCGGCCAGGAGCGGACAGAAGGCGGCTTCCACACCGAACGCGGACACTTCGGGTGAGGGACGCGCAGTCATCCAACGGACCTGAATCGCATGGAACTTCAGACCGCATCGCAACATCCGGGCCAGGGCCGCGCACAGACGGCGCCCGGAGGGGCTTCCATGAGCACGGTGGTGTCGGCCGGCCTGCCCCAACCCTCTGGTCAGAACGGATCGTTTCGTTTTAGGGTGAGCAGGACCTACGGCACCCCCAAGGGTTCGAACCGCCCCTGAACAGGGCGTTCTTGCCCCGGAAGGACCGATGGACCCGTCACCTCGACGGCTCGCACCCCATCCGCACCTCCTATCCGTTCCCGGCGCTCCGGCGCACCGGCCGGGCAGCGCTCCATGCGGCGCTCGCCACGCGCCGGTGCAGCCTGCCGGCGCGGAACGGAACGGCCGCCGTCCAGCCGGCCGGTTCGGCGTCTCATCTCTTCTGGAAAGGCAGGCACGGCATGACCGCATCCGGCTCCGAAGCCAGCGCAGCGGGCATCGTTTCGCTCAATCCGGCGGACTCCACCCCGGTGGGCACCTTCCCGGTGGACGACGAGCAGGCGGTACGGCGGAAGGTGGCCCGCGCCCGGGAGGCGGCCGCCTGGTGGGATCGGATCGGCCACGACGGCCGACGGGCCCGCCTGCTGGCCTGGCGCCGGACGATGGCGCAGCGCCTGCCGGAGATCCTCGACCTGCTGGAGCGCGAGAACGGCAAGGTACGCGCGGACGCGGCGGTCGAGATGGCCGCGGCCCTGACCCATGTGAGCTGGTCGGCACGGCATGCCCGCAAGGTGCTGTCCAGGCGCCGGGTGCCCTCCGGGCTGCTGATGCTCAACCAGTGGTCCACGCTGGAGTACCGCCCGTACGGGGTGATCGGGGTCATCGGGCCGTGGAACTACCCGGTGCACACTCCCATCGGCTCCATCGCCTATGCGCTGGCGGCCGGCAACGCGGTGGTGTTCAAGCCCAGCGAGTACACCCCCGCCATCGGCGAGTGGCTGGTGGACACCTTCGAGGAGGCCGTTCCGGCGCGCTCGGTCCTGCAGCTGTGCACGGGTGACGGCAGCACCGGCGCGGCCCTGTGCACCTCGGGGGTCGACAAGGTCGCCTTCACCGGCTCGCCCGGCACCGGCGCCCGGGTGCTGGCGGCCTGCGCCCCGTCCTTGACCCCGGTCCTCCTGGAGCTGGGCGGAAAGGACGCCATGGTGGTGGCGGCCGACGCGGATGTGCCGGCCGCCGTGGAGGCGGCGCTGTGGGGCGGTTGCAGCAACGCCGGACAGTCCTGCGCCGGGATCGAGCGGGTGTACGTGGCGGACCCCGTCTACGACCGCTTCCTGGACCGGCTCACCGAGCGGGCCAGGGAGATCGCCGCGGGTACCGATTTCGGCCCGATCACCATGCCCGGCCAGGTGGAGATCATCCGGCGGCACATCGAGGACGCCCTGGCGCGCGGTGGACGGGCGGTGGTCGGCGGTCCGGAGTCGGTCCAGCCGCCGTATGTGACGGGTCCGGTGATCCTCGCCGAGGTCCCCGAGGACTCGGCCGCCGTTCGGGAGGAGACCTTCGGCCCGGTCCTGGTGGTCAACCGGGTGGCGGACGCGGCCGAGGGGGTCGCGCGCGCCAACGACTCGGCGTACGGCCTGGGTTCGGCGGTGTTCGCGCGGCGCGGGGCCCGGGAGCTGGCCGGGCGCATGCGAGCGGGCATGGTCAGCGTCAACGATGTGCTGTCCTTCCCGGCCGTCCCCGCGCTGCCGTTCGGCGGGCGGGGCGGGTCCGGCTTCGGGCGCATCCACGGCGCGGACGGCCTGCGGGAGTTCGCGGTACCCACTGCCGTCACCCGCAAGCTGTTCAACGCCCCGCTGGCGGTCTCCACCTTCGCCCGGGGCACCCGGGACATCCCGCGTCTGGAGCGTCTGGTCTCCTTCCTCAATTCCCGCTAGTTCCGGATACGTCCGGCGCCCCGGCATCGGGCCGCACCTCCGCCACCGAGGCCGTCCCGTGCCTCCGGCGCCGGGCGCCACTCCGTCCACAGCCTCTCACCTGCCCCTTGACACACCACGCGGACCCGGGTTTAACCTCCCCGAAACGTAAACCGAATGTTCGGTAGGTGCACAGGGTGGTTGAAATGACATGCACGCCCCATGCCGAGCCGGGTCCCGCGGAGGCGATGTTCGCCGCGGACGAAGCGTCCCGCGCTCTCGGCATCGAGATCCTCGACGGCGGCCCCGGGCGCGCCACGCTGCGGATGGCGATCACCCCGCGCATGGTCAACGGGCACGGCACCGCGCACGGCGGCTATATCTTCCTGCTCGCCGACACGGCCTTCGCCTGTGCCTGCAACAGCCACGGGCCGGTCACCGTGGCCGCCGGCGCCGAGATCACCTTCGTCGCCCCGGCGCTGGAGGGCGATGTGCTGACCGCCACGGCCGAAGAGCGCACCCGGTACGGACGCAGCGGCATCTACGACGTGACCGTGCGCTGCGGTGAGCGGGTCATCGCCGAGTTCCGCGGTCGCAGCCGCAGCCGGCGGGAGCAGGAGGCGGCCCGATGAGCGACGCCATGGCGCCCCAGGCCGGGTCCGGGCGGCTGGGCCCCGCGCTTCCCGCCTCGCTGATGGACCCGGTGGAGCGGATGAGCCGTGAGGAGCTGGCGGCCCTCCAGCTCGACCGGCTGCGGGCCACCCTGCGGTACGCCTACGAGCGGGTGGAGGTCTACCGGCGGAAATTCGACGCGGCCGGGGTGCACCCGGAGGACTGCCGCACGCTGGCCGACCTCGCCCGCTTCCCCTTCACCACCAAGGCGGACCTGCGGGACAGCTACCCCTTCGGCATGTTCGCCGTCCCCCAGTCCGAGGTGCGGCGCATCCACGCCTCCAGCGGCACCACCGGACGCCCCACGGTCGTCGGCTACACGGAGAACGACCTGTCCCTGTGGGCGGACGTGGTGGCCAGGTCCATCCGGGCGGCCGGCGGCCGCCCCGGCCACAAGGTGCACGTCTCCTACGGCTACGGCCTGTTCACCGGGGGGCTGGGCGCCCACTACGGTGCGGAGCGGGCGGGCTGCACGGTGATTCCGGCCTCCGGCGGGATGACCGCCCGCCAGGTGCAGATCATCCAGGACTTCAAGCCCGAGATCATCATGGTCACCCCCTCGTACATGCTCACCCTGCTGGACGAGTTCGAGCGCCAGGGCATCGATCCGCGCGGCACCTCCCTGCGGATCGGCATCTTCGGTGCGGAGCCGTGGACCGAGGAGATGCGGCGGGAGATCGAGGAGCGGCTCGACATCCACGCGGTCGACATCTACGGCCTGTCGGAGGTCATGGGCCCCGGCGTGGCCCAGGAGTGTGTGGACACCAAGGACGGCCTGCACATCTGGGAGGACCACTTCTACCCCGAGGTGGTGGACCCGATCACCGATGAGGTGCTGCCCGAGGGGGAGAGCGGCGAACTGGTGTTCACCTCCCTCACCAAGGAGGCGCTGCCGATCATCCGCTACCGCACCCGGGATCTCACCCGGCTGCTGCCGGGCACCGCCCGCCCGGGGCTGCGCCGCATGGAGAAGGTCACCGGGCGCTGCGACGACATGATCATCCTGCGGGGGGTGAACCTCTTCCCCAGCCAGGTCGAGGAGGTCGTGCTGCGCACCCCCGGGGTGGCCCCGCACTTCCAGCTGGAGCTGACCCGGCGCGAGCGGCTGGACCGGCTCACGGTGCGGGCGGAGGCGCGGCCGGACGCGGGAGCCGAGCAGCGCGCGGCGGCCGCGGCCGCGATCGCCCGGGGCGTGAAGGACGGCATAGGCCTGACGGTGGAGGTCGAGGTGGTCGACCCGGAGACCCTGGAGCGCTCGGTGGGCAAGATCCGGCGGATCATCGACCGGCGCGAGGGCTGACGGCACCCGTCCCGGGGCGAACGCGGCACGGCCGGGAGCGGGCCGGGGAGGGTCACCCCCTCCCGGCCCGCTCCTCCCCGGGGTGCGTTACGCGTTGCGAAGGGGGCGGGGCGGCTGCAAGGTCGATAGCAACGGGACGACGAGGGAAGGGACCCCCATGCCCATCGCCACGGTGAACCCCGCCACCGGTGAGACCCTGCAGACCTTCGACGCGATGACCTCCGCGGAGATCGAGCAGCGGCTGGCCGCCGCCGAGGCCGCGTTCCGCGACTACCGGGAGACCGGGTTCGCCGAGCGGGCCCGGCTGCTCGACCGGGCCGCCGAGCTGCTCGACGACGACCTGGACCACATCGCCCGTACGGTCACCACCGAGATGGGCAAGCCGTTGGCCGCGGCGCGTGCCGAGGCGGCCAAGTGCGCCAAGGCGATGCGCTGGTATGCCGAGAACGCCGAGGAACTGCTGGCCGACGAACTGCCGTCGGAGGCGGACGTGAAGGATTCGGGGGCGTCGGCGGCCCGGGTGGTCTACCGGCCGCTGGGCGTGGTGCTGGCGGTGATGCCCTGGAACTTCCCGCTCTGGCAGGTGGTCAGGTTCGCGGCCCCGGCGCTGATGGCGGGCAATGTGGGGCTGCTCAAGCACGCGTCCAATGTGCCGCGCACCGCGCTCTACCTGGAGGAGTTGTTCGACCGGGCCGGCTTCCCGCACGGCTGCTTCCAGACCCTGCTGATCGGCTCGTCGGAGGTGGAGGCGGTCCTGCGCGATCCCCGGGTGGCCGCCGCGACCCTCACCGGCAGTGAGCCGGCCGGGCGGGCGGTGGCCCGTACCGCCGGGGACGAGGTGAAGAAGACCGTACTGGAGCTGGGCGGCAGTGATCCCTTCCTGGTGATGCCCTCGGCGGATCTGCCGCGGGCGGCGGCGGTCGCGGTGACCGCGCGGACGCAGAACAACGGCCAGTCGTGCATCGCGGCCAAGCGGTTCATCGTGCACGGTGATGTCTACGACGAGTTCGCCGCCAGGTTCACCGAGGGCATGGCCGCCCTGACGGTGGGCGACCCGATGGCCGAGTCCACCGATGTCGGCCCGCTCTCCACCGAGCGCGGGCGCGCCGACCTGGAGGAGCTGGTGGACGACGCGGTGCGCGCCGGCGCCCGGACCCTGTGCGGTGGGCGGCGTCCGCAGGGGCGGTCGGCGGGCTGGTTCTACGAGCCGACCGTACTGGCCGAGGTGACCGAGGACATGCGCATCCACCGCGAGGAGGCGTTCGGTCCGGTGGCCACGCTGTACCGGGTGGCCGGGCTGGACGAGGCGATCGCGATCGCCAACGACTCGCCGTTCGGCCTCAGTTCCAATGTCTGGACGCGCGACCAGGCCGAACAGCGGCGGTTCCTCAAGGATCTGCAGGCCGGCGGGGTGTACTTCAACGGGATGACCGCCTCCCATCCGGCGCTGCCGTTCGGCGGGGTGAAGCGCTCCGGCTACGGGCGCGAGCTGTCCGGCCACGGCATCCGCGAGTTCTGCAACGCCACCACCGCCTGGTACGGCCCGGAGTCGGACGCCGGCTGACCGGTCGCGGCGCCATCGGGGCCGACTCGGGCCCGGGGCCGCCGATCACGCCGGATGCCGTACCGCGCCCCACCATCAGCCGTACCCACCGCCCTGCCGCGCGCCGGCGTCCACAGCGCCCGCCGCCCACCGCCTGCCGCCTACCGCCTGCCGCCTGCCGCCTGCCGCCTGCCGCCCGGAAGGTGCCTCATGTCGCCTGGGGGCAGGGGACTTCCGGGCCTGCGGCAGGGGTCGGCGGACCGGTTAGGGGTTCGTTCCCGATGATCTGCCACCTAAGCTGGCACACCAGGTGGTACGGCTCGGATCGAGTCCATCGGTGAGCGAGGCGGGGGTACTCCGTGGTGCGCGGTCATCTGCGGACATCTCCGGTGAGGAGGCAGGCGGATGAGTGGTACGCAGCGGGACAACGACGAGTGGGTGCGCCGGTTCCATCCGGCCGACTCCGCCGGGGTGCGGGTGGTGTGCCTGCCGCACGCGGGCGGTTCGGCGCCCTTCTTCTTCCCCGTCTCGGCGGCGCTCGCCGGCAACCAGGATCTGGATGTGCTGAGCGTGCAGTACCCCGGGCGGCAGGACCGGCGCGACCAGCCGCCCATCGACCATCTGCCGACGCTGGCGGACCAGGTCTTCGAGGCGCTGCGGGGCTGGGCGGACCGGCCGCTGGTGCTGATGGGGCACAGCATGGGCGCGGTCATCGGCTATGAGGTGGCCCGCAGGTTCGAACAGGCCGGGGACGGCGCCCCGCTGGGCCTGATCGCCTCGGGCCGCCGCGCGCCCTCGGTGTACCGCGAGGAAGCCGCGCACCTCCTCGACGACCAGCGGTTCATCGGCGAGATCCGCGCGCTGAGCGGCACCGCGTCCAGCCTGCTGGAGGACGAGGAGCTGGTCCGGATGGTCCTTCCGGCGCTGCGAGCCGACTACAAGGCGATCGAGACCCACGAGCCGGCCACCGAGCCGCCGCTGCGTTGCCCGATCGGCGTGCTCACCGGGGAGTCGGATCCGCGGGTGTCCGTGGCGGAGGCCCGGGCCTGGCGTGAGCACACCACCGGTGGCTTCCATTTCCGCAGCTACTCCGGCGGGCACTTCTACCTCAACGACCATCAGGAGGCGGTGGCGGGGGCGATCGCCGACTACGCGGCCGAGTTCGTCAAGGAGGCGGCGAACCGCTGATCGGGGCAGTTCCCCCGGTATGGCGGCACCACTCGGACGAGCTGCGACACCGCGGCCGCTTCGGTACCCTCAGTCCTCGCGCCGGGCCCGGCTGGGCTGCACCCGTTTGGGCTCACCGGGGGCCTTGGGGTGGTCCGGTGGGTACGGCAGGTCGCCCAGCCCGTGGTCCCGCTCGTCGCGCTCGGCCCGCTCCAGCAGTCCCTCCAGTGAGTAGCGGGCCTCGGCCATGTCGGCGTGGACGTCGCCGTGCTCGGCGAACCGCTCCGGCATGGTGGCCAGGTCGAAGTCGGCCGGCGACACCTGGCTCACCTCCTCCCAGCGCAGCGGGGCGGAGACCGGGGCGTTGGGCAGGGGGCGCACCGAGTACGCCGAGGCCACCGTGCGGTCGCGGGCGGTCTGGTTGTAGTCGACGAAGATCCGCTCGCCGCGCTCCTCCTTCCACCAGGCCGTGGTCACCTTCCCCGGCATCCGCCGCTCCAGCTCCCGGCCGATGGTGATCGCGGCGCGGCGGACCTCGGTGAAGGTCCAGCGGGGCTCGATCGGTACGAACACATGGAGTCCTCGGCCGCCGGAGGTCTTGGGCCAGCCCCGCATGCCCAGTTCGTCCAGGAAGGCGCGCAGCTCATGGGCGACGGGGACGGCGTCGGCGAAGCCGGTGCCCGGTTGCGGGTCGAGGTCGATGCGCAGTTCGTCGGGGTGGTCCAGCCGGTCGCTGCGGACCGGCCAGGGGTGGAAGGTGAGGCATCCCAGGTTGACCGCCCAGATCACCGCGTCCACCCCGGTGGGGCAGATCTCGTCGGCGTGGCGGCCGCTGGGGAAGGAGATGGTGGCCGTGCGCAGCCAGTCCGGGTGGTTCCTGGGGGCGCGCTTCTGGAAGAAGGACTCGCCCTCGATGCCGTCCGGGAAGCGCTGCAGGGTGGTGGGTCTGTCGTACAGGGCCCGGGTGATGCCGGGGGCGACGGCGAGGAAGTAGCGGGCGATGTCCGCCTTGGTGAAGCCGCGCTCGGGGAAGTACACCTTGTTCGGGTTGGACAGCCGTACGGTGTGCTCCCCGGCCCGCAACTCCACCGCTTCGCCCATGCCGCTTACGGTAGGCGCCTGCCGTAGGGCTCGCATATCGGGCGTACCGCCCTGGGGCGCTGCACAATCGGGGCATGGATCTTCCGGTGATGCCCCCGGTGAAGCCGATGCTGGCGCGCTCGGTCGCCACCATCCCGGAGGGCATGCACTACGAGGCCAAGTGGGACGGCTTCCGGGCCATCGTGCACCGGGACGGCGAGGAGGTGGTCATCGGCAGCAGGACCGGCAAGCCGCTCACCCGCTACTTCCCGGAGCTGGTCGCCGCGGTGCTCACCCGGCTGCCGGAGCGGTGTGTGGTGGACGGCGAGATCGTGGTGGTGCGTCAGGGCCGCCTCGACTTCGACCTGCTCAGCGAGCGGATCCATCCGGCCGACTCGCGGGTGCGGATGCTCTCCGAGCGCACCCCGGCCGACTTCGTCGCCTTCGACCTGCTGGCGCTGGGTGAGGTTTCGCTGCTGGACGCCCCGTTGTCCGAGCGGCGAGCGGCGCTGTGCGAGGCGCTGCGGGACAGCTCCCCGCCGGTGCATCTGGCGCCCGCCACCACCGACGTCCAGGTGGCTCGGGAGTGGTTCGACCGCTTCGAGGGGGCCGGTCTGGACGGGATCGTCGCCAAGCCGCTGAACCTGCGGTACCGGCCGGACGCCCGGGCGATGTACAAGATCAAGCACGCGCGCACCGCGGACTGCGTGGTGGCCGGCTACCGCTACCACACCAGCGGCCCGGTGCTGGGTTCGCTGCTGCTGGGGCTGTACGACGCGGCCGGCCGGCTCCAGCACGTCGGGGTCTGCGCGGCCTTCCCGATGCGCCGGCGCCAGGAGTTGATCGGCGAGTTGGAGCCGCTGCGGATGGCCTCGGTCGCGGAGCACCCGTGGGCCGACTGGACCGACGAGGCCGCTCACGGCACCGCCCGGCTGCCGGGCGCCCCCAGCCGCTGGTCCGGCCGGAAGGACCTGGCCTGGGTGCCGCTGCGCCCCGAGCGGGTCTGCGAGGTGGGCTACGACCACATGCAGGGGGACCGTTTCCGGCACACCACCCAGTTCCGGCGCTGGCGCCCCGACCGGGACCCGCTCTCGTGCGGCTACGACCAGCTGGTGGAGCCGGTGAGTTACGACCTGGCCGATGTGCTGGGCGGCGGGCCGGACCTGGCCCCGCCCGCCGACGGGGACTGACCGGGCAGCACCCGGCCGGTGAGGCCCAGCCCGGGTCCACCGCGACCTGGCCGCCGCGCCGGGCCCGGCGTGGGCCGGAACGCGGGCCACCGCCTCCGCGGGCCGGTCCCGCGGCGCGTACGGCGGGCGGGCTCAGGGGCTGTACAGCTTCCGGCAGACCCGCATCTCCGACTCGCTCATGCCCGACTTGGCCATGTCGCAGATGTTGCCGCCCGAGGGGAAGGCGGGCATCCGCGGCTCCTTCGGCACCACGGGCTGCGGGGCGCGGCGCGGTACCGGGACCACGACCCGCGGCGGCACGGTGCGTACCGGGAGGCGCGGGGCGGCAG
>NZ_SRID01000733.1 GCF_004684805.1 Streptomyces palmae
AGCCGGCCGTGGGCGGCCCCGGGGGAACGTCCCGGGCGGCGGGGTGCGGCACGGCGCCGAGGTGCCGTCCGCTCGGCGCGGCCACACCGCCGCCGGTTCGTCCACCATCGGGTTCCGCCGACGTGGTAAGGGACAGGTATGCCGAAAAAGCCTGCCGGTGACGCGCCCTCCCGGTCGTGGTTCCCCTGGGTACGCCGCACCGTCCACCACCCGCTGGTCCGGACCGGGTGGCGCCGGTTCCAGGAGGAAGAGGTGTTCCACCGCTCGCTGGGGTTCGCCGCCCTCGGCTTCCTCACCCTGGTCCCCCTGCTGATCGTGGTCTCGGCGGCCGGTACGGGCCAGGGACGCGGCTTCGCGCAGTGGCTGGGGGAGGGGCTCGGCGTCACCGGGGCCTCCCAGCGGGAGATCGAGCGGTTGTTCGCCCGACCGGGGCAGGTACTGCGTACCACCACCGCCCTCGGCCTGGCCTCGCTGGCGGTCTTCGGCCTCACCTTCGGGACGGCGGTGCAGACCGGCTACGAGAAGATCTGGGAACTGCCTCCGGCGCGCTGGCACGCCCGCTGGCGGCATGTGGTGTGGGTCGGGGTGCTCATCGGGTACCTGCTGCTGTCCGCCCTCGGGCCGCGGTGGCTGGACCCGCCGGCCAGCGTGCTGGCCGCGGCGCTGAGCGCCGTGCTGTTCTTCTGGTGGTCGCAGTGGCTGCTGCTGAGCGGACGGGTCGGCTGGGGTGCCGTACTGCCCGGCGCGATCGCCACCGTCGTCGGCCTGATCGGCCTTCGGGGCTTCTCCGTGCTCGTCTTCTCGCCGCTGATCGCCTCCAACGCGGTGACCTACGGTCCGTTCGGTACGGTCCTGGTCATCCAGTCCTGGCTGGTCGGCGTGGGGGTGGTGGTCTTCGGCGGGGCGCTGGTGGGGCGGCTGCTGTACGAGGAGTTCCGCCACGACTTCCACGACCGCGACCGGCCCGCATGGCCCCGTCACTGAATCACCGCCCCGCCCACCACCGCCCCAGGAG
>NZ_SRID01000734.1 GCF_004684805.1 Streptomyces palmae
GCCGGTGGCTGGGGGCCGGGCTCAGGCTCGGGGTGTGCGGCACGGCAGGGCCCCGTCCCAGGCCCGGGGCCGGGTTCGGGGCTGAGCCGGGCACGGCTCCCGTGGCGGCCCCGGGGCCGGGGCTCGCGGCAGAGCCGCACGCCCAGCGCAGGCTCGGGGCCGGATCGCTGTCGGCGGTGGGGCCCGACGCGGCTCAGCAGGAAGGCACCCGGCCCTTGCCGGTGGCGAGGGCGCGCAGCGAGGAGACCGCGTCGTCCAGCTTCCTCACCGGGACCAGCCGCAGCCCCTTGGGCAGCTCGCCGGAGGCGTCCGAGCACTCCGCCTTGGGCACCAGGAAGACCGTGGCCCCGTCCCGCCGGGCCGCCTGGGTCTTCAGGCCGACGCCGCCGACCGCCCCGACCGTGCCGTCGGGGGCGATGGTGCCGGTGCCGGCGATGGTCCGGCCGCCGGTCAGGTCACCGCCGTGCCCGTCGCCGTCCAGCTTGTCGATGATGCCGAGGGCGAGGAACAGTCCGGCGCTGGGGCCGCCGATGTCGCCCAGCCGCAGCCGCACGTCGATGTTCTCGTCGGTGCGGTTCAGATAGCGCAGGGCGGCGGCGGTCGCGTCGTGCTGCGACTCCCGCATGTCGCCGAGGTTGCGCCGCTCGACCTCCTTGGGGGACTTCCCGGCCGGGTAGACCGAGTCCCGCGGCAGCACCGCCCGGTCGGTGGCGAACCAGCTGTCCACCACGTCGTTCAGCTTCACCGTGGCATCCGGGCCGGTGGCCACGATGGAGGTCATCCGCAGCTGGCCGGTGGTCTTCCGGGTGGGGGTGCCGGTGATGGTGATCACCGGCTCGCCCTCGTCCTTGCCCAGTACGTTGACGGTCTGGCCCGGCGCCGCCAGGGAGAAGGGCAGCGGGGCGAATGCGGCGACCGCGAACAGGGCTGCGAGGAGAGCGGCACAGACCGCGAGGACGACGGCACGGCGGGAGACTGCGGGCATGGGGGTGAATCTAGCCCACCCGTCACC
>NZ_SRID01000735.1 GCF_004684805.1 Streptomyces palmae
GAGGCCCTCGCCCCGCAGACCCTGCCCGCGCTCTTCGAACGGCAGGTCGCGGCCACCCCGGACGCCGTCGCGGTGGTGCACGGGGACACCGAGCTGACCTACGCCGAGTTGGACGCCCGCGCCAACCAGCTGGCTCACTGGCTGGTCTGCCAGGGGGTGGGCCCTGAGCGCTTCGTGGCCGTGGTCATGCCCCGGTCCATCGAGCTGATCACCGCCCTGCTGGCCATCACCAAGGCCGGCGGCGCCTATATGCCCGTCGACCCCGGCTACCCGGCCGACCGCATGAGCTACATGCTCACCGACGCCGCTCCCACCACCATCCTCACTCTCGCCGACACCGCCCAGGTGCTCGCGGACATCGCCACCAGCGCGCCTGTCCACGTCATCGACGAGCCGGCCACCAGCGCCCGCATCGCGGGCCACACCACCGAGCCCGTCGGCGATCTCCACCGCACGGAGCCCCTCGACGTCCACCACCCCGCGTACGTCATCTACACCTCCGGCTCCACCGGACGCCCCAAGGGTGTGGTGGTCAGCCACCACGGCATCACCCACCTCACCCGCTCGCAGATCGAGGGCTTCGACGTCACGGTTGGCAGCCGCATCCTGCAGATGGCCTCGCCCAGCTTCGACGCGGCGGTCGCGGAGGTGTGCGTCGCGCTGACCTCCGGATCGGCCATCGTCCTGGCCTCGGCGGCGGAGCTGATGCCCGGTCCTGACCTGGTCAGGGTGCTCGCCGAGCAGCGGATCACCCATGTGACGCTCACCCCGGCCGCGCTCGCGGTGCTGCCTCCCGACGGGATCCCCGCGGCCACGACGCTGGCTGTCGCCGGTGAGGCGGTTGGTGGGGACCTGGTGGAACGGTGGTCCCCGGGCCGCCGCATGGTCAACGCCTACGGGCCGACCGAGTCCACCGTCTGCGCCACCATGAGCCGCCCCCTCACCAGCGACGACACCACCATCCCCATCGGGCAGCCGGTCAACGGCACCCACGTCTACGTCC
>NZ_SRID01000736.1 GCF_004684805.1 Streptomyces palmae
CGTTCGGGGTGGGCGAGACGGCCGGGGCGGACCAGGGGCGAGCGGGAGCGCACCGCAGCCGGGGGCAGCACCTCCGGGACCTCGTGCTGTGGGCGCTGTTGACGGTCCCGGTGATGTTCGGTGACTGGTTCGCGCGCAGCGTCCGACCGCCGTGGTGGCAGACCGGGTGCGGGGTGCTGCTGCTCGCGGTGGCCGTGGCCTGCTCCCGGCGGTTCCCGGTGGCGGCGCTGCTGGTGGTCGGAGGGCTGGGGCTGGCCACCTCGCCGTCCCTGTTCACCCTCTCCTACGGGCCGGCGCTGGCGGTCGTCGGCTATCTGCTGGGCCGCCGCGCACAGGCGTCCCGGCCCGCGCTGCTCGCCTTCACGGCGCTGGCGGTGACCGGCACCGCGCTGGTGCCGCAGCGGTCCCAGGACGTGGCGGTGGGCTGGCTGGGGCTGGTCGCCACGCTGCTCTTCGGTGCCGTCTTCCCCTGGCTGATCGGCCGTCACCGGCGGCAGGACCGGGCGCTGGTGATGGCCGGCTGGAGCCGGGCGGTGCAGCTGGAGCGCGAGCAGCAGATCGTCGCGGACCGGGCCCGGCTGCGTGAGCGGGCCCGTATCGCACAGGACATGCACGACTCGCTCGGTCATGACCTGGCCCTGATCGCGCTGCGCGCCGGGGCCCTGCAGATCGCCCCCGGCCTGGACCCCGCCCACCGCGCCGCCGCCCGGGAACTGCGCTCCGCCGCCTCCGACGCGACGGAGCGGCTGCGCGAGATCATCGGCGTACTGCGCGACGCGGCGGGCACGGACGCGGGGTCCGAGGCGGGGGCCTCGGTGCCGGGTGTGGACGCGGTGCGTGAGCCGGCGTCCTCGGTGCGGGGTGAGGACATGCCATCCGAGCCCGCGTCGCGGGTGCATGGTGTGGGCGCGGAGCCGGAGCCGGCGTCCACGGTACGGGGTGCGGACGCGCTGCCCGAGCCGGCGTCCTCGGCTCGCGGGGTGGTCGCGGGGGC
>NZ_SRID01000737.1 GCF_004684805.1 Streptomyces palmae
GAATCCCCCGGCCCCGCCGATTCCGCCGATTCCGCCGACCCATCCGCGTCGGCCCCGTACGCCATCAGCGTCAACACGATCATCCCCATCACCACCATCATGACCGCGAACGCGGTCCACCCCACCAGACCGACCGTCAGCGCGCCCAGCAGCCCGTGCAGCACCGCACAGGTGACCAGCAGGACGCGCCCGAAGCGGCCCGGGCCGCGATCCCGCACCGCGGCCCGCAGCAGCACGAACCCGCAGCCCAGCAGGTAGACCCCGAAGACGCCGCCCATGATCCAGGCGCCCCGGGACATCGCGTCCGGGTCCATCCCGCCCATGGACATCTTCTGGCGGTCGACCATCAGGCCCAGGATCCAGTTGAGCAGGGCGATGCCGACCGCTTCCCCGATAAGCACCAACGCCGCCACCGCGGCCACCGGTCTGCGTGCCACCCCGCCCACCTCCGTTACGGGGGGCACCCGACGCCCTCCGCCCAGGAAGTGCCCCCACCGTTCTCCAGACCGTTACCCGCAGTACGGCCGTCAGCGGAACGCTACTAACGGGTAAGCCGCTGGACAAGGGTTCTGCACCACCCGGACGCCGCGAGACCAGACAGCAAAGTTTCCGCCCCCCGTTCGTAGGAATTCCACAAAGAAACCCCAACGGCGGTCACTCGGCCGGGCGGAGACCTTGACCACACCGCGGCCCTGACCACGCCCTGGAAATGGCGGCGTAACGTGGAGTGACAAGGGATTTCCCGCTGTCCCGCCAAGTCGCTCTCACGCTCCGTGTGGTCAAGCTCACCCCCGAAGGCTTCTCGGCGCACAGTGTCGCCAGTACCTAAACTCGGCTTGTTTCAAGGAGGGAGCCATCGTGCGCAAGGTGCTCATCGCCAACCGTGGCGAAATCGCTGTCCGCGTTGCCCGTGCCTGTCGGGATGCCGGGATCGCGAGCGTAGCCGTCTACGCCGATCCGGATCGGGACGCTGTGCATGTGCGCGCGGCCG
>NZ_SRID01000078.1 GCF_004684805.1 Streptomyces palmae
CCGCCACCCCCCGCCCCGGCCGGCGGTACCGTGACCGGGCTTCCCGAGGAGGCCGATCCGTTCGCCGCCGGGCTGCCGCTGCGTCCGGTGGGCGTCCGGGGGCGGATCTCCCCGAACGGGCGCCTGGCGGCCGGGGACGCGGCCGGGGACGGCGCGGTGCTGGGCGGGCAGTGGGTGGACCCGGCCGGTGTGGAACGGGCGTTGCTGGAGCTGGATCAGGTGCGGGACTGCCGGGTGGTGGCCCGACGCCGCACGGACGGCGCCCTCGCGCTGGTGGCCTACGTCGTCCCGTGCGACGCGGTAGGCCTCGAACGGCTCACCGATGCCGCGCAGCAGGCGCTGCCGGCCGGGGCCCCCAGGCTGAACGTGGTGCCGCTCTCCGTGCTGCCGCGCACCGCCACCGGTGCCGTCGACCTCACCGCCCTGCGCCGGCTGCCCGTGCCGGACGAGGAGTCGGCCGCCGTCTGGGAGCGGCGGCTGGTCGCCGAGGGGGCGGTGGAGGCGGTCGCGGTGCCGGCCAAGAACCCGCCCCCCGCGGCCGGGCGGATCCGCCTCGGGGTACGCGGCCCGGGCACCGGTGCCGGTCGGGCACCGAGCGTGCGGCGGCCCTGCACCCCGCCGGACGGCGATCCGCCCAAGCCGTACCCGGACACCCCGCCGGACGGCGATCCGCGCGAGCCGTATCCGGACACCGTGCCCAACTGGTTCCACCGCCCCGTATGGCAGCCCGCCGAGGCTCCGCGCACCCTGCCGGCGGCCCGGGATCGGGCGTGCACCGTGGTGCTGGCCGATCCCGGTGGGGTGTTGGCGAGCCGGGTGGCCGCGCTGGTCCGGGCGGCCGGCGGCCGATGCGCCGTCCTCCCCGCGGGCGTCGCCGGGCAGGAGGTGGTGAACCGCGCCGACCGGGTGCTGGACCTGGGGCTGTTCGGCTCACCGGACCGGGGTCCGGAGCCCTTGGACGCGCTGGTCTCGCTGCTGCGCGGGCAGGCCGCGGTACGCGCGGGCGCCGGCCGCCCGCTGGTGCTGGACGTGGTGGCCGCCGAAAGCCGGGCGGGGCTCGGCGGCGCTCCCGACCCCGGGCGGGCGGCGGCCGTCGCGGTCCTCAAGAGCGCGGTGCGGGAGCTGCCCTGGCTGTCCGGCCGCTGGATCGACGCGGACCCGGCGGACGATCCGGAGGGGATCGCGCGACTGCTGCGGGCGGAGGGCTGCGGCCCGGTCACCGACCTGGACATCGCCTACCGCGGCGGGGTCCGCCGAGTGCTGCGGTGGGAGCGGCTGCCGCCGCCCACGGCCGAGTCGGCGCTGCGCCCCGGTGGGCACTATCTGATCACCGGTGGTCCGGGTGGGCCGGCCGCCAGGACCGCGCGCTATCTGCTGGAGGTCTACCGGGCCTCGGTCACCCTGGTGGGGCGGGTCTGCCCGGCCGAGGCCCCGGACCGGGTGGCGGCCGTGCTGGATCGGCTGCGTCCGCTGGGCGAGGTGCGGTATCTGACCGCCGATGTCACCGATCGGGTGGCGGTCCACCGGGTGCTGCGTACGGCCCGGGCGCAGCACAGGGCGCTCGACGGCGTACTGCATCTGGCGGGTGTGGTGGAGGAACGGCCGCTGCTCCAGGCCGATGCCGGCCACTGGGAGCGGGTACTCGCGGCGAAGACGGTGGGCGCCGAGCACCTGCTGGACGCGCTCGCCGATCAGCGCGACGTCCTGTTCGTCGCCCACTCCGCACTCCACGGCACCTTCGGCGGCCGGCACGCGGCGGCCCACGCCGCCGCCTGCGCCCGGTTGGACGCTCTCACCGTGCGGCGTTGGGCGGCCGGGATGCGGGTGCAGAGCCTCGCGTGGAGCGGATGGGACGCACCGGCCACCGGTGCCGAGCGGTCCGGCCCGCCCCGTGGCCACGCCCCGCTGAGCGCACGGGAGGCGGTGTGCTCCCTCGATCTGGCCCTGCGGCACCCGGAGCCGCACCTGCTGGTCGGCCTCGATCCGCGAACGCCCTGGGTGGGCGGCCTGACCACCGGACCGGCCCGCCCGCTGCACCGGCTGACCGCCCATCTGGTGCCCGGGCCGCGGTGGTCCGGCGGCCGGGCGGCGGATCCGCCCGCGGACGCGTTCGGCACCCCCATCCCGGGGGTCCGAGTGCACCACACCTCGCTGCCGCGCACCGCCGACGGCGCCCCGGACCGTGCTCTGCTGGCGGGCCGGGCCCCGGCCGACGCACCCGTCGAGTCGGCCGAGCCGCCGACCGGTGCCACCGAGCGTGCGCTGGCCGAGTTGTGGTGCGCCCTGCTGGACGTGGGCCGGATCGGCCGGCACGAGGACTTCTTCGCGCTGGGTGGCACCTCGTCGCTGGCCGTCCGGCTGGCGGACCGCATCCGTACCGTCCTGGGTCGCGAGATCCAGGCGGCCGACCTCCGCGCGCGGCCCACCATCGCCGCTCTGGCCGCCCATCTCGACCAGGGCGCCGGCGCCGAGTTGTTCGCCTTCCACCTGCCGCTGCGGCCGGCCGGAAGCGGCGCCCCGCTCTTCTGCGTCCACCCTGGTGGGGGTACCGCCTGGCCGTACGCGCCGTTGCTGCGGTACCTGGACCCGCACATTCCGGTGCACGGCATCCAGGCCCGGGGGCTCAGCACCCCCGCGCATATGCCCGCCGCCATCGAGGACTTCGCCGACGACTACGCGCGGGAGATCCGCGCGCTGCGCCCGCACGGCCCGTACGCCCTGCTCGGCTGGTCCATGGGCGGTTTCGTGGCGCATGCCGTGGCCACCCGGCTGCAGCGCGCCGGGGAGCACATCGCGCTCCTGGCCATCCTGGACAGCTACCCGTTCCGCGACGCCGACGTCGCCACCCTGCCCGCCGCCCATGAGCTGGAGGGCCAGTTGCTCGGTCTGCTGCTGGACGGGGCGGGTGTGGCCCGGGCCCGGGACGCGGACCCACCGGACCGGAGCACCGCGGTGGCGGCCCTGCGCGGCAGCGGCAGTGTGCTGGGCGAGATGGACGAGGCCGGGCTCGGCCGCATGGTGGAGGTGATGCGGCACAACACCCGGCTGCTCATCGGTCACACACCGGGCGTCGTGGACGGGGACCTGCTGCTGGTGACCGCCGACCGCAGCTACCCCGTGGACGCGCCGCCGCCCGCCGAACGCTGGCGGCCGCATGTCAGCGGCCGGGTGATCCAGCGGCACCTGGACTGCACCCACCAGGAGATGCTCCGACCCGAACACCTGCCGCACCTCGCCTCGGCCCTGAACGCCGCTCTGGCACCGACGAAAGGACTCCGCCACCGTGATGGCACCCCACAGCCCTGACCGGATCCCCGCTGACGCGCGGGCCGCCGAACCCGCGGTGCCGGGCGCTCGGGCGGCCGCCGGTGTCTCGCGCGCCCCTCGGCCGACGGGTGGGGAGGGGCCGCGATGAGGGCCGACCCGGTGATCCGTCCCCGACCGGTGGAGCGGCCGGCGCTGCGGTTGTTCGTCCTGCACCATGCCGGGGGCACGCATGTCCTCTACCGCTCCTGGGCCGCCCTGCTGCCGGCCGACTGGGAGCTGTGCCTGCTGGACGCGCCGGGCCGGCCGGCCCGCCCCGGGGTGCCCTGCGGTACGGCCGCCGAGCTGGCCGAGGTGCACCTGGCCGACATCGGGCCGTGGACCGACCGGCCGTACGCGCTGTTCGGCCACAGCATGGGCGCCATCGCCGCCTTCGAGCTGGCCCTGGCGCTCCGTGAGCGCGGTCTGGCGCCGCCGCGGTGGTTGGGGCTCTCGGCGGTCAGCCCGCCCGAGCACCATCCGCGCGCCGAGCCCCGGTACGCCCTGCCGGACGCCCAGTTGCGGAAGGCGGTGGGCCAGATGGGCGGCACCACGCCGGAGGTGCTGGCGGATCCGGAGCTGTGGAGGCTGGCCGAGCCGGTGCTCCGGGCCGATCTGCGGATGGCCGAGTGCTGGCGGCCCCGGCCCGGCGCCGCACCGCTGCCGGTGCCGTTGTCGGTGTTCGCGGCGGACGGCGACCGGGGGGCGCCGCCGGCCCTGATGGGCACCTGGGCCGCGCACAGCACCCGCTTCGCCGGCGTCCACACGCTGCCCGGCGGCCACTTCTACTTCCAGCCCGACCCGGCGGTGCTGGTCGGCCGCATCGTCGCGGCGATCCGCGAGGTGATCGGGGAATAAACCGTGTGCCCCGCCGAACAGCAGAATTGCCCCGGCCAGGTTGACGGCCGGGGCAATTCTGTAGGTATATTGAGCGTTTCCATGTCTCACTTCGGCACGGCATTCAAGCCAGCCGAATGAGGGACATGGGGAAGCTTTCTGTGGACAGAATACCCGGGCTGGAGTCGCATTGTCAAACAAGGAATGGCGTCAGGAGCAGGAATTCATCGACCTGCTCTACAAGCGCCTGGCCGAGCTGCAGGCCGGGGCCGAGTCGGCGATGCGGGAGGCCCTCTCACAGGACGCGGGGACCTTCCAGGCCCGGCTGGAGCGCGATGTCCTGGTGGCGGAGCGATCCGGACTGCTCGCCGCGTTCGCCGCCGGTGAGCGGGGGCTGTGCTTCGGCCGGCTGGCGTTCCAGGACGGCCGCGACCACCACATCGGGCGCATCGGCATCCGGCGCGACGACGCCGAGCGCACCCCGCTGGTCATCGACTGGCGGGCCGCGGTGGCCCGCCCGTTCTACCTGGCCACCGGGCACACCCCGATGGGGCTGCGGCGCCGGCGGCACATCACCACCGAGGGCCGGCGGGTCACCGCCCTGCACGACGAGATCCTGGATCTCGCCGACCCCGAGCGCACCGGGCACGAAGGCAATCAGTCCGACGCCGTGCTGCTGGCCGCGCTGGACTCCGCGCGCACCGGCCGGATGCATGACATCGTGCAGACCATCCAGGCCGAACAGGACCGGATCATCCGCGCCCCGCACCGCGGCGTGATGGTCGTCGAGGGCGGACCGGGCACCGGAAAGACCGTGGTGGCACTCCACCGGGCGGCATTTCTACTCTATGAGCACCGGGAGCTGCTGGCCCGGCGCGCGGTGCTGGTCGTCGGCCCCAATCCGACATTCCTCAGCTATATCGCCGAGGTACTTCCCTCGCTGGGCGAGACGGGCGTACTGCTCGCCACCCCCGGCGAGCTCTTCCCCGGTGTACGGGCCACCGGCACCGACACGCCCCGGGCCGCCGAGGTCAAAGGCCGGGCCGCGATGGCGGAGGCGTTGGCCCGCTTCGTACGGGACCGGCAGGCGCTGCCCGAACCGGCACTGGTGATCGACCACGAGGACGGGGAGCTGGTGCTGGACGCGGAGATCGCGGCCGCGGCGCGGCGCCGGGCCCGGGAGTCCGGGCTGCCGCACAACCTGGCCCGTCCGCACTTCGCCTTCGCGGTGCTCGACGCCCTGGCCGCGCAGCTGGCCGACCGGATCGGCGCCGACCCGTACGGCGGTCCGAACCTGCTGGGCCCGGACGACATCGCCCAGCTCGCCAAGGGGATCGCGGACAACCGCGCGGTGCACGCGGCCATCTCGGAGCTGTGGCCGGCCCTCACCCCTCAGCAGTTGGTCGCCGACTTCCTCGCCGATCCGGTGCACCTCCCGGAGGAGGACGCCGCCGCGATCCGCCGCACCGGCGGGCCCTGGACGGTCGCGGACATTCCGCTGCTGGACGAGGCCGCCGAACTGCTCGGTGAGGACGACTCGGAGGCCCAGGCCCGGGCCGAGGCCGAGCGCCAGCAGCGGATCGCCTACGCGCAGGGGGTGCTGGACCTCTCCTACGGCTCCCGGACCCAGGAGTTCGAGGACCGCGAGGACGAGGACTCGGAGGTGCTGGCCGCCCACGACCTGGTGGACGCCGAGCGGCTCGCCGACCGGCACGAGGAGGTCGACCACCGCAGCGCGGCCGAGCGCGCCGCAGCCGACCGCACCTGGGCGTTCGGCCATGTCATCGTGGACGAGGCGCAGGAGTTGTCCGCCATGGCGTGGCGGCTGCTGATGCGCCGCTGCCCGACCCGCTCGATGACCCTGGTCGGCGATCCGGCCCAGGCCTCGGAACCGGGTGCCTGCGGCGGGTGGGAGGCCATCCTCGAGCCCTATGTGGGCGACCGCTGGGAGCACATCAGGCTGGCGGTCAACTACCGCACCCCCGCCCGGCTGATGGAGCTGGCGACCCGGGTGGCCCGCTCCGCGGACCCCGCCTTCACTCCCCCGCGCTCGGTCCGCTCCACCGAAGCCCGCCCCTGGGTGCTGCGCACCGGCGACCTGGCGGGCGCCGTCGCCCAGGCCGTGGCGCGGGAGACCCTGGAGCAGGGCCGGCTGGCGGTCATCGCGCCGCTGGCCCACCACCCGGCTCTGGCCGCTGCCCTGCCGGAGGCTTCCGCGGGGGCCTCCCCCGACCTGACCAGCCCGGTGGTGCTGCTCACCCCCCGGCAGGCCAAGGGGCTGGAGTTCGACTCGGTGATCCTGGCCGAGCCGGCGGAGTTCGGGACGGCGGATCTGTACGTGGCCCTCACTCGGGCGACCCAGCGGCTGGGCGTGGTGCACACCGGCGAACTGCCCGCGGGGATGACGGACCTGTCCGAGGCTCCTGAGGCCGCGGCCGGGTAACCGGATCCCCGGGCGCCGGGCCTGGTCCGTCCGGCTGTCGATGGACTCGCCTTCCGCCGTCGAGTTCACCGGCAGCCGGGCCGCGCGGACCGAACGGGTCGACCTCCCGTTCGGCCGTGCCCCGCTCGGGTTGCCGCGGCGGCCCGCCGCACGTACCGACCCCGCCGGCGGCCCGTCAGGCCAGGGGCTCCGGGGCAGCGCGCCGAGAGGTCCTGCGGTCGATCGGCACCCTGAGCCCGCCAGACACCAGCCCCGTGCCCCGGCGGCCACGGCCGCCACCGGTACCAGGAGCACCTGCCAGCCCGGGAGGGTGGCGTCGGCCGCCCGCTCGGCATCGAGGTTCGCCCGCAGCACCGCGGCGAAGGCGGACCCGAGGAACACCGCCGTGCCGCACCCGACCGCGGCCATCGCCCGCTGGGCCTGCGGAGCCGTCCGGCTGGCGGATAGGGGGTGCCGGAGCGCGAAGCACCACAGGCGGGCTCCCGGGGGTCACATCCGGCTCAGCCGCCCGACCACGACGTGCACTTGGTCACTCCACCGTGACGGCCGCAAGCCCGCATGGCCCGCCCGGACATGGAGTTGTTGGCCCTGGTGAGCGCGTCGTCGCCGGAGCGCACCTTGTACGGCCCGCACACATGCCAGTTGCGGCGCCCGTCGTCCGACCAGTCGAGCCACACCGGGTCGCCCCTGCGCGCCTGGCGGATCCTGGCCCACTCCAAGGTGGTCGATGCCGTGGCGCCGCTCCTCAGCTCCACGACGGCCGACCCGATCTTCACCTTTCGCAGCGTCACCGGCGGGCTGAGGTAGCTCTGATGGGCGCTGACGTTCAGTCCGCAACTGTGGTTGATGACGCCGTACGGCGCCGCGACGTCGGCGGATTCCGGACCGCCGCCGGCGATCCGGCCGGTGGTCGCAACGGCCTCCGGCGCGGCCACCAGGGCCGCGGCGGCCGCAAGGGCGCCGAGGGAGAAGGCAATACGATTCACGGCTCCGACCCTTTCCGTGGCGACAGCGGCGCGGCCGCCACGCTTCGAGAGCAATGCCCCGTCAAGGGTCCGACGCGCCCCAGGAGAAGTGGCAGTGCGTGACTGGAGAGTGGCCTCGCAGCACCGGGTCGCGCGATCGCCGACCTCAGGAGACCGAGAGCCGCCCGATTCGGTCCGGGTGGGAACTCGGCGCAGGGCGGCTGGCGGAGGCCCGCGGGTCGGCGCGCTGTCGACCGCACTCGCCATGCCGACGTGAAGCACCCTCGGGCTCGTTGGAACCGCCGCCCGGCAGCAGCGCCCCGAACCGGCGAGGCCCGCCACCGGACAGGGTGGAGGTCCGGCGGCGCCGGGGCTGGGCGGGGGCGATGCCCCCGCCCAGCGGGCGGTCAGATGCCGAACGGTGCGGCGTAGTGGACGGTGCCGCCGGGCAGCGGGTGATCGGTGTCGAGGGTGAGAGCCATCAGGGCCTCGTCCGGGACGTCGATGGTCAGGCCGATGCCGTAAGCGGATGCCCGACTGAAGCCGAACCGCGGGTAGTACGTCGGGTGCCCGAGGACGACGACGTAGTGCTCGCCCATGCGCTTGGCCGCCGCCAGGGCGGCGCGGACGACCGCGGTGCCGACGCCGTTGCCGTGCTGCTCGGGTCGGACGGCCACCGGCCCCAGGCACAGGGCGGGCGTCTCACCGATGTGGCAGCGCGTCAGCAGCGCGTAGCCGGCGGGGGATTCGCTCTCGTCCAGGGAGACGAGGGACAGGCCCTCGATCCAGGCGGAGTCGGCGCGCAGCGCGTCGACCAGGTCAGCCTCCTGGGAGGTCTCGAATGCGGCGAGGTTGATGTCGCGGATGGCGGGGATGTCGGCGCTGGTCTCAGCGCGCGTGATCCAGTTGCGCATGATGGATGAGGATCCGTTTCATGGTGATGTTCGTGTGGACGCCTCGCGAGCTCACGCTCCCAGCGAGGGCGGACAGGATGAGATCAGGCCACGGCCCGGGACGTGAGGGAGACCTGGGCGCGACACAGGGTGGCCCTGAGCGCGGTCATCAACCCCACCTCCTCGTCTTCCGTACGTCCTTCACGCGAACACACGCCAGCGTACATGAACGTGTGTCGACACACCGGCCCGCGAGCACGACTCCGGGCGTTCTCTTCGCCCTCCTCGAACCCCGGATACCGAGGCCGCCCGCACGCGGCGGGTTGACCGCCGTCCGGGCCGCTCGCCTTCCGCCCTGGCGTGGCGTGCGCGTCACTCGGCGTTCCGTCAGGGCGCTCAGGGTGTGTCGCAGGAGGCCGCCCCGGGGACGACGGGGTCCGGGGTGCTGTGCCGGGTGAACGCCCACAGCGCGAGACCCAGGCAGCTGAACGCGGCACCCAGGGCGCATACTGCGCCCCAGCCGGCCACCGTGTAGAGGGAGGTCGCGGCGATGGCACCGGTGGCGCTGCCGATCGAGTAGAAGACCATGTATCCGCCGATCAGCCGACTGCCCGCGTCCGGGTGGAGCGCGTAGATCAGGGTCTGGTTGGTGACATGGACCGCCTGCACGGCGAGGTCGAGAAGGATCACGCCGAGGACCAGGGCCCAGAGCGAGTCGCGGGTGAAGGACAGGGGCAGCCAGGAGGCGGTGAGCAGTGCCAGGGCGATGCCCGTGGTCCGGCGGGAGAGTCCGCGGTCGTTCAGGCGGCCCGCCGCGGTCGCGGCGAGGGCGCCGGCCACACCGACCAGTCCCAGCGCCCCGATCGCGCTGTGGGACAGGAAGTACGGGGCCTCGCTGAGCGGCAGGGCCACGCTGCTCCACAGGGTGCTGAAGGCGGCGAAGACCAGCAGACCGAACAGGGCCCGGATCCGGAGCAGCGGTTCCCGCGCGAACAGGGTGATCGTGGAGCGAAGGAGTCGTCCGTAGCGCAGGGTCGCGGGAGGGGTGTCGCCGTGGCGCGGCAGCACGCGGTGCAGGACCAGGGCGAGCAGGGCGGTGAGCGACGCGGAGGCGAGGTAGACGGAGCGCCAGCCCGCGAGGTCGGCCAGCAGGCCGGACACGGTGCGGGCGAGCAGGATTCCGGTGACCACGCCACTGGTGACCAGGCCGACGACTCGTCCGCGCCCGGCCGGAGGGGCCAGTGACGCCGCGAAGGCCACCAGTGTCTGGGTGACGACCGCGAGAAGCCCCGTCGCGGCCATGCCCAGGAGCAGCATCGCCGCCGTAGGGGCCGCCGCCACCACGGCCAGCGCCAGCACCAGGAGCAGCAGCTGGACCACGATGAGCCGTCTGCGGTCGACCATGTCCCCCAGCGGCACCAGGAAGAAGAGTCCCAGGCCGTATCCGACATGCGTGAGGGTGACCACGCCGCCGACCAGTGACGGGCTCATGGAGAGGTCGTGGCCCATGGTCACCAGGAGTGGCTGGGAGAAGTAGACGTTGGCCACCGCCGCCCCGCAGGCGACGGCGAACAGCATGACGACGCCACGGGACAGGACGAACGAGGGATCCGCCAAGGCTTCTCCGCTGCGGTCCGCGGTCCTTCGTGACACAGCCCCACCGCTGCCGGACATCAGCACCCTCCCAAGAATCTGGTTTCAACTTGCCACTGATGGCATGGCCGACCGTAGACTTTTTGGTAGCATGTTGCAACTAAATTGAGAGGGAGGGACGCCATGGTGAGCAGGACCCGCTTCGACGACAGCGACTGCCCCGTCGCCCGGTCGGTGGACGCGATCGGCGACTGGTGGTCCCTGCTGATCGTGCGGGACGCCTTCGACGGAAGCCGGCGCTTCGGGGAGTTCCAGCGCAGCCTCGGCGTGGCCAAGAACATCCTCACCGCGCGCCTGCGCACCCTGGTCGCCGGCGGGGTCCTGGAATCCGTCCCCGCCTCGGACGGCAGCGCCTACCGCGAGTACGTGCTGACGCCCAAGGGCAGAGCACTCTTCCCCGTCATCGTGGCCCTGCGGCAGTGGGGCGAGCAGAACTTCTTCGACCCCGGCGAGCCGCACTCACAGCTGGTCGACCGCCGCCACGGGCACCGCCTGCGGGCACTGGAAGTGCTGTCCGCGGACGGCCGGCGACTGGACCCCGACGACACCGTGGTCCGCAAGGTCTCCCCGCAGTGAACCGAGGAACGGGCCGAGGGGTGCGGCGCGTGCCGGGGAAGCCTCCGAGGCCACCAGCCGGTCGTCTCATCGCGTAGTGCCTGCGCCGGCCGGGGCCCGCGGGACAGGCCGTCAGCCCCGAAGGCGCGATGGCCCCGACACCCGGTTGGACGAGCGCGCCACTCGGTGCCCGCCGGAAAGACCGTGCCGCTCGGTGCCGTGATCGCGGCCGGCGGCCCCGCTGTGGGCGGGGCCCGCACTCCCCGTCGCCGAGGGTGCCGGAGGTGCGCGGCGCGGCTAGTGTCGAGGAGCACGCCGAGCCGGCGAGGAGGCTCACGCCTGGCAGTGTGGTGGTCGGGCGCCGGTCCCGGCGGACGGAAGGGAGCGTGGTCGATCTGGCCCGGAACCGCCGGTTGATCCTGAGTTCGCCGTCCCGGGTCTGGGGCTTGCTGGCGGACGGCCATCGCTATGGGGAGTGGGTCTCGGGAACACAGCGCGTCCTGGCCGCGGATCCCCACTGGCCGGAGGTGGGTGCCCGCCTACAGGTCCGCGTCGGGCTCGGCCCTCTGGTCCTCGACGACACCTGCGTGGTGCGCATCTGCGACCCGCTGCGCCGCCTGGAACTGGAGGCCAAGGCGGACCACTTCGGCGCGGCCCGTATCGCCATGAATGTGATCCCCTGGGGCGAGAACACCCTTCTCGTTCTCGAATGGCACCCCCTGCGGGGTCCCGGCATCCGGATGCACGGGCTGCCGGTGGACTACATCGTCTCCATCCGCAACGGCATGATGCTGACCAAACTGGCCCGGATCGCGCTCCGCGAACGCCAGGAGAGCGCCGCCGGCGAGCCGCGGAGCCCCCGAAGCGGGTGAGCGACGGGCTGGTGGTCCGGGCCCCCGGCCTTGTGTGCGCTCTCGGCCGGCGCGGTGGGTCGGTTCTCCGCGTGCTCCGGAGGCGGAGTGATCCGTCGTGTCCTCAGCGGGGCAGCGCGGCCAGCCAGTCGGTGAGGATTCGGTTCACCTGGGCGGGGCGTTCCTGCTGGATCCAGTGGCCGCAGCCGTCGAGGATGTGGGAGGCGACCAGCCCTGGAAGCGTCACCGGGTAGGCGTCGATCGCCTCGGCCAGCCAGGTGGTGGAGGCGTCCATGCCACCGCCGATGAACACCGAGGGCTGGGTGAGCGGGGCGCCCTCGAAGGCGGCCAGGTCCTCCCAGTCGCGGTCCATGTTGCGGTAGCGGTTCAGCGCGCCGGTCAGACCGGTGCGTTCGAACTCGGCGGCGTAGAAGTCGAGATCCCGCTCGCCGAGCCAGCCGGGCGTCCGTCCGCTGGGAAACCGGTCGCGCAGGGTCCCGCCCCTGCTGACGAAGTGCGGGTCCGGGGCGCCGGCCGCGGGCATGGTGTCGGCGGACAGTGCCGCGTAGAAGCCCGCGAGCCAGCCCCGTACGTCCGGCTCGATCTCGGCCTCGGCGCGGCCGGGTTCCTGGAAGTAGGAGACGTAGAACTCCTCATCGCCGCCCATCTGGGCGAAGGCGCTGCTGGGGCGGGGTCCACCCGGCGGGGTGTAGGGAACGCTCAGCAGTCCCACCGCCCGGAAGACCTCCGGCCTGAGCAGGGCGGAGGTCGCGGCGATGCCGGCGCCCCAGTCATGGCCGATGACCACGGCCGACTCCTCGCCCAGCGCGTGCACCACCGCGACGTTGTCCGCCACCAGGTCGAGCATCCGGTACGCGTCGGTCGCGGCCGGCTTGGAGGAGCGGCCGTAACCGCGGACGTCGATGGCGACCGCCCGGTATCCCGCCGCGGCCAGTGCCGGCAGTTGGTGGCGCCAGGAGTACCAGGACTCCGGGAAGCCGTGGATGAGCAGCACCAGCGGCCCGGTCCCCTGCTCGGCGAGGTGGATCCGGCCTGCCGGTGAGGGGACCGACCGGTGTGTGGTCTGCAAGCCGTGCCGCGTCATACGTCTCCTCCAGGGCCGTCTGCTGTGCGCCGGGACCGACCTCGTCCACCGTTCCGTCGGTTCCGCACCGATCATGCGCAGGACCCGGTCAAGTGGGCGAGTCCGTTTGCCGGTTCGGCAAACCCTGGTGACCGGCCTTCGGCGGCGGTGCCGACGCGGCCGCGGGATTCCCGTCGGGCACTCACCGGGCGGTCGCTTCGCTTGCACTGGCCAGGGCCCCGAGGCATCGGCCCCGCGGGCGGTCGCCGTCCTGGCCGCCGGCTCCCGCGTCGTGGCAGAGACCGGATGAGCCTCTTCCGCCTGGGGCCTGTTACAAGGAGTACGGGGGTTCACCGGCGCGGACGGCACACCACCGGGCTTCGCCGCTCCACTGGGCCGAGAGCCGGAAGGGCGGTACGCGCCCCTCGCGGACCCGCCCACCCCGTGCACGCACCAGGCAATCCCACCCAGGAAGAGGAGTCCCATGCCGGAGGTTTCCCTACGCCCCGCAGCCGCCGCCGACCGTGCCCTGGTGGAGCGGTTGTGGCTGATGTTCCATCATGACCTGTCGGAGTTCCGCGGCGGCCTTCCGGACGCCGACGGGACCTTCCACGGCGATCAGCCCGGTCGCGTTCTCACCGACGCCGACTGGGCGGCCTACCTGCTGGTGCTGGGCACGAGCCCGGCCGGGCTGGTGCTGGTCCGGGGGCTGACCGGCCCCACGCGGGTGCTCAACGCCTTCTTCGTCGTGCGCGGGGCCCGGCGAGGAGGGGTAGGGCTGGACGCCGTGCGGCAGGTGGTGGCCAGGCACCCGGGCCCCTGGGAGATCCCGTTCCAGGACGCCAACGTGGCGGCGGTCCACTTCTGGCGCCGGGTCGCCCGGGAGATCGCCGGGGACGCGTGGGCGGAGGAGCGCAGGGCGGTGCCGCACCGCCCGGATCTGCCGCCCGATGTGTGGATCTCCTTCGACACGCCGCCGGCGCAGGCTAGTTGAACGCGGCGCGGTCCGGCTCCCTGGGGGCCGGCCCGCGCCCGGAACCACCGGGACCAGGTCATCCGCGCCAGGTCACGCGCGCGCCGACGCCCTTCCCGGGACCGGGGCGGCGGTGTGCGACGTGCTCGCCCCGGCAGCCGTCGACGCCGATCCGCCCCGGGCGGTGCGACGCGGTCCGCGGCTGGGCCGCTACGGGCAGCACGACTCGGTCGGCGTGTGCTGTGCCGACGGTGTCCGCGGGGTGAGGGCGTCAGGCGTGGCGGCGGATGCGGACCGAGGTGTCAGCCGGGCGACCAGCACGGCGAGCACCACGCCGCCCGCGACCGCCAGTGCGGCCCATCCCGGCAGTGCGTCGGCGCTGACGCCTCCGGCGAGCAGGGCGCTGCCCAGGGCCGATCCCGCGGCGGAGCCCAGGTACATCGCGGCCATCTGGAAGGCGACGATGGGCATGGCCTGCTCGATGCGGTCCCGGGTGAGTGCCTGTTGCAGGACGGGCACGCTGATCCAGCCGCTCGCGCCCCACACCGCGGTGGCGATCAGCCATGCCGCGGGGTCGTCGACGAGCCAGACGATGAGGAAGGAGGCGAGGAGGAAGGCCGGGACGACGGGCATCAGCCGTCGGGGGCCCAGCGTGTCGAGGGGCTTGCCGATCAGGCCGGAGCCGATGACGCCGCCGATGCCCCAGGCCCAAACGAGCGCGAATCCCCAGCCGTTCAGACCGCTTTCGTCGGCCATCGGCAGCAGGTAGGTGTAGAGACCGAGGCTGGCCACGCCCAGGACGAAGGACAGCGCGATGCCGAGGGCGACGCGTGGGCTCCTGAGTACGGCGCCGCTCCCGGAGCCGCGGGAGGCGGGAAGCTGTGGCAGCGTGCCGGAGCGCAGGGCGAGGGCGAGCATGCTCAGGACACCGATGAGCACGACGAAGCCCATCGTCCCGCGCCACCCCGCCTGTTCGCCGATCAGCATGCCCAGTGGCACGCCGGCGACGGTTCCCGTGGACAGGCCGAAGGTCACCATCGCCATCGCGCGCCCGCGTTCGTGGTCCGCCACGAGGGCTCCGGCCGTCGCCGTGGCGACCGCGGTGAGCACGCCGGCCCCCGCGCCCGCGACGACGCGGGAGGTCAGGAAGACGCCCAGCGACGGTGCCAGCGCGGTGGCGAGGTTGCCGAGGTTGAACGTACCGAGCGCGACCAGCAGCGCGGTACGGGTCGATCTGCCGACCAGGACACGGGAGAGGAACGGTCCCGCAGCCGCGTAGGCAGCGGTGAACGCGGTGACGCCCAGCCCGATCGCACCGGCCGTCGTGGCCAGGGAGTCGGCCATGTCCGGCAGGACACCGGCCAGCACATAGGCGTCGACACCCAGGGAGACCGCGGCGATGACCAGCGGCCAGACCTTCCCGATCACGCGGTATCCCCCTCGGCCCTGGCCGCGCCCTCCTCCTGGTAACCGGCCAGGACCGTCCGCACCAGGCCGGGGAACCGGGCCTCGAGGTCCTCGGCGCGCAGCCTGATCATGCATTTGCGCCCCTGGGCGCGGACGAAGACCACGCCGGACTCACGCAGCAGGCTCGTGTGGTGGGTCAGCGTCGAGCGCGGCAGGTCGGGTCCGAGTTCCAGGCTGTCGACCTCCCCGCGCTCGGTGAGGATGCGGACCATCGTCAGACGCAGGGGCTCGCTGAGCGCGAACAGCACGCGCGGGAGCGCGATCTCATCCGCGTCGGGATGGTGGTACGTGCGGGCGGCAGCCATCACACCACTCCAATCGTTCGGGAATTCTCGCACGAATATAGTGCGGGAATTCCCGAACGATCAACCCTTGGCAGCGCGGTTCCGCAGGGCGTCGTACGGCGGGTGGGCCTGGCGGACGGTCGGCGCCGGTCGCCTGACGGCCGGTCACCGTACGGCGCATGGCCGCACCGCGCCCGCGGGCGGCCGGACTACTCCTCGATGGCACCGCCGACACGCCGCAGATGCCGGCGGAAGGTGTAGGAGGGGTCGGCGGCGCGCCGGGCCAGGTAGTCGTCGAAGTCGGTCTGCCGGCGCAGGGTCTCCCCCGCGCGGATCCGC
The DNA here is from genome assembly GCF_004684805.1 of Streptomyces palmae. Taxonomy (GTDB): domain Bacteria; phylum Actinomycetota; class Actinomycetes; order Streptomycetales; family Streptomycetaceae; genus Streptomyces; species Streptomyces palmae. Next base: position 15,648 of record NZ_SRID01000078.1, read on the forward strand.
TCCGCCTGCGCCCGCTCGGTCCGCATGATCCGCCGTGCGGTCGCCAGAACCTCCTCGGCCCGGTCCGCGGGGACGAACAGCACCCCGTCGGGGTCGCCGAAGACCAGGTCCTCGCCGCTCACCAGGTGCGGGCCGAACCGGGCCGACTCCAGTGCCTCCGGCTCCCGTTCGTCCACGCGCACCGGACCGGGCGGATAGCTGCCGTAGCTGAACACCGGGAGGCCGATCTCCACCAACTCCGGGGTGTCCCGGTGCAGTCCCCACACCACCAGGGCCGCGACCGACGCCGCCTGGGCCTCCAGGACGGCCAGGTCGCCGACGCACGCCTCGTCCACTCGGCCGCCGTTGTCGATGACCAGCACATCCCCCGGCTCGGCCTGGGCGAACGCCTCCAAGAACACGTCCACGCTGCCGTAGTGGCGCACCGGCAGCGCGCGTCCGGCGATCCGCGCGCCGGGTACCACCGCGCCGATGCCGGGCGGGGCGGCGCGCAGCGGTACCCCGTTGCGCACACAGGCGTCGGCCACCAGCGGCGTGGACAGTTCGGCGAATGCCTCGAGCATGGCCCTCTCCCTGGCTCGGGTCCGCACCGCGGACGCGGTACGACCGCTGCGAGCGGTGCCGTGATCCTAACGGCGGGTCCGCGGAAGGAGCCGGGCCGCCATCGCCGCGACCGAGCGGTACCGGTTCGGCGACTCCGGTGCCGGGCACCGCTGTTCACTCCGCGCCCGAACGCGCTCGGCCGCGCGGGCCCCGGCCCTTCGGCGGCGCCCGCGGATCACCGCGGCGAGACGTCGGCCGCGCACTCCTCGGCGGCCGTACCGGTCGCTTGGGGCTCGGTCGCCCCGAGGCCCGCGTCCGCCGTACGGCCGTCCACCGGCCCGTACCCCTGGGGCAGATCGCGCCGGCCGCGCATGGGGCTCAGCGCAAGGATCAGCCAGCAGGGCGCCAGCAGACCCGTCATGATCCACATGGTGGGGCGCAGGCCCACCGCATCGCCCAGCCACCCACCGAGCAGGGAACCCAGGGGGATGGTGCTGTGGTTGATCACCATGGTCGTGGCCACCACCCGCCCCAGCAGCCGCGGCGGGCAGTAGGTCTGCCGGAAGCTGCCGAGGACGACGTTGCAGGCGGTGATCCCGGTCCCCACGGTGAACCCGCCGAGCGCGAAGAGCAGCAGCCCGGCGCCCGGTACGGTCAGCGGCAGCAGCAGCGCGAACGGGCCGGTGAACGCCTGCATGGCGAGCATTCCGCGGGCGGTCCCGAAGCGCCGGCCCACGGCACCGGCCAGCAGCGCGCCCAGAACGCCGCCGAGGCTGCCGATCATGATCAGGACACCCACCGTCGCGGGGTTCGCGCCCACCGTGCGGACCAGGAAGACGATCTGCACCGCCTGATACCCCATCAGCGCCAGGTTGGCCACGGCTCCGTAGACCACCATCGGCCGCAGATAGCGGTCGTGGAGGACGAAGCGCAGCCCCTCGCCGATCCGCCGGCGCAGGGTGGTCCGGTCGACGGGGTTCTCCGGAGCCGGTTCGCGGACCCGCAGCAGGGCCAGGCACACCGTGGAGATCAGGAAGGTCACCGCGTCGACCAGCAGCCCGAGGACCGCTCCGAACGCCTGGGCGATCAGACCGGCGGCTCCTCGGCCCAGCACCCGGGTGCCGGCCTCGCTGCCCTGGAGCTTGGCGTTCCCCTCCAGCAGGTCCCGGCCGTCGAGCACCGCGGGCAGGAAGGCGTGGTAGGCCGTGCTGAAGAACACCGAGGCGACGCCGCACGCCAGCGCCACCACCAGCAGGTGGGTGTAGGTCAGCGCGTCGCACCAGGCGGCCACCGGGACGCTGGCGTACAGCAGCGCGGCGGCCAGGTCGCAGGCGATCATGAGTGGGCGCCGCCGCATCCGGTCCACCCAGGCACCCACCGGCAATCCGATGACCAGCCAGGGCAGCCAGACGGCCGCGGCGAGCGCTCCGACCGCGAAGGTGTCCGACTTCAGGACCACCACCGCGATCAACGGCAAGGCCACCGTGGTGATGCTGGTGCCGAGACCGCTGGTGGTCTCGCCCAGCCAGAGCAGGCGGAAGTCCCGCTGCCGGAGCACCCCGAAACGGGGGCGTTCGATCGCCGTGGCGCCATCCGTCGTGTCCATGATCAGGACCCTCTCATGCCACCGGCGGGGGCTTCCGCCCGATTACGCGCCAGGTGGTGGCGGGGGGGCCGCGCGCCAGGGCACGCCCGGCTCACCGGGAACCCCGCCCGTCGGAACGGGCCGCGCGGCGGTGCGCGGCCCCCGACGCAGGCGTCGAGGACCGGTCCGGCAGGCGGGGAGCGCCGGGTACGGGTCCGCCGCCGGGGTCACCCGGCGATGGGCACCGCCTGTCCGGTGACCCGCACGCGGGGGTCGGCCGGGTCCACGTCGACCCGCAGCCGACTGGGGCGGCCCATGTCCTCTCCCTGCCGGATGGTCAGGCTGAAGGGGGCGGTGACCTGGCCGATGGCCCTGAGGTAACCGCCGAGCGCGGCCGCCGCCGCGCCGGTCGCCGGGTCCTCCACCACACCGCCCACCGGGAAGGGGTCGCGCGCGTGGAACAGGTTGTCGGCCTCCCGCCAGACCAGTTGCACGGTGGTCCAGCCGTGCTCGCGCATCACCGCGGCCAGCGCCTCGAAGTCGTAGTCCAGGTCGGCCAGTCGGGCGCGGGTCGCGGTGGCCAGCACCAGGTGTTCGTTGCCCGCGAAGGCGACCTGCGGCGGCAGGGCCGGGTCGAGGTCGGCGTGGTCCCAGCCCAGAGCGCGCAGGGTGGTGTCGAGTTCGCGGTCGGTGGCGGCGCGGGAGCGCGTGGGGACACTGGTCAAGGTGGCGTGCACGGCGCCCGCGGCGTCCACGGTGGTGGTCACCGGGATCTGCCCGGCCCGGGTGTCGAAGACCAGCTCCCCCGGACCGATGCGCTCGGCCAGGGCGACCGCGGTGGCGATGGTCACGTGGCCGCAGAAGGCCACCTCGTCCAGCGGGCTGAAGTAGCGGAGGGCGAAACGCCGGTTCCGCTCGTCGGCGGCGGTGACGAAGGCGGTCTCGGAGTACCCCACCTCGGCGGCCGTGGCCAGCATGGCGGCGTCCTCGAGCCGTGCGGCGTCCAGGACCACACCGGCGGGATTGCCGCCTGTCGGATCGGCGGTGAAGGCGGTGTAGCGGAGGACGTCCGCGGTGGCGGTGGCGGGAGCGGTGTCGGTCGCTGTCATGGCTCCACGATCCCATCGGGGAGCCATCAAGGGAAACGATGGCCTTCGATGATTGCCATCGAGAAACCGAATGGCTCGTTAGAGTGGGCTCCATGGACACCCGGCTGCTGCGCACCTTCCTGACACTGGCGCGGACCGAGAGCTTCACCGCCACGGCCGCCGAACTGCATCTGGCGCAGTCCACGGTGACGGTGCAGATCCGTTCGCTGGAGAGGGAGTTGGGTACCAGGCTGGTCGACCGGCTGCCCCGCGGCGCGCTGCTGACCGACGCGGGCCGCCGGGTGCTGGCGGAAGCGGAGACGGTGTTGGACGCCGAGGCGCGGCTGCGGGTCTCGGCCGCCGCGGACGGCCCGCCGACCGGACAGGTCGTCCTGGGTGCCGGGGAGACCCTGTGCTCGGCCCGGCTGCCCAAGGTGATCGCCGCGCTGCGCCGCAGCTGCCCCGGGGTGGAGGTCGGCCTCCAACCGTCCGACACCGCGGCGGCCCTCGAAGGTCTGCGGACCGGTCGGCTGGACCTGGCGCTGCTGCTGGAGGAGGAGCCCCGGGTGCCGCACGTCGTCACCGAGCACGTCGCCGACGAACCCCTGGTGCTGGTCTGCTCCCCCGAGCACCCGATGGCCCGGCGGGAGGCCCCGGCCCAGTGGCGGGACCTGGCGCCGGAGTCCTTCTTCCTCCATGAGCCCGGCTGCTCGTACAGCGACCGGCTCGCCCAGCGGCTGGCGGAGGTGGGCGAGGCGCGGACCAGGATCACGCGTTTCGGCAGCATCGAGGCCGCCCGGTCCTGCGTCGCCGCCGGACTGGGCCTCACCCTGCTCCCCCGCTCCACCGTCGAGGAGTCCCTGCGCACCGGACGGCTGGCGGTGGTGTCGGGCCCGAGGATCCCGGACGTCCCGGTCCGATTGGCCCGGCACCGGCGCCGCTGGGTCTCACCGGCCGCCCAGGCGGTCGCGGACGAGATCCGCCGGCAGTTGCGGGACGGGGCCGTGGACGATCAGTGATCGGGCCGGTCCCCGTAGAGGGCGCGCGCGTTCTCCCGGGGTCGCGGTCGGGTGCGGGCCGCCGGGCCGGTGGCGAAGGCGCGGAGGAGGTTCTCGGTGGTGCGGGTGGTGAAGGCCGCGGTGCGGGCGTCCATGCCGTGGTTGCGGCCGTTCTCCCGGGTGCCGGCCATCAGTGATTCCACCCAGCGCATGGTGCCGGTCGCGAAGACCCCCGCGCCGCTGGGCACGGTGTAGTACGCGGAATCGCTGTGGCTGCGTCGGCCCCTGCAGCGCAGCGGGGAATGGGCGACGACCTCGATCCGCGGCGGGGTCGGGGCGCTGGGCGTGACCCGGTCGTACTCGACGCCCACCAGATGGTCGAAGGCGTCGCCGCGGCGCACCCCGGTGCCCTCGAAGAGCCAGTGGTCGGCGGCGTGCACCACATAGGGGGCGTCGGTGGGGAACCCCTCGTACAGCACTCCGGTCAGCGCGGACTCCGGGTCGGCCGCGGGGGGCTGGCGGAAGTCGGCCGTCACCAGGGCGGGGTGGCTGCGGATGCAGGGGTCGGCGCCGTGGGAGGTCTTGTAGCAGACCACGGTGCGCTCCGGGCCCGCCTCGCCCGGCTCCAGCCGGATCCGGCGGTAGCAGGTGTTGGCGCCGAGGAAGGCCAGGTTGGTACCGGCGTCGCGGGCCCGGGTCACATGGCGGCGCTGCTGCGGGCTCCAGTACTCGTCGTGCCCCAGGCAGATCAGCGCCGCCGCCCCGTGCAGCACCTCCGGGTCGCGGTGGAGATCCACCCCGGTGGTGTAGGCCAGGGGTATGCCCAGCCGCTCCGCGAGGACCACCGCCGCCCGCTCGTAGACCAGGAACTTCTCGGCTCCGTCGCGGTCGTAGGGCCGGTCGAAGCTGACGGCCAGGGAGCGGTAGGCGTAGGCGCCGCCCCGGCCCTCGTAGAGGCTGTAGCCGCCCCAGGTATTGTACGCCTGCCAGGTCGCCGGGGCGTGCATCAGCACCGTCCGGCCGGCTCCGCGGTCCGAGCGGACCACGAACGGGACATAGCGCTGGTGGCCGCTGTCCGCGTCGAGCCGCAGCAGATACGCGCCCTCCGGCCAGCCGTCCGTCCCGACGGTGAGGGTGGGCCGCCAGTCGGCGCGCACCGTCCGGGTGTCCGGCAGCATCCGCGGGGAGGCCTGGGCACGGCCCGGTACGCGCTCGGAGCGCCACACCAGGCGGGCCTGGGCGCCCCCGTACCAGCCGATACGGAACGCGGAGACCGTGAAGCGTGGCGCGGTGGTGGACACATGGAGCGCGAACTCCTCGCCGGGTCGCACGCTCACCCGGTCGGCGTATCCGGCGATCGCCTCCGGCGGGCCCACCGAGCGGATGCGCCAGTCGGAGGTGCCGGGCAGGTGCCGCTCACCGTCCGGGGCCTGTGTCCCCCCGGCGTCCGGCCGGTGGCGACCGCCGTCCCGTGCGCAGCCGGCGCCACCGGCGCCGATCACCGCGCAGGCCCCGAGGAAGTGCCTGCGCCCCAGCCTGGGCCGCTGTTCCCGGTCCATTCCGCCTCCCAGGCACCGTACGGGACACCGTGTGCGGCGGGCACGCGGTCCCTTCCGGCGCTCGTGCCCTGCGACGATGCTCGCACCGCCGACCGCGGGGCGCCCGGCCACCGGGTCCGTGCGGGGGCCCTCGGACCGGGCCGCGGCGTGGCGGCTCGGGCCCCCGGGACGGTGCGGGCGGGCCCGGCCACTCCTGGGGCGGTGGTGGGC
>NZ_SRID01000738.1 GCF_004684805.1 Streptomyces palmae
CTCGGGGCCCACCGGGCGGGCGAGCTGGCGGCCGCGATGCGGGAGCTGGGGGTCACCGACCACCGCTTCCTGGGCGGCGCCGGACGCTACCGCGACTCCGGGATGATGGGCGCCCCGCAGAACAGCCTTCCGGACGCCTTCTGGAGGGCGGACGTCGACGAGGCCGCGGCGTCCCTCGTTGAGGTGATCCGCGAGGTGCGCCCGCAGGTGCTGGTGACCTACGACCCGCACGGCGGGTACGGCCACCCCGACCACATCAAGGCGCACCGGGTCGCCATGCGGGCCGTGGAGCTCGCCGCCGAGAAGGCGTTCCGGCGGGACCTCGGGGAGCCCCACCGGATCGCCCGCGTCTACTGGAACTGCGTGCCCCGCACGGTCGTGGAGGAGGGCTTCGCCCGGCTCCGGGCGCTGGGCGAGGAGCGGCCCTTCCCCGGCATCGCGGTTCCCGAGGACGTCCCCGGCCTGGTCGCCGAGGTCGAGGTGGTGGCCGTGGTGGACGGCACCGCCCATGCCGCGGCGAAGGCGGCGGCGATGCGCGCGCACGCCACCCAGATCGAGGTCAGCGAGCCCTTCTTCGCCCTCTCCAACGGACTGGGCCAGCCGCTGCTGGCCACCGAGTACTACCGCCTCGCCCACGGCGGGGAACCGGTGCCGGGCGGTGCCGGGCCGGTGGACGACCTCTTCGCCGGGGTGGCGGTATGACCGCCGGGCGGACGCCGGCCGGGCGCGCCACCGGCGGCTCCGGGACCGGGCGCGCGCGGGCCGGACGCCCGGCCGAGGCCGCGAACGGACGGGCCGCCGCCGGCGGCTCCGGGGGCGGACCGGCGGCACAGGCCGAGACGGAGGTGGCGGGGAGCGCCGGGGCCGGAGCGAGGAACGGCTCCGGCGCCGGGAGGACCGCGGCGGGGAAGGCCGGGGCCGGAGCGTCCGCGGCCGGGAAGGCAGGGAAGGCCGGGGCCGGAGCCGGGGCGTCCGGGGCCGGGAAG
>NZ_SRID01000739.1 GCF_004684805.1 Streptomyces palmae
CTCCCCAGCAACCCCGCCCAGTCCACCGCCACACCCTGCGCGAACAACCGCCCCAACGCGGTGAGCACGTCAGCCGCCTGGTCGCCGCCCCGGTGCTGGGCGGCGATGCACGCCACCTCCTCGTCATCGGCGGTGATCTCGGCGATCATCGGGGTCAGTGCCGCGTCCGGCCCCAGCTCCACGAACGCGGTGATCCCCGCGCCCCGCAAGGTGGCCACCGCGTCGGCGAACCGCACCGCCCGCCGCACATGCCCCACCCAGTACTCCGGATCCGCAACCCGCTCAGCCGACAACACCTCCCCCGAGGTGTCCGATACCAGCGGAATCACCGGAGCACCGAACTCCAACCCCCGCACCACCTCACCGAACTCCGCCAACATCGGCTCCATCGCCGCCGAATGGAAGGCATGACTCACCCGCAACCGAGAACAGCGCAACCCCTGGGCGAGGCACCGCTCCTCCAACCAGCCCACCGCCGCCTCGGGACCGGAAACCACCACGCTGGACGGGCCGTTGACCGCCGCGATCTCCAACCGGCCCAACGAGTCGGCGGGCGCGGCCGCCAGTAACGCCTCGACCCGCTCCTCGGCGGCACCCACGGCCGCCATGGCGCCGCCGGCGGGCAGCGCGCCCATCAACCGCCCACGAGCCGCCACCAACGCCACCGCGTCCCGCAACGACAACACACCCGCCACATACGCCGCCACCACCCCACCCAACGAATGCCCCGCCACCCCATCAGGCACCAGACCCCACGACTCCCACAACCGAAACAACGCCACCTCGAACGCGAACAACGCCGGCTGCGCCACCCCCGTACCATCCACATCCACATCCACACCGGCGTCCGAGGACCCCAACACCACCTCCCGCACCGAAAACGGCACCACCCCCTCAAACACCCCACACACCTCATCCAACGCCCCCGCGAACACCGGGAACCGCCCATACAACTCCCGCCCCATACCCCCGAACTGCAC
>NZ_SRID01000740.1 GCF_004684805.1 Streptomyces palmae
GCTTTCCGGCTGCCTCGGGCCGGGGGCGGCCTTCGGGTCCGGCGCCGGTTCAGCGCGGCAGTCGGTAGCGGCGGCCGGCGAGGGGTTCGACCAGGCCGTCGGAGACCAGCCCGTCCAGCGCCCGGGCGCGCTGCACCGGCTCGTGCCAGACCCGGTCCAGCACCGCCTGCGGCACCGGCTCGGTCGCCTCCCGCAGCACCGCGAGCAGCTTGCCGCGCACCTGCCGGTCGGTGCCCGCGTAGGTCTGCCCGCGGCGCGGCGGCCCGTCGTGGGCCGGCGCCCCGGCCAGCCGCCAGGCGCAGGACGCGGCGATCGGGCAGCGTACGCACTCCGGCGACCGGGCGGTGCACACCAGCGCGCCCAGCTCCATGGTGGCCGCCGCCCAGGCCGCGGCGGTCGGCTCGTCGTCCGGCAGCAGCTCGCGGGCGAGCCGGCGTTCGGCCGCGGTGGTGGCGTTCGGCGGGTACTGGCTGCCGGAGAGCGCGCGGGCGAAGACCCGGCGCACATTGGTGTCCAGCACCGGATGCCGCTGTCCGTACGCGAAGGAGGCCACGGCCGCCGCCGTGTACTCGCCCACCCCGGGCAGCGCCAGCAGCTGCGCGTGCTCGGTGGGCACCTCGCCGCCGTGCCGCTCCTGTATCGCCACGGCCGCGCCGTGCAGTCGCAGCGCTCGCCGCGGGTAGCCCAGCCGCCCCCAGGCGCGTACCGCCTCGCCCGGGGACTCCGCGGCCAGGTCGGCCGGGCGCGGCCAGCGGGCCAGCCACTCCTGGTAGACCGGCAGCACCCGGTTGACCGGGGTCTGCTGGAGCATGAACTCGCTCACCATCACGCCCCACGCCCCGGCCTCCGGGCGCCGCCAGGGCAGATCGCGGGCGTGCTCCTGGAACCAGTCGATGACCAGGCCGTGCAGGGCCCGGCCCCGGGCGGTGTTCTCGCCCGGGGCGCCGGCGGGGACGGGTGCGGCGCTGTCTCTTATAC